>SLMP01000116.1 GCA_007133465.1 Nitriliruptoraceae bacterium | reverse complement strand
CGGGCCCGGTTGCGGGCGACCCGACGGGGACGGCGCGGACGGGGCGCGGCCGCCCGACGGCGGCGTCGCCCCTCGACGGGCCGACGGCACGTGTGACGAACCCATGCGGTGGTCCCTCAGGAGGTCATGTCGCGGCGGGTGCGGTCAGCGTCCTCGTCCCCGGCGATCGATTCGCGCATCCGGGTGTCGGCCTGGACGTTGTCCAGCCGGTAGGAGTCCATCACGCCGAGGTTGCCGCTGCGCAGCGCCTCGGCCAGTGCGCGCGGCACCTCCGCCTCGGCCTCGACCACGCGAGCGCGCATCTCCTGCTCCTCTGCGACAGCCATCGCCCGACGCTCCTCCGCCTTGGCCTGTGCGATCTTCTTGTCGGCCTCGGCCTGATCGGTCTGCAGCTCCGCGCCGATGTTGCGCCCGATGTCCACGTCGGCGATGTCGATCGACAGGATCTCGAAGGCGGTGCCGGCGTCGAGACCCCGCTCGAGGACCCGGCGGGAGATGTCGTCGGGGTTCTCGAGCACGTACTTGTGGCTGTCCGCCGACCCGATCGAGGACACCGATCCCTCGCCGACGCGAGCGATGATGGTCTCCTCGCCGGCGCCACCGACCAGCCGCTCGATGTTCGCCCGGACGGTCACGCGGGCGACCGCGATGACCTGGATGCCGTCCTTCGCGACCGCCGCGATCCGCGGGGTCTCGATCACCTTCGGGTTGACGCTGACCTGCACCGCCTGGAGGACGTCCCGGCCCGCGAGGTCGATGGCGGTGGCGCGCTTCCACGGCAGTTCGATGTTCGCGCGGTCGGCGGAGATGAGTGCGGTCACGACCTGTTCGACCCGCCCGCCGGCGAGGTAGTGCGCCTCCATCTGCGTGATGTCGAGGGCGAGTCCCGCCTTCGTCGCGCTGATCAGCGGTCGGACGATCTCCGCGGGGACGACCTTGCGCAGCCGCATCCCGATGAGCGTGCCGAGGCTGACCCGGACCCCGGAGAACAGCGCCGTGATCCAGAGCCCGACGGGGACGAAGTAGAAGAACGCCACGATCACGGCCACGATCAAGGCGATGCCGACGAAGAACGCCATGCTGCCCGGCTCCATCACAACCTCCGATGCCGGCCGCGCCCGTGCCCGACCGGAGCTGAGGTCTCGACCCTACCCGAGGCGTGTGACGCCCGGGCAGGGACGGTCAGACCCCGCTGCCCCGTGGCGGTCAGCCGCGCCCGGTGGGGGCGAACAGCCCGACGGCCGCTGACCGATCCCCTCGTCTCCGACGCCTCCGGGGGTCGTGGGTGCATCAAGCCCGTGGGTGCACCGAGACGTGGTGCACCGAAGCGTGCTGAGCAGGGAACCGGGCACCCACGACCCGCCGGCCCGCAGCCGGGCGCCGGCAGTCAGTCGCGGGCCCGCCGGACCAGCCGCCGGTAGCCCTCGTCGACCAGCACCTCGACGGGGTCGCCGGCCCGCAGGTACTCGCCCTCGGTGACGACGTCGACGCGCCGGCCGGCGATCTCCGCGACCCCGGCTGGACGCAGGTCGGTGATCGCGACGCCGAGCGCGCCGGGTCGGGCGTCCGGGCGCGGCAGGTGCACCGGGCCGGAGCGGCCGGCGGTCGTCGCGCCGGCTGCGTCGGCGCCTCCGGCGTCCTCACCCGCGGGGCCCGCGGGGGCGCCACTGCCGACGTAGTCGTCACGGTCGGAGGCGAGGACCGCATCGGCGTCGAACCAGCCGAGCCAGCCGCGGGAGGACCGCGCAGCGAGCGGCACGTCGTCGCCGAGCGTGGCGCCGAGGACGAGGCGGCGCGGTCCGCCCTTGCGTGTCAGGAGCGTCATCAGCACGATCAGCCCACCGGCGATCAGGACGAACGCGAACCCGACCGTCATGCCCGCGCGCAGGAGCTGGTCGGAGCCGACGAGGTCGAAGTCGCGATTGAGGGTCGCGAGGAACGCGCCGCCGAGGATCGCCACGAGCCCGAGGGCGCCGGCGAGGCCGACCCCGGGCAACACGAACATCTCGAGCATCAATAGGCCCACCCCGACCACGACCAGCGCGACGTCCTCCCAGCCGGCGAGCCCCGCGACCAGGTGACCGCCGAGGAAGACGGCGAGCAGCCCGACCCCGACGGCGGCGCCGACCCCGACCCCACCGCTGAGCAGATCGCCGATCAACAGCAGCACCCCGGCCGCGAGCAGCAGCGAGGACACCAGGGGGTTGCTGACCAGGCGGGCGAGTCGCTCCGCGAGGCTGATCGACGAGGTCGCGATCGCGCGGTCGTCGAGCTCGAGCTGCTCCAGCAGGTCGGTGAGCCCCGTGGCGGCACCGTCGGCGTAGGCGACCTCCAGCGCCTCGGTACCCGTCAGCGTGAGCAGCTCACCCCGCGCGACCAGCCCCTCGATCTCCACCTCCGGGTCCACCATCGCCTCGGCGATCACGGGGTCGCGCCCCTGCTGTTCCGCCGTGGACCGGAACACCGAACGCACGGCCGAGACGACCTTCTCGTCGGCGGCGACACCCGAGCCGTCGACGGGCGTGGCCGCCCCGACGACGGCGCCGGGCGCCACGTAGATGTCGTCGGAGGACAGCGCGATCAACGCCCCGGCGGACAGGGCCGTCCGGTCGATGAACGCCACGGTGGGCACGGGACTGTCGAGCAGCGCGTCACGCATCTGGAGCACGGCGTCCAGACGACCGCCGGGCGTGTCGATGTCGAGCACCACCGCGGCGGCGTCGTCCGCCTCCGCCGCGTCGAGGGTCCGAGCGAGGAACGGGGCGAGGCCGAGGTCGATCACCCCGCTGATCGACACGACGTAGACGGGGCCATCGCCGGTGGCGCGGCCGGCGGACGTGAGCGTGAGGACGGCACCGAGGACCAGGCACAGCACGGCGATGGTGCGCAGCGACCCCCGGCGTCCGACCCGGTGGGGCCGAGCGGGCTGGCGCCCGGTGCCCGCGTCGGACGGTCGCAGGCGGTGGAGATCCAGCGCGGGAACCATCGTCACGTCCGATCAGCCGTCGCGGGCGGGCGACACGGCGACCAGGGTACGTCCCACCGTGCAGCGGACGGACCGGGACCGACTCAGGCCACCGAGGGGGCCAGGTCGCGGTCGCGTAGCGGCAGCCCGAGCAGCAGGGCCGCACCGAGGATGAGCACGCTCGCCATCAGGAACACCGTCGGCAGGCTGGTCAAATCGGCGAGCACCCCACCCGCGAGCGCCCCCACCGGCCCGGCCCCCTGCCCGATCAGCTGGTACGCGGCGTTCACACGGCCGAGCAGGCGGTTCGGGATGATGCGCTGCCGCGAGCTCACCACGACGACGTTGAGCAGCGTGATGCCGAACCCGAGGACCAGCAGCATCGACGCGACGAGCGTGACGCTGGCGGAGACGACGGGCACCGTCAACGCGGCAGCGACCAGGAGCAACGCGACGACCATGAGCCGGGACGGCCCGAGTCGGGCATCCAGGGTGCCGACCACCATCGAGGCGAGCACGCTGCCAGCGGCCAGCAGCGCCGCCAGCAGGCCGTAGCCGATCTCCGACAGCCCCATCGGCGACTCCGGGCCGACCACGTACAGCACGAACACTCCGTTGAAGGCGCCCGCTGCGATGTTGACCACCGCGGCCAGCGCGGCCAGCCGCACCAGCACCGGACGGGCGAACAGTTCCCCGAGGCCCTCGCGGATGTCCGCCCCGAGGGTCGCGTCGGTCCGCCCTGCCGGTGGCAGCCCTCGGGACATGCGCAGCAGCGCTGGCACGGCGAGGAGGAACAGGGCGGCCGGCCCGAGGAACACCCAGGCCACGGCGAACGTGACGAGCAAGCCGGCGAGCGGGAACCCCGCGAACTGGTTGCCGATCATCTGGGCGGCCGCCAGCCGGCCGTTGGCGGCGCTCAGGTGTTCGCGCGCGACGACCGACGGGATCATCGACTGCGAGGTGGTGTCGAACAGCACCTCGCACGCACCCAGCAGGAACAGCGTGACGTAGAGCACGGTCAGGGAGAACGAGCCCGCCAGCGCGATCGACCCCGCCACGGCGACGACGGCGACCCTCATCGCCGTGGCGCCGAGCAGCAGGTCACGGCGGTCGTACCGGTCGGCGAGCGCCCCGGCGGGCAGCGTCAACAGCAGCCAGGGCAACGAGAGCGCGACGAGGGCGCCAGCGACGAGGGTCGCCGAGCGGGTGAGCTGGATCGCGACGAGCGGGCCCCCGACCAGCAGGATGCCGTCACCGAGGTTCGACAGCGCGGCCGCCCGCCACAGCCGGCCGTAGTCGGACCCCAGGCGCTGCAACATCCCTCCGATCCGGTGCCACGGTCGCCCTGGCACGTCCCGCACCGGCGCTCGTCTGTCGGCGCCTGGGCCTGACCCGACCCCATCCGCACGGGCCCCTGACGTGCGAGCCCCCTCTGCGGGACTAGCCTACTAGCAGACCCGGAGACGGGTCGTGAGCGTCCCGCGGAGCGCGCATGGTTGGTGGGCGACCGGACCCCTCCCCCCCGCAGGTGCGGCTGGCTGACGCAGCGGGGCGGGCACTCGACGGCACGCCGTACCGCCTGCCCGTCGACCTGCCGGGTGCCGTGACGCTGGTGATCGTCGCCTTCCGGCAGCGGCAGCAGGGGGAGGTGGACCGCTGGATCGACCTGGCGGTGGCCCTCGGGGTCCCACCGAGCCCCTACGGCGCGACCGAGCCGATGGCGAGCGCCGTCGTCGAGGTGCCCGTACTCGGACGCCGCTACCTCCCCGCCCGCCGGATGATCGACGGCGGCATGGCCGCCGGGATCGCCGACCCGATCGCGCTGGCCCGCACGATCACCGTCTACACCGACCCCGCGGCGTTCCGACGGTCCTGCGGGATCACGACGGCCGACCAGGTGACGGCACTGCTCACGCATCGCGACGGCACGGTCGTCTGGCACGCCGTCGGGGTCCCGACCGACCGGCACCGCGGCGACCTGCAGGCCGCGCTCGCGTCGGTGACCGACCCGAGCGGCCCGAACGGCCCGAACGAGGTCGACGACGGCGGGTAGGCCGACGGCCGACCCGAGGGTCCGATCGGCGAGGGCGAGGAGGGCGCCAGCGGCGCCGGGCCAGGGCCGGGCCCGAGCAGCTCCCTGCGGCGTTCGCGACCGAACAGCTCCCGACGGCGTTCGCGCCACGACGAAGCCCCCGCCAACAGGGTCGGCGGGGGCTCGTGGACGGCATGGCGCCGATGCGCTCATGGGTCACGTGGATGGCGAGCGGACGGGACCCGTTCCGAGCTCCCCTTGGTGGGAGCCCGGCCGGTCGCCCGTCCCCGCCGGGTGGCCCTTGTCGGCCACCTCGGCGGTTCTGCCATCGCACGAGCTTCGGAACGGGGTGGGTGCGGGCGATCGTCACGCCGCGGCGCGGCGCGACGGGCGCACACCCGTGGTCTGGTTGGTGCTGGTGGAGCTGCCGGGAGTCGAACCCGGGTCCCGCGGTCCCGACGCTGTGGGCTCTACGTGCGTAGGTTCCGGATCATCTCGGACGTGGTGCTCCGGCGCCAAGCAGCGTCCACGTCCATACCGCCTGCAGATGTCCCCATCGGTCCCGGCGGTCCAGGCGTCAGGGTGGAGCCTCGTGTCGTCGCTCCGGTCCCCCTACGAGGCGTCAGGGGCGGAACGTCACGGCGTGTTAGGCCGCAAGAGCCATCTCATCGTTGGCATCTGAAGGTTCCCGCGCGTTTTGTCGAGGTCACGCGAGCATCCTCGGCACGCTCCCCCGGCGACGGACTGACCACGGTCGAGACCATGTCAGCCCCAGGCTGGTGGAGGGCATCGGCGCGATGCAGTTGTCAATCCGACCGGGCACGTGAACCTGGCCGGCCTTCGATCGTACCGCTTCCGGGCCGGATGCGACAGTCCTCGGGGTGGCCGCTCGCCGACGACGCGACCGCCGCTGGTCCGGGTCCCTGCGGGTGACGGCCGTGCATCCTCGTTGCGTGACCGCAGCGTGCCAGTTCGGAGGCGACGGCGAGGTTGCTGGCACCTCGCCAGGGGCTGCCGATCGCGTGACGGTCAGCGACGGCGCTTGAGGGCCCGCTCGATCTCGCGCTGGGCATCGCGCTTGGCCGCCGTCTGGCGCTTGTCGGCGACGTTCTTCCCACGCCCGACGGCCAGCTCGAGCTTCGCCTTGCCCTCGCGGAAGTACAGGCGCGTCGGGACGAGGGTCACCCCCTGCGCACCGACGGCTCGGGCCAGCTTCTCGAGCTCGCGCCGGTGCAGCAGCAGCTTGCGCGGCCGGGTCGGGTCGTGGTTGAAGCGATTGCCGAACTCGTACTCCGGGATGTGCGCCTGCATCAGCCAGGCCTCGCCCGCCGGGTCGATCTTGACCCACGCCTCGGCGAGGGAGCCCTTCCCACCGCGCAACGACTTCACCTCGGTGCCCTGGAGCACGAGGCCGGCCTCGTACCGGTCGTCGAGGTGGTAGTCGAACCGCGCGCGACGGTTGCTGACGATCAGCTTGGTTCCATCGGCGTGCTCGCGCTGCTGCTTCTTGGCCATAGCCAGCCAGCGTACCGAGCGCGGTCGCGGGTCAGACGTCGAGGAAGCGGCGGAGCGCGACGACCGACGACAACGCGGCGATGCCGACCCCAGCGAGCAGCAGCCACGGGCCGATGAGCAGGACGTGCTCGGCGTCGATGAAGGGCATCAGCTCGATCTCACGCCGCAGCTGCCCCGCGACCCGAGGGACGCTCGCGTACAGCAGGCCCCAGGACAACAGCGCACCGAGCAGGCCGGCGAACACGCCCTCGAGCACGAACGGCAGCCGGATGTACCAGTTGCTCGCGCCGACGAGCTTCATGATCGAGGTCTGCTCACGCCGGGCGAACGCCGCCACCCGGATCGTGTTGGCGATCAGGACGCCGGCGGCGATCAGCTGGATGGCGGCGACGATCAGCGCGGCGTTGCGGATCACGTTGGTGAAGCGCAGGAACTGGTTGAGGATTTCGCGCTGGTCGACGATCTCCTCGACGCCCGGGTAGGCGGCGAACTGTTCCGCGATGACCCCGAACAGCGCCGGGTTCTCCAACCGGACGCGGAACGACGCCGGGAGGGTGTCCGGGTCGACCGACTCGACGAGCGTCGGCTGGTCGCGGAACAGCTCCTGGAACCGCTCGTAGGCGTCCTGCTTGGACTCGAAGAAGACCTCGGCCACGACCGGCTGGTCCTCGAGGTCGCGGCGGAGCTGGTCACGCTGCTCGTCGGTGATCGGCGCACAGGCGGTCGTGTCGTCGCACAGGAAGATCGACACCTCGACCTTGCCGGTCCAGTCGTCGGTGGCGAGGTCGACCTGCTCGGACAGCAGCAGGCTGGCGCCGAGCAACGTCAGCGACACGGTCACCGACAGCACGACGGCGACCGTCATCAGCAGGTTGCGCGAGAGTCCGCGGATGGACTCCTGCAGGACGTAGACCCAACGCGCGGACATGCGTCATCTCCCTTGGCATCGTGCCAGGCGGCCCGTCGTGAGCGACGGGCCCCGGCGGGCGTCAGCCGGCGTAGCCGTAGACGCCTCGAGTCTGGTCACGGACGACGACGCCGTCCTCGAGCTCGACCACCCGCCGGCGCATGGAGTCCACGATGTGCTGATCGTGGGTCGCCATCACGACGGTCGCGCCGGTGCGGTTGATGCGGTCGAGCAGCTTCATGATGCCGACCGAGGTGGTCGGGTCGAGGTTGCCGGTCGGCTCGTCGCAGAGCAGGATCCGGGGGTTGTTGACGAAGGCCCGCGCGACCGAGACGCGCTGCTGCTGCCCACCGGACAGCTCGTGGGGCAGGGCCCGCTTCTTCTCCTCGATGCCGACGAGCTCGAGCACCTCGGGGACCCGCGCATCGATCTCGCGCCGGCCCTTGCCGATGACCTCGAGCGCGAAGGCGATGTTCTCCTCCACGGTCTTGTTCGGCAGCAGCTTGAAGTCCTGGTAGACGTAGCCGATCTCCCGACGCAGGGCGGGGACCTTCCACGGGCGGAGCTTGGCGAGGTTCTTGCCCGCGACCCAGATGTCGCCCCCGTCGGGGGCCTGTTCGCGGGTCAGGAGCTTCATGAACGTCGACTTGCCGGACCCCGACGGGCCGACGACGAACACGAACTCACCCTTCGCGACCTCGAGCGAGACGTCGCGCAACGCGACGACCTCGTCGTCCTGGCCACGCTTGTAGGTCTTGGTGACGTTCTTGAGTGTGATCACGACGCGCCTGCACCTTCGGGAGCTCCGGCGGACCGACACCCCGCGGGAACGACGGTGGCACGGCTGGACACCGGGAGCGGGGGTGGGTGACCGAGAACGGAGGCGACGACCGCCCCCTCCGGGCCGGAGGGAGCCTACCGGAGGTCGCGGGAAAGGCCACAGGGCCGCTGCCGTCGCACGGCCAGGGTCGCCGCCGGTCGCGCCGGTCGGCTCGTCGTGACGTCCAACAACTGCAGGCCGCCGGTCACTTCTGGACGGCGGTCTCGCGTGCCCGACGGCGCAGCTCCGCGTCGAGCAACGGGTCGAGGTCGCCGTCGAGCACGGCCTGGACGTTGCCGGTCTCGTGCTCGGAACGCAGGTCCTTGACCATCTGGTACGGGTGCATCACGTAGCTGCGGATCTGCGAGCCGAACCCGACGTTCTGCACCCCGCCCCGCAGCTCGTCGAGCTGGTCCGCCCGCTTCTGCCGCTGGAGCTCGGCGAGCTTGGCCTTCAGCACCCGCAGCGCCGCGGCGCGGTTCTGGTGCTGCGACTTCTCGTTCTGGCAGCTCGCGACGAGCCCGGTCGGCAGGTGGGTGATCCGCACCGCCGAGTCCGTGGTGTTCACGCTCTGCCCACCCGGCCCCGAGGAGCGGTAGACGTCGACGCGGATGTCCTCGTCGGGCACGACGATCTCGTCGTCGAGCTCCGGCAGGATCGGCACGACGTCGACCAGCGCGAACGAGGTCTGCCGGCGGGCCTGCGAGTCGAACGGGCTGATGCGCACCAGCCGGTGCACGCCGTGCTCCGTGGACAGCCAGCCGTACGCGTCGGGACCGCGCACCTCGAAGGTGGTCGACTTCAGCCCGGCTTCCTCGCCGTAGGAGCGGTCGAACACGTCGGTGTCGAACCCGCGGTTCTCCGCCCAGCGCAGGTACATGCGCAGCAGCATCTGCGCCCAGTCCATCGCGTCCACGCCGCCCTCGCCGGCGTGGATCGACACGAGCGCGTCCTCGTGATCGTGCTCACCGCCGAGCATCGTGGCGAGCTCGAGCCGATCGAGCTCCGCCCGGATCTCCGCGAGGCCGTTCGCGACCTCCGCGGCCGACGCGGCGTCGTCCTCCTCGGCGGCCAGCTCGTCGAGCACGTCGAGGTCGTCGAGCCGTTCGGCGAGCCGCTCGAAGCGGACCAGCTCCACCTCGACGCGCGACAGCTCGGTCGTGACCCGCCGGGCCCGTTCGGTGTCGTCCCACAGGCCGGGCTCGGCGGCGCGCTCCTGCAGCTCGCCGCGCCGGTCGCGCTTCACCTCGATGTCGAGGTCGTGGGCGAGCTGCGCCACGCGGGCACGCACAGCGGCCAGCTCGTCGGCGTGGCGGTCGGCCATCGGGGGTCAGCTCCTGGGGTGGGTCGCGGCGCCGATGCTACCGACGCGGGAGGGTGGTCCGGGTGGCCCGTGCCGTGCGCATCGCGGTGCGGTGGCCGGTCCTTCGCGCGCGTCGCGCACGAGCGGGGTGCCGAACGAGCGTTCGGCCCCGGGACCGGGCAGTCTGCGCCTACCGGCTGTCGCTCGTCGTGACGGCCGAACGGGGGAGTTGCCATGAACCACCTGGATGTCGTCCTCATCGTGCTCGCGATCGCGACGCTCGCGACCCTCGTGACCCTGCCGTTGACCACCGGACGTCGCCGTCCCGGTGCCGACGACCCGGTCGCCCGGGAGGAGCTCGACGCGTCGCGCTGAACCGGCCGGTGCGGGGTCCCGGTACGCCGGGGCCCCGCCCTACCCTCCTCGCGGCCGCCACGACATGACGCACGTGCGCCATGATCGCGGCTCGCCCCGCCGCGAGGTCGCCGATGCCAACCACCTCCCCCTCCGTTCCCCTGGAACGCTCCCTCGCTGACGCTGCCGATCGCCGCGATCGCGTGCTCGTGGTCGGCGCCGGCAGCTCGGGCCTGACCGCGGCGAAGAACCTGCGAGAGCGCGGGGCGAGGGTCGACGTCGTGGAACGCGAGGACGACGTCGGGGGCAACTGGAACGCGGCCGCGGCGTCCAGCCGCGTCTACGCGTCCACCCACATGATCTCCTCGAAGCCGTTCACGCAGTACCCCGACTTCCCGATGCCCGACGACGACCCCGACTACCTCCATCACGAGCAGGTGCACCGCTACCTGCAGCGCTACGCCCGCCACTTCGGGCTGCACGAGGTGATCCGCTTCCGCACCGAGGTGGCCGCGTGCAGCCCGGCGGTCGACGGCGGGTGGGACGTTCTCCTGCGGACGCCGGAGGGGGACGAACGCTGCCGCTACGGCACGGTCGTGGTGGCGAACGGGCACAACTGGTACCCGAAGCTGCCGACCTACCCGGGCCAGGACACCTTCACCGGCGAGCTGCTCCACGCGGCCGACTACCACGCGGCGGACCGGTTCGACGGCCAGCGGGTGGTGATCGTCGGTGCCGGCAACACCGGCTGCGACCTCGCCGTCGAGGCGGCCCAGCGCGCGGCGGCGGCGTACCACTCCACCCGGCGGGCCTACTGGTACGCGCCGAAGTACGCCTTCGGCCGGCCGGCGGACCAGATCAGCGACGCGATCTTCTCGCTGCGGCTGCCCACCCGGGTGACCCAGGCGCTGTTCCAGGCGACCGCCCGGGTGGTCGTCGGCCGCTACGAGCGGTTCGGGCTGCCGAGGCCCGATCACCGCTTCCTCGAGACCCACCCGATCGTCAACCAGCAGCTGCTGTACGTGACCGGCCACGGCGACCTCACACCCGTGCCCGACGTCGCCCGCTTCGAGGGTGACACGGTGGTGTTCACCGACGGACGCACCGTGACGGCCGACCTCGTCGTGTTCGCGACCGGCTACCTGATCCGGTTCCCGTTCCTGCCCGACGACGCGCTGCCCGGCGAGCCCGGCCGCCCCGAGCTGTTCCGCAACGTGTTCCACCCCGACCGCGACGATCTCGCGGTGATCGGACTGATCCAGCCGGACTCGGGCCAGTTCTGCCTCGTGCACTGGCAGGCCGTGATGCTCGCGACCTTCCTGGCATTGCGCCGTGCCGACCCGGCCGAGGCGCGGCGCTACCTCGAGGACAACCGTGACCGGGCGGGCGAGCGCTCGCAGGGCGGCGTCGACCTGGTCGACTCCACCCGCCACCACGTCGAGGTGGAGCACGCGGACTACATCCGGGTGCTCCAGCGCGAGATCCGCGAGCTCGAGCGCCGGCTGACCCGCGTCCGTCGGCCCGTCCCCGCCGGCTGACCCACCCCACCTCGGAGCTGTCCGTTGTCACCGCGTCCCTCCACCCGTCCCCGCGAGCAGGTGCTGCGCCGGCTCGATTGGGCCTTTCCGGCGCCGCCGGTCCAGCGCGAGGTGCTCGAGGTCGTGCCCGACTCCCCCGACCCGGCGCGGCCGCCCCTGCTCTTCGTCCACGGCGCCTGGCACGGCGCGTGGTGCTGGCGGGAGTCCTGGCTGCCGGCCGTCGCGGCGCGCGGCTGGCACGGGGTCGCCGTGAGCCTGCGCGGGCATGGCGGCAGCGAACGCCCGGAGCGCTACGGGCGTGCGACGCTGCGCCACTACCAGCACGACGTGCTGCAGGCCATCGCGCGGCTGCCTGCGCCGCCCGTGCTGATCGGCCACTCGATGGGTGGGCTCGTGGTCCAGAGCGTGCTCGAGCGCTACCGGGCCGCGCCGGCCGGGGTGCTGGTGGCGTCCGCACCGCCGGTCCACGGCCTCGGGTTCGCGACCGCGATGCTGCGCCATGACCCGGGGTTGCTCGGGCAGGCGCTCGTCGGGGCGGCGCCGCGCCCCCGTGACGGGACCTTCTTCGGCTCCGCGATGCCGGGCGACGAGGCGCGGCGCCACACCGCCCGGTTGGGTGAGGAAGCGGTGCTCGCCGCGTGGCAGGTGGCGCTCCCGCGCCGCGTGCCCGACGTGCGCACACCGATGCTGGTGCTCGGCGGCGCCGACGACCGGCTGCTCTCGCCCCGGGACGTGATCCGCACCGCCCGCACCTACGGCACGCAGGCCCGCATCTTCCACGGGATGGGTCACGACCTGATGCTCGGGCCCGGCAACCTCGGTGTCCTCGAGGTGGTGCTCGACTGGCTGCAGGAGCACGCCGTGCGGCGGTAGACCGCGGGTCACGCTCGCGCGCCAGGGTTGGCACGGGTTCCGCGGTTCCGGGCGCCCCGGTCAGTACGGTTCGGCGCATGGACGGGATCCTGCCTTCGATCGCTGCCGCCGGGCTGGCGGTCTACGTCGTCGCCACGATGCTCGGCCTGGGCCTCAGCAGTGGGCGAACGGGCCTGGCAGCCGCGCTGACCGATGGCCGCACGACACGGCTCGCGATGGCCGGAGCCATCGCCGCCCCCGTAGGCGCCTGGGCGGTCGGCTCGGGGGTGGGCTTGGACGCCCCGTTGCTCGTCGGGCTCCTGCTGCTCGGGGCGGCGGCGGGCCCGCCGGCGCTCGGAGCCCTCGGGCGTCGGCTCGGCGACGGCGACGGGCTGCCGGCGGGGCAGACGGTGGCGCTCACCGCCGTGGGCGTCGTGGCGACGGTGCTGCTGTTGACGGGGCCCGTCGCCTTGGACGTCCGAGCATCCGACGTGCTCCTGCCGCTGGCCGCCGGGGTCGTGCTGCCGCTGGTCGGGGGCGTCGTCGCCCGCAGCCGCGACGAGAAGGGTGTCGCGCGCCTGCTCCCGTCCCTCGAGCGCGTCTCGCTGGCGGCGCTGGCCGTCGGTGGCGGCCTCGCGCTCCTGCTCACCCTCCCCACGATCCTGCGGGCCGTGGGAACCGGCGGCGTGCTCGCCCTCGTGCTGTTCGGTGCGGTCTGCATCGGCGCCGGCGCCCTGGTCGGCGCCGGGAAGCCGGGCCTCGGGTTGACGCTGACGGTGGTGACCCTGCAGCGCAACCTCCCGGTCGCGGCCCTGCTGGCGATCACGACGTTCCGGTCGGAGCCGACGGTCCTTGCGATGGTCCTGGGCGGGGTCGTGCTCCTGCGCGTGCTCCAGATCCCGTTCGCGGCCGCTGCAACCACACCAGGGGCCGGCGGGGGGACGACGACACCTTCCGAGGTCGGAGCCGCGACACGGGGACACGCACCTCAGGTCGCCGGATCCTGACTGTTCGGCCATCACGGTTCGATCGCCCTGAGCCGGACGCGGGTGCACGGGAACGTCCCCTACGTGCCCCAGCGCACCCTCAACCCGACGGGGCCCCGAGAGGGGGCCCCTGCCGTCTCCGCGCCGAGGTCAGTCGCTCGCGCGGGTCGCGCTGGTGACGATCTCGAAGCCCCACAGCTCGGAGCCCACCGCCGCCGGCCCCCCGCCGGGATGACCGCCGCCCTGCGCTGCCTCGCCGCCCGGGTGGCCGCCACCGCCGTGGCCGCCTTCGCTCCCGCCGTGCCCGCCTGGGTGGCCCGCGCCGGCGCCCTCCTCGGCGGTGCGGTCCGCCTGGCTCTGCGCGTGGCCGCGCCCGAACGCGTCGGAGCTCAGCCAGGACTGGAAGGCGTCCTCGTCACGCCACCGGGTGACCACGAGGTAGCGGTCGGTGCCCTCGGTCGGGCGGAGCAGGTCGAACGACTCGAAGCCGTCGACCTTCTCGACCTCGCCGGCGCGGGACGCGAACCGCTGCTCGAGCACCTCGCCGCGGCCTTCCGGAACCTGGAGCACGTTGATCTTCACGATGGACATGGGCTGGACCTCGCAGGTCGGTGGCGGTCGGAGCCTCCGATGCTACGGCGCGATCGGCCCCCGACCCGCGCTCCACCCCTCCATCCGGACGCCGCGGCCAACACTCACCACCACATCGACCCGGGGCCACCCTTGAACGGCCCGACGACGCGTGAGGTGATCCACCCGCCGTAGAAGTCGCCTTCGACGGCACGGACCTCCTCGCCGTCGACGACGCACCGGTCGACACGTTGCGGGTAGAACGTGACGGCTCCGGAGATGGCCTCGAAGCCCGGGGTCGGGTCCTCGTACCACCAGCAGGCATCCCGGACCCGTCGGTCACCGACGATCAGGTCCGCGTACGAGGCCACGCCCTTGAACTCGCACACCGTGCGAGTTGCCGACCGCTCCAGCAGGTCCCAGCGGACGTCCTCGGCCGGGACGTAGTAGTTCGGCGGGTGCGAGGTCTCCAGCACCCGGACCGCGCGACGCGTGTCGGCCACCACCTCGCCGCCCGCTTCGACGACGACGTGCTCGTCCGACGGGTCGACGGCGGGGGGACGTGGGTAGTCCCAGACCGACTCCTGGCCGGGGCCGGCGGGCTCGGGGCGAGGGCGGCGCAGCACGGGGCGGCTCCTTGGTTGACGCGAGCCTGAGCGGCAACGGATCGCGGGCGGACGGGCGTGACCGAGGTTCGGTCCCGGTGCTCCCGCGGACCGTGCGCGCCGGCTCAGTACGCTCACGGCCCGACCCTCGTGACCGGAGCCTGCCGGTGGCCAAGACCCCCGACCGCGCCGAGCAACAGCGCCGCTTCATGGCGCTCGACCAGACGGACCGCCGCGCCGTGATGCGGGCCGTGAACCGGGGGAAGGTCGTCGAGAACCGCAAGCACGCGTCACTCGCGGTCATGGTCGCCCGGCGACAGCAGCGGTTCTGGAAGTGGTCGTGGCTGCTGGGTCCGGTGCTGGGGGCGGTGCAACTGCTGCTCGTCCCGGTCGAGGTGGCGGTGTTCAACGCCGGGCTCGCCACCCTCGGCCTCGCGGCGTTCTCCGTGTTCTGGTACCGGCGGGCCGCGCGTGCCGAGCAGCTGAACCTCGACCTCGCCGAGGGGCGCCGCGCGTCGGGTTCGGCAGGCGGCCCGGCGTCCCGCGGCCACCTCCCCGGCGAACGACGGGCCGCGCGGAAGGCCGCCCGGAGCGAGGCAGCGGCCGCGGACCCGGCGCCGGAGCCCTCCGCGACGGCCGACCCCGACCAGCCCCTGCCCGGTCAGCGGCCCTACCGCCCGCGGGGACAGAAGCGGCGCGGCAAGCGCTGACACCCCCGGGAGCGGGGAGCGGCGCGGCAGGTGCTGACCGCGCCCACCGCGCCGCAGTCGGGACGCGATCTCAGGCGCGCGCGCTCGCGAGCACCTCGCGCGCCACCGCCGCCACGTTGTCGGCCGTGAAGCCGAACTCCTCGAACAGCCGCTCGGCTGGAGCAGACGCGCCGAAGCGTTCCAGCCCGACGACCGCGCCGGCGTCGCCGACCCAGCGCTCCCAGCCGAAGGTCACCCCGGCCTCGACGGCGACCCGCGCGCGCACGGCGGGTGGCAACACACCATGCCGGTAGGCGGCGTCCTGGGCGGCGAAGCGCTCCCACGACGGCATCGACACGACCCGCACGGCGATGCCGTCCTCGGCCAGCTGCTCGGCCGCGCCGACGCAGTGCTGCACCTCCGAGCCGGTCCCGATCAGGATCACCTCGGGCTCGGCACCGTCGTCGACGCCGAGGTCGCGGAGCACGTACGCGCCCGACTCGACGGCGTCGGCCGGGATGTCCCCGAGCGGCGGCAGTCCCTGACGGGTGAGCGCCAGCAGTGTCGGGCCCTGGGTCTCGATCGCCAGCCGCCACGCCTGGACGGTCTCCGTGCCGTCGGCGGGCCGCACGACCGTCAGCCCCGGGATCGCCCGCAGGGACGCGACGTGCTCCACCGGCTGGTGGGTCGGGCCGTCCTCGCCCAACCCGATCGAGTCGTGCGTCATCACGTAGACGATCCGCTGCTGCATCAGCGACGCCAGGCGGATCGCGGGCCGGCAGTAGTCGGTGAACACGAGGAAGGTCGCGACGTACGGGATGATCCCGCGGTACAGCGCCATGCCGTTGGCCATCGACGCCATCGCGTGCTCACGGATGCCGAACCGCAGGTTGCGCCCGAGCCGGTCGTCGGCGCTGAAGTCGCCACCGTCCTTCACGTCGGTGTTGTTGGACGCGGCCAGGTCGGCCGACCCGCCGAACAGCTCCGGCAGCACCGGGGCGATCGCGTTGACCACCGCGCCCGAGTGCTGCCTCGTCGCCGCCTTGTCGGTCAGCTCGGGCAGCGCGTCCACCCACCCGTCGGGCAGCTCCATGCGCACGACCCGGCGGTCGAACTCCGCCGCCAGGTCGGGGTGCGCCTCGCGGTAGGCCGCCAGCCGCTCGTCCCAGTCGGCCCGGGCCGCAGCACCGCGCTCGCGCGCGTCGAGATGCTCGCGGACGTCGTCGGGCACCGTGAACGGCTCGTAGGACCAGTCGTAGTACTCCTTGGTGAGCGCCACCTCGTCGTCACCGAGCGGCGACCCGTGGACCCCGGGGGTGCCGGCCTTGTTCGGCGAGCCGTACCCGATGGTGGTGTGCACCGCGATCAGCGACGGCCGCGGGTCGTCGTCGGCAGCGGCGATCGCCGCTCGCAGCTCGTCGAGGTCGTTGCCGTCCTCGACCTGCTGGGTGTGCCAGCCGTAGGCGTCGAACCGCGCCAGGACGTCCTCGCTGAACGCCTTGTCGGTGCTGCCGTCGATCGTGATCTCGTTGTCGTCGTAGAAGTACGTCAGCCGGCCGAGCCGCAGGTGGCCGGCCAACGACGCGGCCTCCGACGCCACGCCCTCCATCAGGTCGCCGTCGGAGACGATGCCGTAGATCCGGTGGTCGATGATGTCGTGGCCGGGCCGGTTGAACTCTGCCGCCAGCCGCTCGGCCGCGACCGCCATCCCGATGCCGTTGCCCACGCCCTGACCGAGCGGGCCCGTGGTCGTCTCCACGCCCCGCAGCTCGTGGCTCTCCGGGTGCCCGGGGGTCACCGACCCCCACTGCCGGAACTCCTTGAGGTCGTCGAGGGTCGGGCGCTCGAAGCCGGCGAGGTGCAGAGAGCTGTACAGCAGCATCGAGCCGTGCCCGGCCGACAGCACGAACCGGTCGCGGTCGGGCCACGCCGGCTCCGCCGGGTCGTAGGTCATGACCTCGTTGAACAGCAGGTAGGCGACCGGTGCCATGCCCATCGGCATGCCCGGGTGACCCGAGTTGGCGCGCTGCACCCCGTCGATCGACAGGGTCCGGATCGTCGTGATCGAACGCTGGGCGAGGTCCTCTGACATCGTTGGCTCCAGATCGACGGCTGGACCGCCGCTCGGTGCGGGCGGGGGGTCGCCGCTCGGTGCGGGCGGGGGTCGCCGCCCGGGACGGGCGGGGGCGCAGGTGACCGCGCCTGGCTCGCCGAGCTTAGGTTGGCGCCGGCGCGGTGGCCTGCGCGGTGACCCGCCCGGCTGGCCCTATCCTGCCGGGTCGCCCAGGAGGTCCACCTTGCCGCCGCTCCCCCAGCGCATCACGTTCCAGGTCGCGCTCGAACACGCGCCCGGGATGCTCGGCAAGGTGACGACGGCGATCGACGAGCTCGGGGCGGAGGTCGTCGCGACCGACCGCACGAAACAGCAGCGGCACGTCACCTTCCGGGACATCACCATCGAGGTCCGCGACGAGCAGCACGCCGAGGAGGTCGCCGCGGAACTGGTCGAGCTCGAGGGGGTGGAGCTGCTCGCGATCAGCGACGAGATCCTCGCCGCCCACGACCGCGGCAAGATCCGCGTCGAGGTGACCCGTGAGGTCCGGGGCTCGGAGGACCTGGCGTTGGTGTACACGCCGGGGGTCGCGAAGGTGTGTCGGCTGATCGCCGACGACCCGGTCGCCTCCTACCGGCTCACGATCCGGGCCAACTCCGTCGCGGTGGTCACCGACGGCTCCGCGGTGCTTGGGCTCGGCGACATCGGCCCGCTCGCCTCCCTGCCGGTGATGGAGGGCAAGGCGATGCTGTTCAAGTCCTTCGGGGACGTCGACGCCTACCCGATCCTCGTCGACGAGCGGGACCCGGACGCGTTCGTCGACACGATCGCCCGGATCGCCGGCGGGTTCGGCGGCATCAACCTCGAGGACATCGCCGCGCCCCGCTGCTTCGAGATCGAGGGCAAGCTCCGGCAACGGCTCGACATCCCCGTCTTCCACGACGACCAGCACGGCACCGCGATCGTGGTCCTGGCCGCCCTGATGAACGCCGCGGAGGTCGTCGGCCGCGAGCTCGCGAGCCTGCGCGTGGTCGTGCAGGGGGTCGGCGCCGCAGGCGTCGCCATCATCGACCTGCTCGGCGCCGCGGGCGTGACCGACATCGTGCCGGTGGACATCGATGGCATCGTGACCGCGAAGCGAGGCAGCGGACTGGACCCGATCCGGCGGCGGGTCGCCAAGCGCACCAACCCCCGTGGACTGACCGGTGCGCAGGCGGAGGCGCTCGAGGGCGCCGACGTGTTCATCGGGGTGTCCGGCCCGGAGTCGCTGCCGCTCGCACTCGTGCAGACGATGTCCGAGGACCGCATCGTGTTCGCGATGGCGAACCCGACACCCGAGATCCACCCGGACGTCGCCCGCGGCCACGTCCGGGTGATGGCGACCGGTCGGTCGGACTTCCCCAACCAGATCAACAACGTCCTCGCGTTCCCGGGCATCTTCCGGGGACTGCTGGACGCCGCGGCGACCACCGTCACCGACGAGATGAAGATCGCGGCGGCCCAGGGGATCGCCTCGATCGTCGGGGACGACCGCGCCCCCGACTACGTCGTGCCGTCCCCGTTCGACCGCTCGGTCGTGCCCGTCGTCGCGGAGGCGGTCGCGCGGACGGCGCGCGAACAGGGGCACGTGCGGCCCGGCTCGCTCGGGTCGCTGGAGAGCGAGTCACGGGCCGCCATGCACGAGGCCGCCCGCCGGGCCGTCCAGCGCGCGGTCGCCCGACGCTTCGACAACCCGGCCTGACCCACTCGCCGGGTCTGCCGGCGGCCGGCCGTCAGGCGGTGGGTGGCGTTGCCCCCGTGCCCATGGTCCCCGTGCCCGTCGTCCCCGTGCGCGTCGTCCCCGTGCCGGTGTTGCCCGCACGGAGCTCGTCGAGGATCTCGCGCAACAGCACGACGTCGTCCGAGTCGGCGTCGGGCTCCGGCTCGTCCGGCCTCGCCCGCTGCATCTTGTTGTAGGCCTTGACGATGAAGAACAGGGCCAGCGCGATGAGCAGCAGGTTGACCAGGGCGGTGATGACGGCACCGACGCTGCCGGCGCACTCCCCGTTCGTGCAGGCGAACTGCCCGACGTCGTCGAAGTTCGGCTCACCGAAGATGACACCGATGATCGGCATGATCAGGCGTTCGACCAGGGTGGTGACCACGCCGGTGATCGCGACGCCCATGACGAAGCCGACCGCGAGGTCGATGAAGCTCCCCCGGCTGATGAACTCCCTGAACTCTGCGATCATGTTCCACATCTCCTCTGGGCCCGACCGGCGTCCCGCCGGCCACGACATACGCTAGTCGTCCGGCCCCGTCACGCCGAGTGATGCCGACCACGCCGCCGCCACCGTCCGGAGCCCGGCGACCGTGACCGCCGGCGACGACGCCGTGCCGGTCGGACTGGCCCGCTTCGTCACCCGCAGCACGTGGTCGCCACCAGCGACGACGTGCACGGTCGGGCGCGCCAGCCGATCGAGGTGGGCGCGGAGCAGGTCCAGGTCGCAGAAGGGGTCGCGGTCCCCCTGCAGGAACAGCACGGGAACGGCCACCTCGAGCCAATGGTGGACCCGCGGACGGTCCGGACGGCCGGGCGGGTGCAGGGGGTAGCCGTAGCAGACCAGCCCCGCCGCCGGGTGACCCTCCGCGACCACCATCGTCGCCACCCGTCCGCCGTAGGAACCCCCGCCGAGCACCCACGGCCCCGGCACGTCGGGCAGCGCCTGCCGCGCCGCGGCGACGACGCGTCCGAACGACCCGACGCTGTGCTCCGCCCGAGGTGGCGGACGTCCCACCTCGCGGTACGGCAGGTTCGCACGCACGGTCGGGTGGCCGAGGTCGGCGAACAGCCCGGCCAGCGACGTGAGGCCTTCCCCCTCGAAGGTGCCGCCGGCCCCGGGGACGAGGAGGACGCCGCAGCCCCGTGGCCGGTCCGGCCGGTGCACGGCGGCGCTGACACCCACCACCAGCGGGTCCTCGACCGGCAGTCTGAGCCGCTCGACGTGGGCCGAGGTCAGTGCCGCTTCTCCGGCACGACGACGACGACCGGGCACGGGCTGTGGGCCACGACCTGGTGGGTGACCGACCCGAGCAGCAGCCCTCGGAACCCGCCGAGCCCCCGCGCGCCGACGACCATCAGGTCGGCGCCCTCGGCGACCTCGGTGAGGACCGCGGCGGCGCCCCCCGCCCGAACGGTCTTGCTGACGGTCACCTCGCCCGCTCCGCCGGCAGCCGCCAGCGCCTCGTCGAGGATCTCCTCCGCGGCGTAGCGCAGCTCCTCGTCGGACGGCAGGGTCACGACCGCGGGCAGCGCGGTGAGCTCGGGCGTCGGGTAGGAGTGGACGAGCTGCAACTCGACGCCGCGCAGGGCGGCCTCGTCCAGCGCCCAGCGCAACGCTCGCTGCGCGTCGGCCGACGAATCGACACCGACGACGATGCGGTTCACGGTCCCCTCCTTCGCTGCTCGGTCGGGCGCCTCGGGAGGCGTCGGTCCCAACCTCGCAGACCGAGGGTCCCGTGCCAAGTGAGGGTCGCCCCTTGCCCCGGGGCCCATCGACCCCGTGGGGACCGTGGCGGCCTCGGACCGTCGGCGAAACGCGGGCCGTGGCGCCCTCGACGGTCGCGACGTGCGGAGGATGCTCCCCGCGAGGCCGCGCACGGCCTAGGCTGCGATCGTTCCTGCGCGAAAGGCGTGGTCGATGCGCTACCCCGAACGGCTGCTGACACCGGACGAGCAGATCATCCACGAGTTCCGGCCGCACTGGAAGGTGCTCCTGCCGGCACTGGGGTGGGCCCTGCTGTTCGCGGTCGTCGTCGGCATCGCGTTCGCGGCACTCCAGGACCGCCGCGAGGACTGGATGCCGTGGACGGTGCTCGGCGTCGCCGTCCTGCTGTGGCTCGTGCTGTCGGCGAAGGCGATCCTCGCGTGGGTGTTCACCAACTACGTACTCACCAGCGAGCGCATCATCGTGCGCAAGGGCATGATCGCCCGTTCCGGCACGGAGATCCCCCTCGAGAACATCAACAACGTGCTGTTCAACCAGCGCGTCCTCGAGCGGATGCTCGGCTACGGCGACGTCATCGTGGAATCGGCCGGCTCGATGGGGCAGAGCGTGCTGGACAACATCCCCGACCCCGAGGCCTTCCAGTCGGAGATCTACTCCACCCGTGAGCTGCGGTCGCTGCAGCTCAAGGGCGGGACGGGGCAGACCCGCGATGTCGTCGAACAGCTCGAGGCGCTCGCTGACCTGCACGAGCGCGGTCACCTCACCGACGCGGAGTTCTCCGAGAAGAAGCGCCGGCTGCTGGGCGAGGTGACCGCCGGCCCACCGCACGTGATCGTCGGCGACACCCGCATCGAGCCGGTCGACGTCGACCCGGCCCCGACCGCCACGAGCCGCGACGAGGACCCCGGCGAGCCCTGACGCGACGACGGCGCGGTGCCGGCTCAGGCGCAGCTCAGCCCCGCACGGCACGCTGACCGGGTGAAGATCCTGGTGGTCGAGGACGACCGGTCGGTGCGTGACGCGCTCGACCGCTCGCTGCGTGCGCAGGGCTACGAGGTCACGACCGCCGGCGACGGGCTGGCGGCACTGCGCGCCGTGCAGCACGAGGACCCGGATCTGGTCGTGCTCGACCTCGGCCTCCCGGGGATGGACGGGCTCGCCGTCTGTCGCCGGCTGCGCACCGACGGCGACCCGCGCCCGGTCCTGATCCTCACCGCTCGCGATGCCGTCGGGGATCGTGTGGCGGGGCTCGACGTCGGAGCCGACGACTACCTCGGCAAGCCCTTCGCGCTGGAGGAGCTGCTCGCCCGCGTCCGGGCGCTGCTCCGCCGGGTCGAGCCGCCGCACGACTCCCGCCTGCGCTACGAGGACCTCCACCTCGACCCGGAGACCCGGGAGGTGTGGCGCGGCGACCGGACGATCGAGCTCACCGACCTCGAGTTCCGGCTGCTGAGCTGCTTCCTCGCGCACCCACGGATGGTCCTGCGACGCGAGGCGCTGCTCGCCGACGTCTGGGGATCGGACCCGCCGAGCACCGAGAACGCCCTCGAGGTCTACGTCGGCTACCTGCGCCGCAAGCTCGAGGCGGCCGGCGAGCTGCGGCTGCTGCACACCGTGCGGGGGGTCGGGTACACGCTCCGGGCGGCACCGTGAGCCTCCGCGCCCGCGCCGCCGTGTGGACCGCGGTCGCGGTCGTGCTCACCGTGCTGGCCGTGATCGTCGCGGCGCGCCAGGCGGCCGAGGCCTCGCTGGTCGCGTCCGTCGACGACGACCTGCGGGCGCTGGCGGCGGTCGCGCCCCGGGCGGTGGTGGAGGGACGGACGGGGCCCGGTGGCAGCCTCGCCGATCTGCGGGGCGCCGGGCACGGTCACGGCCGCCAGGGCCGCGGGCCGCTCCTGGCCGCCGACGGCCTGATCACGGTCCTCACCGAGGACGGCCAGCCCGTCGACGCCCAGACCGGCGTCCCCGCGAGCCCCCGCGCGGCGGCGATCGCGCGTGACGGCGGCGGCCCGGCGTTCGACACCGTCGAGGTCGACGGCGACCGGCTCCGCACGCTGACCCTGGCCCTGCCCGGCGGCGGCGCGGTGCAGCTCACCCGCAGCCTGGCGGAGGTGGACGACGCCCTCGGCCGTCTGACGGGCCGGCTCGCGCGGATCGGGGCGATCGCGACGTTGCTCGCCACCGCGATCGCGCTCCTCCTCGGCGACCGCCTCACCCGCCCCGTCCGGCGGCTGACGGTGGCCGCGGAGGAGGTCGCGCGCACCCAACGGCTGACGACCCGGATCGCGCCGGCCGGCGACGACGAGCTCGCCCGGCTGGGGCGCGCCTTCGACGCGATGCTCGTCAGCCTGGAGGAGGCGCGGCGGTCGCAGGTCCAGCTCGTGGCGGACGCCTCGCACGAGCTGCGTACCCCGCTGACGAGCCTGCGGACCAACGTCGACCTGCTCCGCAGCGGCGTCGAGCTGCCCGAGGAGGACCACCGCCGGCTGCTCGAGGACCTCGGGGAGCAGCTGGTCGAGTTCGGCGCGCTCGTCGACGGACTCGTGGAGCTCGCGCGGGGCGAGGCAGGACCCGCCGACCCGGTCGAGCTGCGCCTCGACGAGCTGGTCGGGGACGTCGTCCACGCGGTCCAGCGCGACCGTCCCGACGCGTCCGTGCGGTTCACCGGGTCACCGTGCCGCGTCGTCGGGGACGCCGACCGGCTGGCGCGTGCCGTGCGCAACCTCGTGGGCAACGCGATCGTGCACGGCGGCGGCGACGTCGAGGTGGCGGTCGCCGACGGCACGGTGCGGGTCCGTGACCATGGGCCGGGGATCGCCCCCGCGGACCGCACCCGCGTCCTGGCGCGCTTCCACCGGGCGCCGGAGGCACGCGGCCGTCCGGGATCGGGGCTCGGCCTCGCGATCGTCGACCAGGTGGCCCGGACGCACGGCGGCGAGGTGGTGCTCGACGCCGCCGAGGGCGGGGGCACCGTGGCGGTGCTCCGGCTGCCCGAGGCGGGGACGACCGCGGGGGCGCCGGGGCGGTGACCGCACCGCGCGACCGCGGGCTGGTCGATCGCCGTGCGGCCGGAGCTGCGACTCAGGGCCCTCTCAGACCGCGGAGCGATGCTGGACGCGTCAGCTCCCGACGGCGGCTCCCACCCCCGGTCCCGCCACCCGACCACAGGAGGACCACCATGCGTCCCACCCTCCGCCGCCTGTCCGCGCTCGGCGCGGTGGCGGCCCTCGGCCTCGGCCTCGTGGCCATCCCCGCGCTGGCCGAGGGTGACGACCCCGACGACCCGACCGGCGTGACGTCCCCGGACGCGACGACGGCCGCCGAGGCGGACGACGACGCGGCGGACACCGACACCGTCCGTCCGCGCCGCGACCGTGACCGTGACCGCAGCCACCAGGAGCGTGCCGCCGAGCTCGCGGCCGAGCTCGCCGCCGAGCTCGACGTCGACCAGGACGACGTCCAGGCCGCGCTCGACCGCTTCCACGAGCAGCGCCTCGCCGAGCGCGAGCAGGTCCGCGCAGAGGTCCGCGAGCAGCGGCGTGAGCCGCAGCAGGACCAGGCGGGCGATCCCGCGCGCCGAGGCCCGCGACGGGGCATGGGACCCGGCAACGGTCCGCGTGACGGCGCAGGGCGCCACGGCACCGGGACCCGTCCGTGCCTGGACGCCACCGACGCCACCGACGCCAGCGACGACGCCTGACGCCACGACCCCGGCGGGCCTCGGGTCGGACACCCGGGCCCAACGGCCTCCCTCCGCCACGGACGACCCGGCCGCGCGTGACCTCCGACCCTCGCCGGCCGGGTCGTGGCGTGTCCATGCTGCGAACAGGTGGTCGTG
>SLMP01000150.1 GCA_007133465.1 Nitriliruptoraceae bacterium | reverse complement strand
GGCGTCGGTTGCGGGGGGTAGGTCACGCGGCCGGCGGCGTGCTCGTCGTTCACGTCTCGACCTCCTCGGTTGCGGGTCGCGACGAGCGGCTCGTCGCGGCTACCTCGAGGTTGTCGCACGTAGACGTCCGATCCCATCGGGGGTCGCCCCTACCCGCTCGTGGTGGCGCCGTTCGGCGCCTACCGCCGGAGGTGTGGTACGTCGCCTGCCGAGTCGCTCTGTCCACAGGGTCCCGGAAACCCACGGCTGCGGCGCGGCCGTCAACTGGGAGGATCCTGGCAACCGCCGCGGAAGGATGGCACGATGGATGCACAAGGTCAGGGGCGAGCGGACTTGCTCGCCCAACTGTCCGAACTCCTCGGACCCGAGCACGCGGCAACGATCATGGAGAGCCTTCCGCCCCGGCCCTGGTCGGAGCTGGCGACCAAGGACGACCTCGTGCCCATCCGCGGCGACATCGCTCTCTTGAAGTCCGACGTGGCCGTGCTCAAGACCGACGTCGCGGTGCTCAGGACCGACCTCACGGGACTGCGCGAGGACGTCAACCGCAGGTTCGATCACCTGGGTGAGACGCTGGAGCTGCGCTTCGCTTCGCAGGGGGACCGTCTGGAGGCGCTGCTGCGGGAGCGGATCGACGCCCAGACCAAGCTGCTCGTGTTCAGCATCCTCGGCGCGGTGTTGACCGCTGCGGGCATCGCGATCGGCTCCGCCGCGCTGTGACCGTCGTCCGCCCGCGGTTGCTCGAGGCGGCGATCAGCCCGTGAACGGGTCACGTCGTGATCGAGAACACCACCGCGACGACCGCTGCGATAGCGCTGACGATCGCCACGCGCCGGCTGCCGGCGGTCCGGCCGGTCGCTGCCAGCTTGGTGCACACCGCGCCGGCGACGACGAACGCCCCGGCCAGCGCCATCAGCAGGAGGCCGCCGATCGGGTCTGCGCCCGACGGGTCGCACGCGACGAAGCAGCCGGTGAGCGTGATGACGGCGAGGAACCAGGCCACCACGACGGCCGGCAGGCTCACGACCGCCACGAGGCCGGCGGCGACCCGCCAGCCGACGGAAACGTCACGTGGTTCGGGCGCTGGTTCCGGCGCGGGGATCGCACGGCCGGCTTCGTGATGGTCGTTCACGGTCGACCTCCTCGGAGCGGGTGGCGCCGAACGATCCGTCGCGGCTTCCTCGAGATTGTCGACGATCGATGGCCTCTCCCATCCGGGGTCACCCCTACTCGCGTCTGGGTTCGCTCACGGCGCTCGTCCTGGGAGCGATCGATCGCCCGACCCAGTGGACGCGCGCGGCCGACGATGCCATCGTTGGGTACGGCAGGGGCGGCGTCGCGATCGTCCGATCGGAAGGGAGTCCGGGCATGCGGGTACTCGTGACGGGTGGGACCGGCTACCTCGGCTCGCACATCGTCGGGGCGCTGTGGCGCGAGGGGCACGACGTGCGGGTGCTCGCGCGGTCCCCGGAGCGCGTGGCCCCGGCACTCGCACCCTTCGGCATCGACGCCGCTGAGGTCGAGGCCACCGTCGGCGACGTGCTCGATCGCGCGTCGATGGACGCTGCCGTCGATGGGGTCGACGCCATGGTCAACGTGGCGAACGTCTACAGCCTGGACATCCGCGACGCCGAACGGATGCACCGGGTCAATCGCACCGGCACCGAGGTGGCGCTGACGGCGGCGGTCGAACGCGGCCTGTCCCCCATCGTCCACGTCTCCTCGTACGTGGCGCTGCTGCCGAGTTCCGTACCGCTCACCTCGGCGTCGCCGACGGGCAACCCCGAAGGGGCCTACCTCGCCTCCAAGGCCGACAGCGAGCGGATCGCGTTCCGGCTCCGAAAGCAGGGTGCGCCGGTGGTCGTGACCAACCCGGGCGCCCTCTTCGGGCCGTACGACCCGCACGGCGGCGGGAGCACCCGGTTCATCCGCGACCGCCTGGTCGGCCGGACGGCGTTCAGCGCCCCTGGCTCCGTGCCTGCCGTCGACGTCAGGGACGTCGCGCGCGCGCATATCCGGCTGGTCGCGTACGGCACGGACCAGGCACGATTCCTCATGATGGGCCGACGGCTCGCCCTCGTCGAGCGTGACGCGATCCTGCGTCGGGTCACCGGTCGCCGGCTGCCGGCCGTGCCGGTACCGAAGGCGGCGATGCCGTCAGCCGGTCGGGTCGCCGACGCGCTGCAGCGGCGCGGGATCGACCTCGGCTTCTCCTCGATGGGGACCTACACCGCGCTGCAGGAGCCCCCGGTCGACGACCGGGACACCCAGGAGGCGCTCGGGGTGCGCTGGCGACCGCTCGAGGACACCTGTGCCGACATGGTCGCGTGGCTGCACGCCGCGGGAAGGATCAAGGCGAAGCAGGCCGGTGCCCTGGCAGGGCACGTGCCGGCAGTGACGTGACCGGGCCGTCGCCTCGTGGTCACGCTCCATCGACCTGATTCGAGGTCGCCGGCCGGTACCCGCCGCCGCCGGGAGGCTTGTCGGCCCCTTGCGTTTCCCGTACGGTCTGCAACGAGGCGGGGGTCTGGCGGGAGCACCGTGCGGACCGTCTCACGGATGGTGGTGTACGGCTCGTGCACCGCTGTGGCGACAACGGGGTGGCCATGGACGTCACCGGACTCGCAGCGTTCCTCGCGCCGTTCCTCCCCTCGCTGGTCAAGGGCGCCGAGCGGTTGGCCACCGACGTCGCCGAGCGCCTGGGCGAGGCGGGCTCCGGTGTGGCCAAGCGGATGTGGGAGCTGCTCCGCCCGAAGGTCGAACAGGACCCGCGCGCGCAGGACACCGTCGAGGAGGTCGCCGAGGACCCCGACGACCCGGTGTTGCAGGCGCTGCTGGCGAAGCGGCTCGAGCAGCTGCTCGAGGGCGACCCGGCGCTGGCCGCCGACCTCGGCCGGCTGTTCGACGAGGCCCGCGCAGCCAACCTCGTCTCCGCCAGCGGGGAGCGCAGCGTCGCGGTCGGTCGGGACCTCAGCGGCACCGTGATCACCGGCGACGACGCCGTCGTGACCGGTGACGACATCCGCACCGTCGGGCCGACCGACTCCCGCGGGCGGCCCGCCGTCGGGGGCGACCCACCACCCGACCCTCCGAGCTGAGGGACCCGCCCATGAGCGGCGCGACGGCGACGGCCAGCGGCGACCGCTCCGTCGCCGTCGCCGGCGATATCCGCGACAGCATCGTCGTCACCGGCGACCGCAACCTGCTGGTGGTCCCGGAGGCGCTCGCCGGGACGTTGCTGCAGCGGGTCGTGCGCGCGCCGACGATCACCCCGCGTGGGCGCCCCGTCGCGGTGCTTCCACCTGCCTACGGCGACCGCATCGGGCGGGCGGCGGAGATCGCTTCGTTGCGCGGCCACACCGGCCGGGCCCTGAGCGTGGTCGGCGAGGGGCTCATCGGCAAGACCTACGTCCTGTCGGCCGCGTTCGACACCGCCACCTCGGTGGCCGCGCCCGACGGGATCGTGTTCCTGTACGGGCGCGAGCGCCCGCTCCGGGACCTGCTCCAGGCCGTGTGGGAGGCGTTCCACGACAGCGACCCGCCGACCGTGCCGAGCGACCTGCAGATCCGCCACGACCTCGCGGACCGCGACGCCGTCGTCGTCATCGACAGCGCCGAGCTGACCCACGCCGACGCGCAGTCGCTCGCCGCCGCACTCCCCCGTTCCCGGGTCGTGGTCGTCACCCGGGAGCGGACCTGGTGGGACGGGGACGCCGTCACGGTCGCGGGGTTGGCGGAGGGCGACGCGCTGGCGCTGCTGGCGCGGGAGCTGGGTGGGACGATCGCTGCGGCTGACGAGGCGGCGGCGACGGCCGTGTGTCAGGCGCTCGGTGGGCGACCGGTGGCGATCAAGCAGGTTGCCGGGCTGGTGCGGGGTGGCGAGCCGCTCGCGGCCGTCGCGGAGCGGCTGCGGGATCTCGGGGCTAGCGGCGGCTCTGGTGTGGGACCGTCCGATGTTGGGACGAGGGACGCCGACGCCGACGCGGACGCGGCGGTGGCACGGGCCGCCGTCACCCGCGCGACGCCGTCGGAGCAGGAGCTGCTGGCCTCGCTCGCTGCGTTCGCCGGGGTGCCGGTCGGGATCCCGCTGGTGGACCAGCTCCTCGGACGTCCCACCGGGAGCGAGGCCGCCGCACTGGCCGAGCGTGGGCTGCTGCGGCGAGGCAGCCCGCGGTTCGCGCTCGCGCTGCCGGCCGGTGCGTTCGGGGTCCTCGACCGCGGGATCGCCGAGCGGACCGGACACGCCGCCGTCCGCTGGGCTGGGCAGGCGCCGCGGGCGGCGCTGGACGCCGAGCTGGACCCGCTGGTCGCGCTGTGGTGGAGGTTGTCGGGCGAGCGGGCGCCCTACCCCGCCGTGGCCGCGCTCGGTCGTGCGTTGGTGCCGGCGCTCGTCCGGGCACGGCGCATGGCGACGTGGCGTTCGGTCGTGGATCACCTCGATGTCGTGGCGGCTGCGGCTGGGGACACCGCGACCCAGGCGTGGGCGCGTCACGAAGCCGGGACGCACGCGGTTGCGACCGGCGACACGGCCCGGGGGGTCGCCCTGCTGGGGGACGCGCTGGACCTGCGGCGCAGCCTCGGTGACCGGGCGGGGATGCGGGCGACCCGTCGGAACCTGCGGTTCGCCGCGCCTCCTCCCGGACCACCTCCGTGGTTGCGTGCCGTCATCCTCGTCGTGGTGGCGGCGGGGGTGGCGTTGTTGCTGATCACGCTGCTCGACGCTGGTGGGGACGAGGGTGGCGACGACGCGGGTGCCGAGCAGACGGACGAGGAGCTCACCGAACCAACGGAAGCGACCGAGGGAACGGAGACCGACGCGACCGATGGAACGGAGACCGAGTCGACGGACGACGCGACGGAGACGGAGAGCACCGAGGGGACGGAGAACGAGACCGATGAGACGCAAGGGCCGCGGCTTTGGAACCTTTCCGTGGCCACTGATGCCGGTGGCGGCCGCGGTCAGGTCGTCGACGTTTCGGAGGATGGTGCGCTGATCGACTGTCCCGAGCAGTGCGCGACCGACCTGGAGGTCGGTGAGACGATCGAGCTCAGCGCTCGTGCCGACGAGGGATCGATGTTCGTCGGGTGGGGCAACGAGGCGTGTCCGGCGGCGACGACGTGCACCCTGGCTGCGGAGAGCGACGTCGCGCTGATCCCCCGGTTCGAGCCGGTCGTCGAGCTCCTCGTGGTCCTCGAGGATGCCTCGGTGCCGGAGACGCAGGTGACCATGGACGTCGGCGAGGCGACGCCGATCCCGTTGCTCGAGTTCGACCCGGGCGAGCCGTGCTTCGACGAGTGTGCGTATCCCTTGCCGGCTGGCGCAACCGTGACGCTGACTGCGGCAGCGGCCGAGCCGTTCCGTTTCGATGCCTGGGACACCGACGCCCTGTGCGACGGGAGCAACGAGCCGTGTGTGGTGACGGTGGCGGAGGACATCGTCGTGATGGCGCGTTTCGAGGAGCTGGTGCAGCTCTCGTTCGACGTGATCGGAGCCGGCCGCGTCGCCAGCACGCCCGAGGGGATCGAACGGCTGGAGGACTGCGACGCCGAGTTCATCACGAACACCGTCCCTGCATCGCCGACCGTTTGTCCACATCTGACGATGGTCGCGGCGTCTGTACGTCAGGATGGCGTACAGTCCCGTCGATGGAGACGCGATCGAGCCGCTGGACCCTACGGGTGACCCCCGCGCAGGACGCGGTCGTCCGTCGCGTCCTCGAGATGACCGGTGAGTCGCTCAGCGAGTACGTCGTTCGCCATGCCGTGGACGCTGCGACCGAGGAGCTCGCGGATCGGCGGGTCTTCGTCCTGGACGACGACGCGTGGAGCGAACTCGAGGAGCTGCTCGACCGGCCACCGGTCCGCCATCCGCGGCTCGAGACGCTGCTGTCCGAACCGTCGGTGCTGGAACGGCCACAGCTGCCGGAGCGTGAGCAACCTGATCGGCCGTGATCGCGTACCGAGGGCCGATCCTCCTCGCTGCTGAGCATGGAACCGGCGGGTTCGACTGCGGGGTCCCGGCGCTCAACGAGTGGCTGCGTCGACGTGCCGGCCGCAACCAGCGAGGCGGTGCCAGCCGCACCTGGGTGATCCTCGCTCCCGACAACAAGGTCGTCGGCTTCTACGCCGCGAGCTCTGCCGTCCTCATGCGAACACACGCCACGGGGCGGACGGCACGCAACCAACCCGACCCGATCCCCGCGCTGCTCCTGGGTCGACTCGCCGTCGATCAGGACCACCAGGGGAAGGGCCTGGCGGCCGCGCTCCTCAAGCACTTCCTGCAGAAGTCGCTGGAGGTCGCCGAACTCGTCGGCGTGCGGGTCGTGCTCGTGCACGCGAAGGACGGGCGGGCGGCAGCTTTCTACCGTTCGCACGGCTTCGAGCCCTCCCCCGTCGATGACCTCACCCTGCTGCTCCTCGTGGCGGACATCTCGGGCTGACAGCGGAGGGGGCAGCGCGCGGGATCCAGCGGGAAGCTCTCCCGGGGCGACCGATGGCTCTACCCGACGGCCGTGGAGCTCGTAGCGTGGAGTTGTGACTCCCCAACGGGAGGTGCTGGCATGACACGGACCTTGCGGCGCGAAGCTCGAGAGACCGGGTCTGCGGCCGGATCTGCACGGCGACCCCCGCTGTCGTGGTGGCGGGTCGCGGCCGTTCTCGCCGGCGTGATGGCGCTGGCCGCTGTCGCGTGGCTCGTCGACGGGATCGGGAACGTCTACGAGACCTACGGCTCGCTTGCCGGCGGCTGGGTGGGGCTGTTCGCGCTCTTCGCCTTCATCCCGATCATCTTCGGGTTCGCGGCGATCACCCTCTGGAGGCGCGGCTCTCGGTAGCGACGTCGCCATGAGCTGACGAGCCCCCGGCTCATCGCCTTGGGGGTGCCGACGACCGTCGAGGCCGACCCGTTGCGAGCGGACCTCCAACACCCGGGGGCGCATCCGGAGCCAGGAGTGAGGAAGGCGCCCGACGTCGCGCGAGGTGAGGTGTCGGCCTCAGGCCGACGCGAGCTTGCGGACCACCCCCATCACGAGGCCCTCGACCATCGTCCATCCGAACAGCGCCGCGAGCATCACGGGGTTGAAGCCGTCGCCGAACGACGGTCCGAGCCCCGAGGTCGCGCCGCCGCCGAACAACCCGCCCGCGAGCCCCGCGACCGGCGCGGCCAGGGTGTCGCTCCAGTCGGCGATGCTGGCACTGATCCCCCAGTCGGCGGGGATGACGCCGAGGTCGAGCAGGATGCGTGCGACCAGGACGGCCTGGATCGCGGCGAAGGCGAGCACCACCAGCCGGTTGACGAGGCGGCCGAGCCGACTGCCGCCGCGGCCGTGCGCCGTCGACCCACGGCCCCACGCTGCGGGGTCGATCATCCGCATGGCTCATCCTTCATCCGCATGGTTCATCCTTCGGCCGGTGCCACCGCTCTCGCAGGGATGATGTCACGTTCCCCGGCGGCATGCCCTGCAGCCCGCGTCGCGTGAGCAACGGACCTAGGGTCCACCCAGATCGACGGGAGTGGGGCCGGTGAGCGAGAAGGCTGGGCAGCCGGTGATGCGCGAGGAGAGCGACGTCGACGCAGGGGCCGAGCTGCCCGCGGCCGTCGGCTCACCCGACCCGTCAATCCAGCCCCGGCCGGACCACGCTCCCCGGTTCCGCCAGAGGTGCTCGCCGTCCCGACGAAGGGGCTTGCCTCCCGCTCAGGCAACCGTCAGCAGGTGATCGTCCTGGGGGCGGGTCTCGCCGGGCTCGTCGCCGCCTACGAGTTGGACCGCCAGGGCCACGACGTCGTGGTGCTCGAGGCGCAGAACCGCGTCGGCGGCCGCGTGCACACGCTG
>SLMP01000032.1 GCA_007133465.1 Nitriliruptoraceae bacterium | reverse complement strand
TCTCCGGCTGCCGAACATCCCCGCGCCGGGCCGTCTGCTGGCTGATCGACACACGCGCCCCTCCGGCGGCGGGGGTTGGCGACAGCATGCCGTCGGAGCCCAGTGTGGCAGACATCGCCTCGCCCGATTGGGCATGACGCCAGACACGACCCGGACGTGAGAGCCGCCGGGTCGTGGCTGGTCGACGCTAGGAGGCGAACGCCAGTTCGTCGAGCTGCTCGAACACCGGGGTGAGTTCGCGGTCTGCGTTGACGAGCAACACCAGGAGGTCGTCGCCGGTCATGGTCACGATGGCGACCGACCGGAATCCGTCGAGCTCGCCCCCGTGGAGGACGGCGGTCTCCCCGTCCAGCTCGGCCGCGAAGACGCCGAGCCCGGTGGACGCGCCATCCTCGAACCCTTGCGTCATGGCCGCGAACGACGCCGGCGAGAGCAGCTCGCCGCCGGCCAGGGCGCGGAAGAACGTGGCGAGGTCCTCGGCGGTGGAGACGAGTGCGCCCGCGGACCACGTGAAGGTCTCCGAGGCCGTCGCGGGCGTCGAGGTCGTCACGCCGTGCGGTCGAAGCAGCGTGAACCCGGCGATGGGTTCCCGGTCTGGCAGCGGCGGCAGGTAGGTGCCGGTGAGTCCCAGAGGCTCAAGGACGCGTCGGGTCAGCTCCGCCTCGAACGGTCGACCTGTCACGGACTCGATGACCAGCCCGGCGATGATGTAGTTGGTGTTCGCGTAGTTGTATCCCGAGCCGGACGTATAGCGGCTCGCGATCGCATCGAGCACCTCATCGGGCCGCCAACGGCGCTCCGGCTCGCGACGGAACTCCGAGCGGACCTCACGCAGTCCGACATCGGAGATGCCGCTGGTGTGGCCAAGGAGATCGCCAACGGTGACCCCCTCCGGGATGGACGGATGCTCGACGAACCGGCTCACCTCGTCGTCCAGGTCGAGCCCCCCCTCGTCGACCAGCTGCAGCACCATCGTGGCGACGACGGTCTTGGTGATGCTGGCGATCCGGAACCCGTCGTCGGGTTCGATCGGCGTCCCGTCGGGGTCGGCGGCGCCGCTGGTGAGGACGGCGATCTCCGAGCCGTCGTGTGCGATCGCGAGGGCAGCGCCACCCTCGCCCTCCGCCGTCCAACGATCCAGCAGCGCCTGCAACTCGTCGACCGTTGAGTCAGCGATCGGCGCTGCGGCCGGCGCGGCGTCACCGTCGGTCGCGCTGCCGAGAGCGGATCCGGCGTCCTGGCTACATGACACGCCAGCAAGGAGCAGGAGGCCGGCGAGGATGAACCTGCTGCAGCGATCCCCTGCCTGCGCCATCGTGTCCACCACCCTCCGACGCGCTTGCGCCCACGGCGCTGCGAGGTCACCTCACCGACACGGCGTCCTGGCCAACCAACCGGCGGCTGTCCGTGTCATGTCGTCACAGGTATCTGATCCGTCCGACCCCGTAGCCGTACTCGAACTTGCGGGTGCGCCAGTCCGGGCACCGGCGGAGATGTCGGGGATACCGAGCGGCGCACGCTCTGCAGCGGAAGGTTGTCACCCGGCGCACCAGCCGCTTCGCGAAGCTGGTCGACTCCATGTCTGCTCCTCACCGTCTTCGCCCCGGGCGAGGCCCACGACGGCCGCTGCGCCGTGTATGACCGGGTCGAGGCCAGGGGTCCAGGGTCCTGACCCTCTACCAGCGAGCCCGAGATGGGCGTATGGTTTCTGGACGCTCCTGACGACCTCCACCGAGCCACCGCGACCGCGCTCCTCGCGACCGCATCTGCCCGCGAGAACCTTCTCGTCTGCCTACCCGATGCCGGCGTGTCGCTGACGCGGCTCGTCCAGTCCCACAGGTCCACCACGAGGCGGACGCGCCGGTGCGGTTCCGGGACGGGGCGATAGCCGCCGGCGACGGTGTCGGATGGTCGACCGTGGGCGTTGACGGCCGGAGGCGCAACTGTTTGGATGATCCGCATCAGCGCGGCTTGCCGGGGGGCGAGACGATCGGTCGGGGCGAGGCGACCGATCGTCACCTCGCGCCTGCTGCCTGAGCGGAGGAACCCGCCGTGCAGCCGGTCTCTGGTCGACCCATCGCCTTCCACCGCGGCACCCGGGCGCTCGGCACGCTCGCCTTGGTCGCGGTCGTGGTGCTCGCGCTGCTCGGCGTGCAGCTCGCGTCCCCGGCCGCGGGTCAGCTCCCGCCGGACAGCTCGGCCCCGCCGGAGCTCGAGCCGCGCTTCGTGCCGGAAAAGCCGGACAGCACGACGGTGCTGACCGGATTCGCGCGTGACCGGCTCGAGGTGAAGTTCGTCCAGGGCTCGATGATCCGCGTCCGCGACGGGCAGCTCGTCACCCTCGGGAATGACGACCTCGGCCCGCTCCAGGTGGTGCTCAACGCGCACCCCGACGTGGTCCCGTCACGGGTCTTCGATGCCCGATCTGAGGAGGAGCTCGATGCCGAGCGTCGGCGCCTCGAGGCCGCAAGCGGGCGGGAGCTCGGGGACAAGAACCTGTACGTCGAGCTGTCCTTCCCGCAGAAGGAAGCCGCAGATCTCGGCGACCTGCTCGGCGATCTCAATGCCCTCGAGATCGTGGAACTCGCCTACCCCGTGTCCGAGTTCGAGCTCGACCCGACGGACCACACGCCCGACTTCCAGCCGTTCCAGGGCTACCGCGTCGCGGCCCCGGGTGGGATCCACGCGGACGCGGCCCGGCAGCTGCCCGGTGGCCGTGGCGAGAACGTCCAGATCATCGACATCGAGCGGTGGTTCAATCCCGACCACGAGGATCTTCCGACCGTTGCCGTCTACCCCAACGGCGATGCGCAGGCGACGTACGACCTGCCGTTCGACCACGGCACCGCCGTGCTCGGCCAACTCGTCGGGCAGGACAACGGGTTCGGCGTCGTCGGCCTCGTCGACCAGGCACAGGCCGGGTTCGTCACCCGTGCGAACGGCACCCCCAACGCGATCGACGTCGCGGCAGCGAACGCCGACCCCGGCGACGTGCTCCTGCTCGAGGTGCAACTCGCCGGTGCGAACGGTGGCTGTACCGAGGAGTCGCAGTTCGGCTGTGTTGCGGTCGAGTTCCAGCAGACCAACTACGACGCGATCGTCACCGCGGTCGCCGCTGGCATCCACGTGGTGCAGGCTGCCGGCAACGGCAGCCAGAACCTCGACGCCCCAGCCTACGCGCCGACCTTCGGAGCGCGGCCCGACTCCGGCTCCATCATCGTCGGTGCCGGTGCGGCCGACCCGGCGGCGGGTGTCGCCGACCCGACCCAACCGGGTGGCTGCACGCCGACCCAGCCGCCGCGCGGGCGCCTGGACTTCTCGACCTTCGGTCAGCGGGTCGACCTGCAGGGCTGGGGCCAGTGCGTCACCACCGCCGGCTACGGCACGCTGTTCGGCACGCCGGGACAAGCTCCGGATGATGACGAGGATCCGCCGGTTCCGGGGGTCGAGTCCAGCAACGACGCATACACCGGGCGCTTCAACGGCACGTCGAGCGCATCGCCGATCGTCGCGGCGGCCGCTGGCATCGTCTCGAGCGTCGCGCAGCAGGAGAACGAGCTGCTGACACCCGCGGAGGTCCGTGACCTGCTGGTCACGACGGGCACGCCCCAGGACACCACGACGCTGGGTGCATTGCCAGGCAACATCGGGCCGTTGCCGAACCTCGCGGCCGCCCTCGGGTTGGAAGCGGACCTGGCCGTGACCAAGGTCGCGGATCCGGATCCGGTTGCCGCCGGCGCCCTGCTGACCTACACCGTGACGGTCACGAACGCTGGCCCGAACGTCGCCGTTGGCGCCGAACTGCTGGACGAACTGCCGGACGATGTGACGTACGTCGGCACCGACCCCCGCTGCCAGTCGATCCCCGGTGGCGACGTGCTGTGCGACCTTGGTGACCTCGGTGTCGGTGCGTCGACGGACGTCGACCTACCGGTCGCGGTTCCGGCCAGCCTCGTGCACGACGCTGGCGGACCCGTGACGCTCACCAACGAAGCCCGGGTCGGTTCGTCGATCGACGACCCGAACCTGACGGACAACGTCGTGACGCTGGACTCCCAGGTGGTGGCCGTGGCGGACCTCGCGGTCAACGGCGTCGAGGTGGCCGGTGTACCGGGAGCGGCGCTGGTCGGCGAGGACATCGACATCACGGTCACCTCGCTGGTCGGCAACCTCGGGCCCAGCTCGCCGATGGATGCGACCCTCACGACGACCGCGACCCCGTCGGCCGGCGCGAGCGTGGACCCCGCCGACGTGGCGACGCCGGTTCCAGCGCTCGCCGTCGGGCCTGACCGGCCGGTCGACCAGGCGTTCACGATGCGGTGCGACGCTCCCGGTCAGCAGCAAGTGGTCTTCGATGTCGAGATCGCCCCGGCGAAGGCCGCCGATACCGACCCGAACCCGGCCAACAACACCGGACAGGTCACCGCGACCCTCGAGTGCGTGACCCCGATCGCTCTCAACATCCGGCCGGCGAACGCCTTCAACCGCATCAACGTGGGCAGCGCACAGGTCGTCCCGGTGGCGGCGCTCACCACCGAGGCGGGCGAGTATGGGCTGCCGATCGCCTTCGACGCGACGACGATCGTGCCGGACAGCGCACGCTTCGGGCCACCGGACGAGGTGTGGGCCGGGACCGGCGGCGCGCCAACCCACAACGGGATCTTCCACATCCGCGACTCGTTCGAGCTCGACGATCGCACCAAGGACGGTGACCTCGACATGGTGCTGCACTTCCGGACGTCCGCGTCGGGCATCGCGTCGGGCGACGTCGAAGCCTGCATGGCAGGTCAGTACCGGGACGGCGCGGAGGTGTTCGCCTTCTTCGGTTGCGACGCGATCCAGACCATCCCCTGAGGTCGCTCGAGGGTCGGGGGCAACGCGCTGCTGCCGAGCCTCGCGGCGTGCGAGCAGCAACGGATCGCGAACCGCGGATACGGGGTGCCTTCCCGCTCACGAGCCCGCCGGTACCGGTTCGGTACCGGCCTGGTGCAGGGTCCACCGACCGGCGCCGAGGAGGTTCGGTCGGACGGAACGGAGACCCGATGAGGACGAGACACACCGTTGCGGCGATGTTCGTCGCTGCACTGCTGGTACCGAACGCCGCCCTGGCCGCTCCGCCGGACGGAGCGAGTGGGGAGAGGGTGGAGGTCGACGGGTCGTTCATCTCCCAGCTGTGGACCGGACAGTGCGGCTTCGGGGTGCACCGCCGCAACCACGGCCACGAACGGATCTGGGAGGAACCTCGCGGTGGCGGGGGCATCGTGTTCCGGGGTGTCTTCGCCATCAAGGTGACGCTCACCGGCGTCGAGTCCGGGACGAGCTACACGTTCCAGGATGCGGGCACCGACCGCGAGGGGCTGCTCGAGGACGGACGCCTCGAGCTTGCCATCATCGGCCGGTCCTTCCCGGCGAACACCGTCGGTCGCGTCGTGGTGGTGGACGGCGATGTCGTCAAGGTCTCGGGCCGGGCCGGCTACGACCCGGAGGCGATCTGCGCCATCCTCGCCCCCTGATCCGTTCTGCCGCGCCACGCCGCGACCGGCCTGCCACGGAGCGCGTCGGTCGCGGCGGGGTGCGTTCCGCCGAGTCAAGGTCGGTCCGGCGCACCGAAGCGCACCGTGGGCTCTCCCGCTTCGTCGACCGCCGTGATCGTGAAGGTGCACGCGGTCAGGTCGGCATCCAGGGTGGCGGTGTGACCGTTGTTCCGCCAGACGACCGTGAGCTGGTTCGCCGGGGTGTCGCCCACGGCACAGGTTGCGTCGAAGCCGAACGCGGGGCAGGTGTTCCGGAAGCGGAGGAGGTCGAGTTGCTGCTGGACGACCGGTTTCCGCAGGCCCTCCTCCACGTCTGCCGTGGTGAGGTTCGTCCGGTTGATCTCCTTGTGACCGCCGGAGCCGGCGCGCTCCACGGCGGCGTGGTCGTTCTTCCCGGCGAAGAGGTCGAGGTACCAGACCTGAGGTTTGCCCGGCATGAAGAGCTGGATGGCGCGGGCGAGCAGGAGCTTCTGGTCGCCCGCGCCGAGGGCGGAGTAGTAGGTGGCGTTGACCTGGTAGTACATCTTCTTCTGGCCGTGGAGGTCCTTGACGTAGCCGCCACGTGCCTTGACCGTCTCGATCAGGCGGTCGATCTCTTCGTCGCTGAGGAGACCGCGGAGATCGAGAAGCGGGATGCCGTCGTGGCAGCCCAGCATGTTGACGGTGCGGATGCCCTTGTCGAGCAGGTCGGCGATCCACCGCCGCAGCGTCGTGGTGTCCTTCCGCTCGAAGGCGTCGATGAGGAGCCCGGGAAGGAAGAAGTCGTAGGTCAAGAACCCTTTGGCCGCAATGGTCTCGTGGATCCGCTCCTCGTAGGTGGAGTGGATCTCGGGGAGGAGCTTCAGCCCGCGGCGGTCCGCCAGGCCCTTCACCCGGTCGAGGAGATCCCAGGTCCCGGGGTCGTTGAGGAAGTTCCTGGCTCCCGGTTCCTTCGGGGCGTAGGCGAACGCGTCCAGCCGGACGATCTCCGCCCCGTAGCCGGCGAGCCGGTCGAGGGTGTCCTCGTAGAAGTCCCACACCAGGGGGGACTTGATGTTGAGGTCCATCTGGCCGAGGTAGCGGCGCCGTGACTCGAGGAGGTCGACGACGACGTCGCGGTGGTCCTCAAAGCCCCCGAAGTCGACGTCGCCCGGTCGCGCTCCCGCGGCGAGCGCCGCGTTGATCCGGTCCGCCAGGACGTTGGCCGAGCCGTACTGGAGGTCTGTGGCTCCCATCAGATCCTGCGGATCGACCGCCGGGTAGCGGACCTCCTGATAGAAGGTGTTCCAGTAGGGCCTCTCGGTGCCGTCTGGCATCCGGACCATGAGGATCGGCAACCCGGGCTTGCGGAAGAACATCTCGTCGATGAGGTCGGCACGGGGCTGGATGTACCCCTCGGGCGTCATCTCACCGCAGCCTTCCCAGAACTCGTTCCAGTCGATGAAGAAGTCCTTGTACGGGGACCTCTGGCCGTTCTGGAGCAGGTCCTGGAACTGCGGGGAGAGCACGGAGGCGTGGTTCAAGATGAAGTCGAACTTGACGTCGATGCCTTCGTCCGTGAGTGCGCGGAGGTCGGCCTCCGTCGCGACGAGGTCACTGAGCTCGTAGTCGATCACGGAGAAGCCGCGGTCGAGGTCCGTGTTGAAGATGCTGGGGAGCACGTATGCGGACTGGAAGGCGTCCTGCAGTGCCGGACCCTTCAGGAGGGCCACGAGATCGGTCAGTGAGCCACCGATGCTGTCCGGGTACGCGTTGAGCATGGGACCGGAGCCGGGGAGGTCCTTGCCCATCTGCTGCAGGTAAGTGTCGTAGTCGATGAGCTCTCCCGACTTGGACACGATGATCCGGGCCTTGCCTGCCTGCGAGTGCAGGAGCGCCTGTTCGAGCTCGAGCACCGTCGTCGTGAACGGGCTGTCGACCGCCCCGTCCCGAGCGCGCGAACGGCGGTGGGCGAGGGTCTCCTCCGGGGTGGAGTTCAACAGGACGGGGACGTCGACCCCGATCAGGTTGGCGTTGTTGCCGTGGGTCCACTCCAGGATGACGACCCGGGTGCTCGACATGTCGACGGTCTCGTACCAGACCTCGTTCTCCGCGCGACCCATGCGCTTGAGCTGCAGCGTGGGAGCCCCATCCCGGAAGCGGGCCAGGATCCCGTTGACCTCGTCGAAGTCGATCTCGTTCTGGGTGCCGAGGTACCCGGCGAGCGCCTTCCGGCCCGCCTTCTGGTACGTCGCCAGCCATGGGTGGTCGGACACCCGCCGCCGGTCCGCGTCCACGTCCAGCGTCTGGAGGTTCGCCAGGCTGGCCTGGACGTCGTCGTCGTACATGCCGCCGGCCACCAGACCGCGCAGACCGCCCGTCCGGAAGATGCGCAGCCGCTCCGCGTCGTTCGACCGGGGGACGCGATGCGGGTAGTTGTCGCCGGACATGACGTAGGCACCGATCCCGCGGTGCTCCACGTAGTGGGCGAGGAGGGATCCGATCTCGGACTTCCCGACGCCGGAGCCGCCATGGACGGCAACGACGGCGCGGGCGTTGGGGCTCGCGTCGAGGAGCGGCTCCAGGAGTTCCCACAGCCGCGGGAAGATCACCTGTGCCTTGTCCACGTGCTGTTGGCTGATCTGGATCTTGTCATCGGGCATGTCGCCGGTGGGGACGGACTGGAGGTCGGAGATCGAAGGGAGATCCACGGGCATGCTCCTCGCCACAAGCGCCATGCGGACACCCTAATGGGGGCCTCGGCTACCCACGCGCTCGAGCACCCCGGCGTGGAGCCGACACGATGGTCAGCGCCAGTAGGCAGCGACCTCGGCCCGCGGGTAGACGGTCTGGCAGGGGATGCCGTTGCCGCTGGCATCCATCCGGCTGGGGCGGCCCTGCACATCCCAGTACCAGACCGCTTCGGCGTAGTTGTACCCACGCGCGGCGAGGTCGCGGCCGAACAGCCCGTTGGGCAGGTTGGCCGCCAACGGACGCACCGGTTCGAGGTCGCCGGCGGTCGGCGGTCTCGTGGTGGTTGCTGGTTCCGAGTCCGAGGACGCCGGTGGGTCCGCGCTGCCATCGCTGACGGTCAACACCACCACCGTGCCTGGCCCCAGGGCAGCCCCGGGTTCCGGGTCCTGCTCGATCACGAGGTGCTTGTCCTCGGCCGAGCTGACCGCCTCGAGTCCTTCCTCACACGCTTCCCCGAGTGGGTCCACATCGCCGTCGAGTTCCGTCACCCTTCCTGGGTGCACGACGAGGTGTTCTGGCACCTCGAGGAACGCCGTGCCACCTACGTCGTGATGTCCGGCGCGGGGTTGCCGTGCGTGCTGCGGGCGACGGCGGACACCGTCTACATCCGGCTCCACGGCCCGGATCCGGTCCACCTCTACGCCGGCTCGTACCCGGACGACGATCTCCGTTGGTGGGCCGATCGCATCCGGGAGTGGGACGCCCAGGGCCGGGACGTGTACGCCTACTTCAACAACGACGGCGGCGGCAACGCCGTGCGCAACGCGTGGGCGCTGCGGGACGCCACGGGCGCGTGAGGCCGGCCGGTCGCGTGCGGCTCGGTCCAGCGCTGCCAGGCGACAGGTCCGCGTGGTGGCTCGGTGACCACCGCCGCCACCACATCGCCATCGCCCGCCGCGGTCAACGGCCAGGTCTCCCAGCAACCGTGCCCGTCGGGTTCGCGGACGCGGACGATGCCAGCGGCGACGTGGGCCAGCCGGACGTCGTGCCCACCTGCGGCCAGGCCCCGCCCGACGGCCTTGAGCGTCGCTTCGAGCGCGGTCCAGCGGGACAGGAACGCCAGATCGTCCCCCACGGAGGGGTCGGTCACGAGCTGTCGGCACGTCGTCGGGTCGAACCAGGCCGACGCGATGGCCATCGCTTCCGGGACCGGCCGCAGCTGCTCGAGGTCGATCCCGACGCTGCGTGCCTCCGTCGTCGCCACCATCGCACGGTGGCCCGAGCGAGCGCTGCTGAACCGCAGGTCGCTGCCGTGACGAGGGTCGAGCTCGGGTCGCCCCCAGCGGTCCACCAGGTAGGTGACCTCAACCGGGTCGACGTCGAGGTAGCGGGCGAGGAGTTGCCGGCGAGCGGCTCGTGCGACGATCAGACGGCCGCGGTCGGCCGGCCGGACCCGGGCGCATGCGTCGGTCAGTTCGCGCGCGTCCAGCAGCAGCGCGAGCTGATCGACCTCGTGGGGTTCACGGTCGAGCTCGATCGACCAGACCTCGACCCGCTCGTCCGCCGTGCCCTCCGCGTGCCTCATCGGGGCGTTGCCGGGCCGGCTAGACGGCGGTCACCGAGGCGTCGGTCCAGCTCCGCGGCGAGGGCGACGACGTGGGGCGCCTGCAGCATGGTGTGGTGCTCGCCAGGGACCACCGTCACCTCCACCCCACCGTGGCAGTACGCCTCCCAGGTCGAGGCGACGTCGTCGGCGGCGTTCCTCCCGTCCCGGGCGACGAACAGCACGGCGGCCGCGTCGACGGGCTCGGGCCGGTGGTCGTGCATCGCCCGGAGGTTGCGGAACAGGGTCGTCAGACGCGAGCGAAGAGGGTCGCCCGCGCTGTCGGCGAGGCCGTCGGTCGCGCGGACCAGCTCGCCGAGTTGCGTTCCCTGCGCGGTCGGGACTGACCCGAAGCCCGGCGACAGAGATGGCGGATCGAGCAGGAGCAGTGGCGCGACGATCACGCCGCGCTCGATGAGGTGGCGTGCGACCGCGAGCGCGGTCACGGCGCCCATGGACCAGCCGGCCAGGTGCACCGGTCCGTCCGTGCACTGGTCGCAGATCGTGTCCGCCGCGGTGCGTGCCACCTCGGTCAGTTGACCGTCGCGTCGGTCGGACCCGGCGCCATCCGTCGTCAGTGCAACGACCGGATAGCCGCCGCCAAGCGTGTCTGCCAGGTCGACGAACGGCCAGGCCGATCCGTCGACCCCGGGGAGCAGGAACAGGGGAGGGCCCGCCCGGCCGCTGCGCAGGACCATGGACGGGCCCCGCTCGCGTTCGCCGTCGTCACCCGAGCGCAGGTGCGCTGCGACGGCGGCGACCGTGCGTCGCTCCAGCAGGTCGCCGACCTCGATGCGGACCCCGAGGTCGCGCTCGATCCGTGCGGTGAGCCGGACGGCCAGCAGCGAGTGCCCTCCGAGCGCGAAGAAGTCGTCCTCGACGCCGATGGCCACGTCGTCGAAGACCGTCCTCCAGGTGTCGAGCAGGGCGCGCTCGACGTCGTCGCGCGGCGAGACGGGGTCGCGCGGCTCCCGGAGGAGCGAGCGGGCGACGTCCCGCAAGGTGCGGCGGTCGCGCTTGCCGTTCGGCAGCAGGGGCAGCCGATCCATCGCTCGGATGGTGGCAGGGATCGCTGTCTCGGGCAGGCTCGTGCGCAGCAGACCTCGTAGCCGATCGCCGAGGTCCGGACGGTCGTCGTCGTCGTCGTCGTCGGCGACGACGAAGGCGACCAGACGCAGCGTGCCGTCGTCAGCGGCAGCCGGCACGACCGCCGCTGCCTGGACGGCAGGGTCGGCGGCCAGGGCGACCTCGATCTCCCCCGGTTCGGTCCGGACGCCGCGGATCTTGACCTGGTCGTCGCTGCGACCGACGAACTCGAGCACCCCGTCGTCGCGCTGCCGTACGAGGTCGCCGGTGCGGAACCACCGCGACGCGGGTGCATCGGGGTCGGTGACGAAACGCTCGGCGTCCGCACCGGTCCCGCCGAGGTAGCCGGCGGCGACCCCGTCACCGCCGATCCAGAGCTCACCGACCGTGCCGGTCGGCACGGCTCGTCCCGCCGCGTCGGCAAGGGTGACGAGGACGTTGGCGAGGGGTCGGCCGATGGGTGTGACGCGATCGTCGTCGTCCGGCCCGCACGTCCAGCCCGTGGCGTCGATGGTGGCCTCGGCCGGACCGTAGAGGTGGTGGAGGTCGGCGTCGAGCGCCTGGAAGAACCGACGGCGTAGGCGCGCGTTCAGCGGTTCGCCGCCACAGAACACGTGCCGCAACCGGTCCGCCCGTGCCAGGCCGCCGTCCGTGAGCAGCACCTCCAGGGTGCTCGGCACGACCTGCAGGGCCGTGACCTCTTCCTCGATGGTGTGGTCGACCAGCGCACGAGCATCGGCGGGTCGTCCCGGCGGGGGCAGCACCAGGCGGGCCCCGGCGGTGAGCGGACCGACGACCTCCCACACCGACGGGTCGAAGCCGGGCGAGGTGTGCACGAGGACCGCGTCCGCCGGTCCGAGCGGTGCGAGGTGCTGTCGTGCCCGGACCTGATGGACGATGCTGCGGTGCGTCACAGCGACGAGCTTCGGCTTGTCGGTCGTCCCGGACGTCGCGATCACGTACGCGAGGTCGTCGACGTCGAGGTCGGTGCCGGTGGTCGACGGGCGTGATGCTGGGGTGCGGGCCTGCCCGTGTGCGTCGACGGGCACGCCGGTCGACGCGTCCACGGCGACCGCCCGACGCGGCGACCCCGGGGCAGGGTCGGGGCCACCCGCGGCCGTGACGATCACCTGCGCGTCGGCGGTCGCGGCGATGACGGCGTTCCGCGCCTGCGGCTGTCGGGGATCGAGCGGGAGGTAGACGCCGCCGGCGAGCAGCACCGCCAGCGGCGCGACGACGGCGGCGGGGCACCGCTCGAGCTGGACGGCTGCGACCACTCCGGGACCCACCCCGGCCCGCCGGAGGTGCCCGGCGAGCAGCTCCGCACGGTCGAGCAGTTCGATATAGCGCAGCGTCGTGCGGCCGTCGGTGACGGCGATCGCCTGCGGCGTCCGGCGAACCTGTGCGGCCACGAGGTCGTGCAGGCACGCGGGGGTTCCCAGGTCGACGGTCGTGCCGCTCGCGGCGGCCGTCGCGGGTGGGGTCGATCCCTCGATGGTCAGGTCGTCGATCGGCGTGTCCGGTGCCGCTACGGCCGCGGTCAGCAGCTGTTCGAGCTGTCGCCCGAATCGCTCGATGGTCGCGGGCGCGAAGCGTTCGGCGTTGTACTCGATCGTGCCGACGAGCTCGTCTCCGGCTTCGAGCAGCAGGCTCAGCTCGGCGATCGATGCCCCGCTGTCCACCGGGTAGGGCTCGAGGGTCAGCCCCGCGAGCCGAACGGTCGGCTGCCGCGCGGTGTGGAGCACCAGCATCGTCTCGAACAGCGGCTGGTGGCCGTCGCCCCGTGCTGGGCGCAGCGCCGCGACGACCTCGTCGAAGGGCACGTCCTGGTGCTCGAGCGCCTCCAGCGTGGTCGTCCGGAGCCGGGCGAGCAGCTCCCGGAAGGTCGGCGCGCCGTCGAGATCGCCGCGGACCACGACGGTGTTGATGCAGCAGCCGACGACCCCCTGGGTGCCCGGCTCATCCCGCGTGGACACCGCCGTGGCAACCGGGAGGTCGACCGCACCGCTCCAGCGGTGCAGCAGCGTCTGGAAGCCGGTCATCAGGGTCATGAAGAGGGTCGCGCTCTCGCGACGTCCGAGGGTGTCGAGGTCGCGGGTCAGGGCAGTGGACAGACGGAATGGCACGTGGGCGCCACGCGCTTGCGGCGCGGCCCGTGCCGTGCCGTTCCCGGGCAGGTCCGCGTGCGGTTCCAGACCGCACAGTTGTCGTCGCCAGTAGTGCAGCTGGTCGTCGCGGACCTCGGTGAGGCGCTGTTGCTGTCGCCGGACGTGATCGCGGTAGGCGACGGTGACCGGCTCCAGGGCCGGTGCCGATCCGTCGCGGCGCGCCTCGTACGCACTCGCAAGGTCCTGCAGCAGGACGTTGAGCGACCAGGCATCCGTCGCGAGGTGGTGGACGACCAGCAGCAGGACGTGATCCTCCGGTCCCAACCGGAAGAGGCGAGCACGCAGCAGCGGGCCGCGGGTCAGGTCGAAGGGCCGTCGGATCTCCTCGGTGGCGAGCTGTTGCAGCTGGCCCTCGCTGACGTCCTTGGACCGGTCGCTCAGGTCGACCACGGGCAGGTCGATCTCGGGCAGGTCGATCTCCGTGGGCGGGGCGGCGACCTGGACGGGCTCGTCGTCGTGCACGGTCACCCGGGTGCGCAGGATCGCGTGGTGCCGGAGGAGGTCGTGCAGCGCGCGGTGTAGTGCATCGAGGTCGAGCGGCCCTCGCAGCCGTGCGGCCGCTGGGGGATGGGCGGACGGGTTCCCCGGGTCGAGCTGCTCCAGGAACCAGAAGCGGCGCTGCTCGGCGGACAGGGGGAACGCGTGCAGATCCTCCGGCGCGTCGGCGCGCGTGGGGGGCGTCATGTCCATCGTCGTGTCGATCATCGTGTCGATCGGCACGTCATCGGTCGTGTCGTCCGTCGTGCCGCCTGGCACCTCGTCTGGTACCTCGCCCGGTGCGTCGTCCGCGGCCAGCTGGTCGTGGACCAGCGCTGCGAACTCCCGCGCTGTCGCGCCCTGCAGGACCTTCACGACCGGCAGCCGGATCTGCAGCTCCGAACGGATCGCCGAGGTCAGCTCGACCGCCATCAACGAGTCGAAGCCGTGGTCGATCAGCGGGCGGTCGGGGTCGAGGGTCGCGCTCGCGCTGCCGAGCACGCGGCAGGAGAGGTCGACCACGTAGGCCAGGAGTGCCGCGGGCCGATCGGCGGCTGGCACGGACAGCAACCGCTCCCGCGCGCCGGTCGGGTCGGGAGCGGCGGTCGTGGTCGCCTCGGCGACGAGGGCACGAAGGCGGCTGGACGCGGCCATCACGGGGTTGGTGTCGGCGAGTGCGGGCCAGTCGATCCGGGCGGCGATCACGTGGGGCTCGTCGTGCGCGAGCAACGTGGCCAGCGTGTGCCAGGCCTGCACCGGTTGCATGCCCTCCAGGCCGCCGCGCAGCACGTAGCGCGCGACCTCGGCGTTGCGTGCGACGTACCCGATGCGGTCCATCGCGCCCCAACCGACGGCCAGCCCTGGGCGACCGAGCCGGCGTCGATGCCCGGCCAGCGCGTCGAGGAACGCGTTGGCCGCGGCGTAGTTGGCCTGGACCGGGTGACCGAAGACCGAGGCCATCGAGGAGTACAGCACGAACAGCTCGAGCGGGTCCCGCTCGGTGAGCCGGTGGAGGTTCCAGGCACCGGCGAGCTTCGGCGCCAGCACGGCGTCCACCCGCTCGGTGTCGAGCTGCGCGAGCGTGTCGTCGTCCAGGACCATCGCCGCGTGGACGATGCCCCGTAGCGGGGGCAGCTCGGCACGAACGCGCTCGAGGACGTCCGCCAGGGCGGCGGTGTCCGCCACGTCGACCCGCTCGACGCGGACGTCCGCGAGCTCGCGCAGCTCGTCGAGGTCCGCGACCGGGCCCCGTGGGACACCGGAGCGGCTGAGCAGGACGAGGTGGCGCGCGCCGCGGTCCGCGAGCCATCGCGCCGTCGCGAGCCCGAAGCCCCCGAGCCCGCCGCTGACCAGGTAGGTGCCGTCACCGTGGGTCCTCGCCCGGTCGCGCTGCGGCCGGACCGCGTGGGGCGCCGGCCCGACCTGCAGCACCACCTTGCCGATGTGGCGCGCCTGAGCCATGAAGCGGAACGCGTCCCTGGCCTGGTCCAGGCCGAAGGTGGTGATCGGGGGCGGCTGTTCGGTCCCCGTCGCGGCTCGGTCCACCGCGGCGGCCATCAGAACGCGCGCCTCGACAGGCCGGTCGAGCGCGAGCTGGGTCAGGTCGACCGCCGTGTAGGTCAGGTTCCGATGGAAGGGCTGAAGGCCGAGCTGTCGGTCCTCGTAGATGTCGCGTTTCCCGAGCTCGATGAAGCGGCCGTACGGGCGGAGCAGCTCGAGGCTCGCCTCCGCCGCCGCCCCGCTGAGGGAGTTGAGGACGACGTCCACCCCCGCACCGTCGGTGATCGTGCGGATCGCATCGACGAAGTCCAGCGACCGGGAGTCCAGGACGTGCTCCACCCCGAGGTCGCGGAGGTAGGCGCGCTTCACCTCGCTCCCCGCGGTCGCGATCGGCACGGCGTCGTACCGTCGACACGCCTGGATCGCCGCCAGCCCCACCCCGCCCGAGGCGGCATGGATCAGGACCCACTCGCCGGGTGCAACGCGTGCGACGTCGTGCAAGGCGTAGTCGGCCGTGACGGATGCTGTCACGATCGACGCGGCCTGCTCGAACGTGAGCCGTGGTGGCTTGCGGACGACGTGCTCCGCGCGGGCTACGACCTGCGAGGCGTGCGCGCCCCAGGCGAGGGCCACGACCTCGTCGCCGACAGCGAGGTCGGTGACCGCGTCGCCGCAGGCCGTGATGGTCCCGGCACACTCGATGCCGAGCACCCGCGGGTCCGGGAGTGCCTTGAGCGCGGCAGCGGGGAACATGCCCAGCGCTTGCAGCACGTCGCGGAAGTTGAGCCCCGACGCGTGGACGCGGATCGCCACCTCGTCGGCTCCAGGTGCACGTGGCGGGGTGCGACGCAGGCACAGCCGATCGAGTTCGCCCGGGGCATCGGTCTCCAGGCGGAAGGGCGACGCCGCCGGATCCAGCCGCTCCACCTCGTCGGAGACCGCCAGCTCGCTGACCGGCGCGCGGCGCAGACGACGGACGAACCGCCGCGTTCCCCGGATGGCCAGCTCGTCCTCGCCGTGGTCACCCGGGGACGCCACCAACGCCGCGACGAGGGCGTCCAGCTCCGCGTCGTCGGGGTCAGCCGACAGGTCGACGAGCTGGCAGCGGGAGGTCACCCGTTCGTTCTGCACCACCCGTCCGAAACCCCACAGGGGTGCGTGGACGGGCGGGCTGCTCGCATCGCTGTCGACGACGGTCTGCGCCCCGAGGGTGACCAGCCAGACCGGTGGCCGTTCGCCCTCGGTGCGCTCGAGCGCTTGTACCAGGGCAAGCGCTCGGTGCGTGCCGGCGCGCTGCGCCGCCATCAGGTCGTCGGCATCGACCTGCTCGTCGGCTCGTTGCTCCGCCGCGGCGACGAGGACGACACCCGCCGGGCGCTCGCTCGTTTTCGAGACGCCGAGCGCGTCGGCCATGACCTCGTGCCGCGTCGCGGTGTCCGACCGGACGTCGAGGCAGCGCCGTCCGTGGGCCGTGAGTCGCCGGGTGAGGCGCTCACCGATCGTGTCGTCGCCGAGCACGAGCCAGGGACGCTCGCTCGCTCCGTGGTCGTGGGCGGGGCTCGTCGACGTATCGGCCGCGGCCCGTTCGGGGGCATGCGCTGCAACGACCGTCTGGAGTGCTGGCGCGCCCTCACGCGGCTCGACGACGGCGGTGTCCCGGAACCCCTCCGAGTCGAGCAGCCGCTGCCACGCCTCGGGCTCGAGCAGCGGCGAGCTCGCCCGCCGCTCGTGGTCGGTGAACCGCCACCAGCCATCGAGGAGCCCGAAGACCAGGTCCAGCCAGGGGCTATGGCGGGCGAGCTCCAGCAGCACCAGTAGCCCGCCAGGTGCGAGGATCCGCCGACAGTTGGCCAGGGCCACATGCAGGTCCGCCGTGGCGTGCAGGACGTTGGCGGCGACGACCACGTCGAACGCGTGGGCGTCCAGCCCCTGCTCGACGGGGTCGCGCTCGATGTCCAGCGTGCCCGCGCGCACCCTGTCGTCGCGCAGGCGCTGCACCGCGGCTGCGCTGAACGCCGGCGAGACGTCCGTCAGCAGGTAGTCGGCACCGCTCGGGAGGCGATCGAGCACCGCGACGCTGGCGGCCGCGGTGCCGGCCCCGACCTCCAGGACCCGAGGCGGCGCACCGGGGTCCGCCACCGCGGCGACGAGCGCTCCGATCGTGTCGTGGTAGCCCACGCACGTCGGGCTGTCGTGGTACATCGCTGCGAGGAGCTCGAGCCCCGTGTCGTCGAGCAACACCTCGCGGGGGTCGACCTCGCCGGCCAGGATCGAGCGGAGCGCGTTGCCACCCCGACGCAGCAGTCGGGCCTCGGTCGCGAAGGTGGGCAACCGTGCGGTGAGTTCGTCGAGCCGTTCGTTGGGTGGGGCCGCGGCATGGCCCGCCGGCGTCCGGACGAGCGGCACGATCGCGGCGAGCAGCCGTCGGCGTTCGGGCGCGACGCCGATGCGGTCAGCCACCTCCTCGGCGGGCCGGTCGGCATCGTCACCCGGCGTCCACCCGAGCTCCGCCAGCGCCCCGCGGACGTAGTCGGCGGCGATCGCATCGAGCGTCGGTGCGACGGTGTCGAGGTAGTCCATGGCGGCCGGGTCGTCGCCGGGACTCGGCTGGCCGGCCAGGGCGCGATGGACCTCCGGCAACCGGCGGACACGGGCCGGTCCTCCCGACGAGCCGCTGCGGGGTGGCGCGGGCTCCCAGCCCAGCCGGTAGAGCCACCGGTCCGCCGGGTCGCCCACGTCGGGGCCGTCGTCGAGGACCTCCAGGCGGAACCCCGAGCAGGTCAGTGCGACCTCGCCGTCGTCGTCGGTCAGGAACAGGTCGCCCTCGAGCACGTCCGACGTCGCCTGCCGCACGAGCACGTGCGTCCAGAAGGCCGGACCCGGCGGGCGGTGCAGGGTGACCTGCCGGATCGCGACCGGGAACAGCGGTCCGGCAGGCTGCCGGTCGGGGTCGGCGGCGAGCACCAACGCCTGGAACGCCGCATCGAGCAGCGCGGGATGGACCTCGTGTCGGTCTGATCGGAGGTCGGTGTCCTCCGGCACCTCGATCCGCGCGAGGGCCTCGTTGCCGTTCGCGTCGGCCGACCGCAGGCCGCGGAAGGCGGGGCCGTAGCGGAACCCGAACCGGGCGAGCAGCTCCCCGTGCTCCTCCCCGGTGACGTGCCGCCGGCAACGCGCTCGCAGCCCGTCGAGGTCGACCCGTGCTGCCGGCGCGGTCGGTGTGCCGATCCGCGCCGTGGCGTGCGTCGTCCACGTCGTCGGTGCGTCGGAGGACGCCCCGTGGATCGTCAGGCGGTCGGCGTCGACGTCGAGGTGCAGCTGGTGAGCGCGTCCCGCCTCCAGGAACAGCAGCCGGTGGAAGGCGACGTCGTCGAGCACCACGGGGTGGTCGGCAGCGCGGTCGTGCGGGTCGAGGTGATGGGCCGCTGCCAACGCCATGTCGACGTACCCGGCACCGGGGAACACCGCCGCGTCGTCGACGACGTGGTCATCGAGGAACCCCAGTCGCGGGTCATCGAGGTGCGCGTCGAAGGTCGGTCGCGGCGCCGGGCGGCGGTGACCGAGCAGCGGGTGACCCGTGTCCGGGCCGGAGGCCTGAGCGGACCGAGCCGGAGGATCCAGCCAGAAGCGCTGTCGTTGCCAGGGGTAGGTCGGCAGCGTGACACAGCGGCCGCGTCCCTCCACGGCCGACCAGTCCACCGCCCGTCCGCGCACGTGGAGCTCGGCGAGCGCCTCGCGGATCGTGAGGGGCTCGTCCTCGTCGCGCCGCAGGCTCGCCACGACCGCGACGTCCTGTCCGCGGGCGGCGAACGACTCCAGGACGTAGCTGGTGAGCGCCGGGTGAGGGCTGATCTCGCAGACCAGGCGGTGCCCTGCCTCGACGAGGGCATCGACACCGGCCGCGAACCGGACGCCCTGCCGGATGTTGCGCCACCAGTAGCCGGCGTCGACGGGTTCACCGTCGAGCCAGGTACCCGTCACGGTCGACACCATCGGGGTCGTGGTCGCCCGTGGTGTCAGGTCGGCCAACGATCTGAGCAGTTCCGGCTCCGCGTCGGCGACGAGTGGCGAGTGGTAGGGCACGTCGGTCGGCAGGAACCGGACGAAGCGGCCGTCCTCCTCGAGCGCTCGTGCGATGTCCCCGAGCGCAGCGGTCTCGCCGGAGAGGGTCACCGCGTCGGGGCTGTTCACAGCCGCGATCGCGACCCGCCGCGGGTCCCTCGCGACCAGCTCGCCGGCACGGTCCTCGCCGATGCCTGCGGCGAGCATCCTCCCGCGCCCGCTCGCCCGGTGCAGCAGACGGCCGCGGTGGAACGACACCCGGAGGGCGTCACCCCGATCGAGGGCGCCGGCGACGTGGGCGGCGGCCATCTCGCCGGCACTGTGCCCGATCACGGCGTCCGGCACGACGCCCCAGCTCGCCCACAGGTCGGCCAGGGCGATCTGGAAGGCGCAGTTGACCACCTGCACGACGCGGGTCTCGGCGATCCGTGAGTCGGCCTCGTCGGCGTGCAGCTCCTCGAGCAGCGACCAGCCGCTCACTGGACGCAGGGCCGCGTCGCTGCGCTCGAGGCTACGGAGGAAGACCGGTTCCGTGGCGAGCAGCCGCCGGCCCATCGCCCACCACTGCGGTCCCATCCCGGCGAAGGCGAACACGAGCGACGGCGGGCGACCTGGGGTGTGGCGGCCCCGCGCGACACGGGCTGGCGTCGGGTCGTCGGTGGCGGCCTCGAGGTGGCCGATGAGTTCGCCACGGTCGTCTCCGACGACGGCGAGCCGGTGGTGGTGATGGGCGCGCCGGGTCGCGGCCGTGTGGCAGACGTCCCCGACCTCGTCGGGCTCGGAGCGGCGCAACCGGTCGCGCATGCGCTCGGTCGCGTCGCGCAGCGCCGCGTCCGACCGCGCCGAAACCGTCAAGACGTGGGGGACGGCAGCCGGATGGCTGGGGTCCTCGGGGGGATCCTCCGACGGCGCTTCCTCGAGGACCACGTGGGCGTTCGCGCCGCCGAAGCCCGAGGCGCTGACCCCGGCGCGCGCCGGGTGGTCGGTCTCCGGCCAGGGCTCCAGCGCCGTGGGGATCCGGAGCCCGAGCTCGGCGAACGGGATGCGCGGGTTCGGCCGCTCGAGGTGCAGGCTCGGCGGGATCCGCCGTGCTCGGAGCATCAACGCGGCCTTGATCAGCCCGGTGACACCCGCGCCCGCTTCGAGGTGGCCGACGTTGGTCTTCGCCGAGCCGACGACCAGTTCGTCGCCCAGGGCGCGGGTACGCCCGATGACTCGGCCGAGTGCCTCCGCTTCCGCGGGGTCACCGACCTCCGTGCCGGTCCCGTGGGCCTCCACGTAGCCGATGGTCGCGGGGTCGACGTCTGCTTCCTCGAGGGCACGCTGAAGCAGCCGGGCCTGCGCGTCGGCGTTGGGCAGGCTGATGCCGGCGGTCCGGCCGTCCTCGTTGATCGCCGTGCTCCGGATGACCGCGTGGATCCGGTCGCGATCGGCCTGCGCCCGTTCGAGCGGCTTGAGCACCACGATGCCGGCGCCCTCGCTGCGGACGTAGCCGTTGGCGCCCGCGTCGAAGGCGTGGCAGCGCCCATCGGGGGAGATCATCGATGCCTTGCAGAACCCGATGGTCAGGTCAGGCGCGAGGATCAGGTTGACCCCGCCCGCGATGGCGAGGTCGCAGTCGCCCGCCATCATGCTGCGGCGCGCGAGGTGCACCGCCGTCAGCGACGAGGAGCACGCGGTCTCGATCGCCATGCTGGGCCCGTGGAGGTCCAACAGGTAGGAGATGCGGTTCGGCGCGGCACACAGGGCGTTGCCGATGTTGACGTGGGCGTCCAGCAGAGCACGTTGGCCGGGCTGCATGTGCAGGTCGGAGTAGTCGTGGGTGGAGAGACCGACGAAGACGCCGGTGCTGGAGCCGGCGAGGCGATCGGGGGCCTGGCCCCCGTCCTCCAGCGCCTCCCACGTGACCTCCAGCAGCAGCCGGTGCTGGGGGTCCATCCGCTTGGCTTCCCGCGGCGCGATCCCGAAGAAGTCGGCATCGAACCGGTCGACGTCACCGACGAAGCCGCCCCAGCGGCTGTAGATGTGGCCGGGTCGCGACGGATCGGGGTCGTACACGGCATCGACGTCGAACCGGTCGGCGGGGAGCTCCGTGATCGCGTCGACGCCGCGTTCCAGCAGCGTCCAGAAGGCGGCGGGGTCGCTCGCACCGCCCGGTAGGCGGCAGCCGATCCCCACGATGGCGAGATCCATATCGGGCCTGCCTCCGACCCGCTGACGCGCGAGGACCCTCCGTCGGGCGTGCCGCGACGGCGTCGCCCGACGTCGAGCCCACGCAGCTCAGCGGCAGACGTACCGCAGCGAGTACGTCACGTCGAACCCCTGCTGCAGGACGGTGCCGACGCCAACCACCTGTGGGCCTCCTCCGCCCCCGCCGATCGGGCGCACGGTCGACTCCGTGACCGGTAGCTCGCCTGCCAGCCCCTTGCCCGTCAGCCAGAGCGTGAGCTCCTGCACCTCGTCGCCACAGCCCTCGACCGTGCCGACGAAATCCATCGTGCCGCGGAACGTGACGTGTCCCGCGCCGTGGACGGTGCCCGTGACACGCTGGATGATGGTCCCCGTGAGCGCACCCTCGACCTGGCCGGTGAGCTCGCGGTACTGGATCGAGTTCGGACCGGGCGCTCGCAGCTCCTCGATCTTCGTCAAGACGAGTTGGCCGGTGCCCTCACCGTCCATCGGGGGACCATGCGCGGCTGCGGGCGCCGCGATCGCGAGCAGCAGGGCGGCGATCGCCAGCGCGACCGCGGCGAGGTGGACGGACAGGCGACGTGCGAGAACCATGGAACCGCCTCCGCGATGTTCCTTGCGGCGGACGGCGGTCGCCCGCCGACGTGCCCGATCGAGGTTGTCAGACCGACCGACGCGGTCAAGGGCTCCATGCAGATGACCCGCGAGAAGCACCGATCCGTGCGGGGAGCGAGCACCGGCGTGCGTCCTCCGTAAGGTCGTACGCGTTGCTCGACGACTGCTGTGCGTTCTCGCCGCCATGCCGTCGATCGGTCTCGTCCGCGAGCTGCGTGATCGCAACGGTGACCGAGCCCAGCAGCGGCAGCCAGTACGACACGGCGCGGTAGGTGACCGCGGCCGCCGTCGCGATCGGGAGGTCGAGCCCGAAGCCGGCGAGGCCTGCCGTGATCCCGCCCTCGACCAGCCCGACCCCGACGAGGTCGAGCGACCACGTGGCGATCGACCAGCCGGTGGGTTGGGGACCAACTGGTGTCGCTCGTCGCGCAGGTCGTCCAGCCAGTGCTCCGGGAGGTCCCGGCTGCGGGAGGAGGTCCCCTCGAGACGGTCGAGCAGTGCCCGCCGCGCACGGTCGAGCAACCCCTGATGGCGTACGGCGACCGGCGAGGAGCCGAGCCGTTGCAGCCGACGCATCGCGAGGAGCCCGCCGGCTGCGCCGCCGCCGGGCGGCGCCTGCGTCAGTCCGAAGGCGGCGAGTCCGACGCGACCGGCGCCGGGCTCGGTCGCCGACCCGCTGACGGCGCGGTGGGTGGAGCGGTACAGGGCGGCGAGGCACGACCGCGCGGTGGCTTGGAGCGCGACGCGGCGAGCAGCGTTCGCAGGTCCGCGTGGCCGAGCGAGCGGACGGGGTGCTCGGGCCCCGCCAGCGCGGCGAGCCCGCCGGCCAGCCGCCGCGACGGTGTGGGCAGGCTGCTGGCGTCGGTCTGAGGGCTCGTCCGGGTGGGGAGGCAGTGGGGTGTTGGCATGGTGGCGTCCGTGGGGGAGGGCGACGGTGACGTCGTCGTCGGTGTCACCGTCGCACCGGACGCTCTCGCGGCGCTGTCACGCCGCTGACGATCCGCCGGGGCGGCGCGCCCCGAGGGCGAACGGACGTCTGATCTGGGGCCTGGAGGGGTCCCGACGGTCACCGCGTGCGGAGACCCTGCACCTCGTTGCCCGACAGGAGGCCGACGCCGAGAGCGATGAGCCCAGCAGCCAGGGACACCGCCCCGACGTAGACCAGGACGACCAGCCGGTTCGGCTCCTCTCGGCCTGCCCCGAGGCTCGACAGGAAGAAGCCGGCCGAGTGGCGAGCTGCAGCCGGGACGCGACGCTCGGGACCAGCCGGACGAGGGCGGGTGCGCCGTCGTCGACGTGTGCCTCGAGCGCGTCGTCGTCCAGCGTGGTGACGAGGCGTGTGCGCACGTCGATCCAGGGCCACAGCGGAGGGTGGCCTCCGTTCTCCCGGCACCGCCCGGCGAGCACGAGCACCCCGTGACTCCTCGCGTGCCGCGCGGCCTCCAGCGCAAGGCGGGTCTTGCCGATGCCCGGGCTCACCCTCGACGAGCACCAGGCAGCCCCGGGCGTCGACGGCTGCCCCGATGGCGTCCGTGAGCACGGCGAGTTCCCGCTCCCTGCCGCGCAGTTGCCCGGCCACGGCTGTCCCACCGTCGAACCGTCACCTCGATCGACGAGAACGAGGTCGGCCAGGGCTGTGGGAGGACGCGCCCGGGGTGCACGGCAGGGCGTGCAGAGCGGACAGTCAGCGCCGGCGCCCTTCGCCTTCCTTCCGTCGGTGTCGGGACCGGGAGCGTCAGCGGATCCGGCCGGTCGGGACGAACGCGGTCTGGCGGGAGCGGAGGTGGAACTCGTCGTTCCGGTCGATCTGGAACCGGACGCTGAAGCGGACCTGCCAGGTGCGTCCATCGGTGTCGACGACCGTGGCGCCCAGCCCGCCGCCGTAGGAGTTGGTCCTGGTCAGGCTGACGTCCCAGTCGTTGTCGTTCCAGACCAGCAGGCCCCGGCCGGTCGCGACGAGGGTCGCGTCGGCGCCGCACAGGTCCTCGACCTCGAACGAGCCGCCCCCCGGAGCCCACACCTCCACCTCGACGTCGGCCCGGATGTGGCGCATGAGCGCACCCTGGCCGGCCTCGTGGTAGCGGACCGGCAGGGGGCGGTCGGGGAAGGCATCGCCACCGAACCCGCCGAGCGCCCACGGGCACCAGGTGGCACGGTCGATGTTCGCGAACAGGACGACCCCATGGTCGAAGAAGGGGGCGACGAGGAAGTCGCTCTCCTCGACGGTCTGCGGCTGACTCACCGCCGGCGACGCTGCCCCGAGCACGAGGAGCAAGGTGAGCAGGACGGTTGTTCGGCGCATCGTGAACCTCCGACGTCGTCGGCCCCGACGGGGCACCACCGGGGCGGTCGTGCGCTGCCAGGTTGCGGGCGTGCACCGTGGAGGGTTCCAGGCGACGGAACATCGCTACGAGGGACGCAACACCTTGGCTTCGCCATCGCGCCGGCTCGGATCGCGACCGGCCACAGGCGGCGAACGCACCACCGAGCAGCCCGGCCGGTACCGCCTCTGGGGTCAGTTCCGGCTCCCCGACAGCGACGTCATCACCGTGCCGTTCACCGTCGAGGCCACGTGAGCGGGGAGCTCAAGGCCGAGCGCCCCCTCGGGCCGTGTTCCGGACTCGAGCAGCCGTGGCTGCGGGGTTGTCGTGGCGGGGCCTCCGGCGGGCGCAGGCACCGGCGGCGCATCCGACGTGCTGCGCTCGCCGGGTCGGGCGATGGCCAGCTGCGTCAGCGCGACGGGGATCGTCGCGGCCAGCGGCAGCCAGTACGACACGAGTCGGTAGGTCAGGGTCGCGGCCGTCGCGCTGCCGAGATCCAGCCCGAAAGCGGTCAGGGTCGCGGTGATCCCACCCTCGACGAGGCCGATCCCCCCGGGGGTGAGCGGGATGCT
>SLMP01000051.1 GCA_007133465.1 Nitriliruptoraceae bacterium | reverse complement strand
TCCAGAACTGGTCGAACAACGTCTACAACCTCGTGACCAAGCGCGCCGTGGCCGAGAAGAACGCCACGATGGAGTGGATCGACGGCAACATCGGCTCCAAGGTCACGATGAAGTACCCGGCGGTGTGGCTCACCGGCGAGGGCGCCAAGGGCGAGGTGCTGTCGGTGGCGTACGCCAACGACGGCCAGCACCAGGACGCCGGCGCCAAGATGGTCCACGCCGCGCCGTACACCACCTCCAACATCCTGTCGAAGTCGATCTCCAAGGGCTCCGGGCGCACCAGCTACCGCGGCCTCGTCGCGATCAACGACGGCGCGCACCACAGCCGCTCGGCGGTGAAGTGCGACGCGCTGATGCTGGACGAGACCTCGCGCACCGACACCTACCCGTACATGGAGATCGACCAGGACGACGCCACGATCGAGCACGAGGCGACCGTCTCCAAGCTCTCCGAGGACCAGCTGTTCTACATGCAGTCCCGCGGGATCGAAGAAGACGAGGCCACCGCGATGATCGTGCGCGGCTTCATCGAGCCGATCGCCCGCGAGCTGCCGATGGAGTACGCCGTCGAGCTCAACCGGCTGATCGCCCTGGAGATGGAGGGCGCGATCGGCTGATCGCCCGCCAGGTCCCGCGCCGCGCGCCGCCGGAGCTCCGGCGGCGCCCCGCGCGCTCCGGCCCCGCGACGTCCCCCACCGTGTACGACCCGTGACGCCACGTCCGCTCCGGCGCCCGCCGCGCGTGACCGGCGCCCGACCGTGACCAGAGACGAGAGACCCGTGACCCTCGACACCCTCACCGAGGACCAGGTGACCGCCCGCAGCGACGCCGCTGCCGAGCCCACCTGGCTGCGTGACCGCCGCCTCGCGGCCTTCAAGCGCTTCGTCGACCAGCCCTGGCCCGACAGCCGCGCCGACGAGTTCTGGCGCTCCACGCCGTTCGACCGCCGTTTCGACGTCGCACGGGAGGTCGTGGCCACGGCGGACGGCGTCGCGGCGCCCGCCGCGATCGTCGACGGGCTGGACGCCGCCACCGCGATCGTCCGCATCGTCGACGGCGAGGTGGTCGACGCGACCGTGCCGACCGCCCTCGCCGAGCAGGGGGTCGTCGTCACCGACCTCGCCACGGCCGCCGCGGAGCACGGTGACCTCGTGGCGCGCTACCTCGGCGCCCAGACGACCGCGGACGAGCAGGGCACCGGCGCGAACGAGGACCGCACGATCGTGCTGTCCGACGCCGCCTGGACCGCTGGCGCGTTCATCCACGTGCCGTCGGAGGTCACCGTCGCCGCCCCGATCAGCGTGCAGGTCCACGTCACCCGCCCCGGCGCCCACCTACCCCGGGTGCTCGCGGTGATCGGCCCGAACGCCGCCGCCTCGCTCTACCTCGAGCACTCCTCGGAGCCCGGCATCGACGCGCTCGTCGACGAGGTCGTCGAGGTGATCGCGCTCGACGGCTCGCACGTCGCCGTCGCCACGCTGCAGGGGTGGGAGGACCAGATCCAGCACCTGTCGTTGCAGAAGACCCAGGTGCACCGTGACGCGACCGTGCGCCACCTCGCCATCACCACCGGTGGCGCCACCGTCCGGCTCCGCCCGGAGTTCGACATCATCGGCCCCGGCGCCCACGTCCGCCCGCTCGGGCTGTACTTCGCCGACGAGGGGCAGTGGTTCGACCTGCAGCCCTACATCCGCCACTTCGCCCCGCGCTCGACGTCCGACGTGCTCTACAAGGGCGCGCTGCAGGGTCGCAGCCGCACGGTGTTCCGCGGCAACGTCTTCGTGCACCGCGACGCCGTCGGCACCGTCACCGACGAGAACAACCGTTCGTTGATCCTCACCGACGGGGCCCGCGCGGACGCGACCCCGTTCCTGGAGATCGAGTGCTCCGACATCGTTGCCGGGCACGGCTCCGCGACCGGGCAGATCGACGCCCGCCACCTGTTCTACCTGCAGGCCCGCGGCATCCCGCGCGAGGAGGCCCTGCGCCTGATCGTCGTCGGCTTCTTCCGCGAGGTGCTCGCCCTGATGGACCTGCCCGGCATCGGCGACCGCGCCGTGGCCGACCTCGAGGCCGAGATCGCCCGCGCCGACCTCGAGCGGATCGCGGTCAACGACGCCGCACTGCGCGAGCACGAGGAGGACTGACGCGATGGCCACGACCGAGGTCGCGCGCCTCTCCGAACTGCAGGAGGCCACCCCCGTGCGCGTCGAGGTCGACGGTGTACCCGTCTGCCTCGTGCGCGTCGGTGACACCGTCAAGGCGGTGCACGACACCTGCTCGCACCAGCAGTGGTCGCTGGCGGACGGCATGGTCTGGGGCAACGGCGTCGAGTGCTCCTTGCACGGCTCGACCTTCGACCTCGACACCGGGCGGCCATCGTCGTTGCCGGCCATGACCCCCATCCCGACCTTCGCGGTCCACACCGATGGCGACACCGTGTTCGTCGACGTCGACGTCGCCACCAACGACGCTCCCTTCCCGGAGCACTGACCAGCCGCTCCCACCGGGAGCCCTGACCAGCCCGCTCCGCGCCGGAGCACCGACCAAGAGAGACCACCCATGGCAGACCTCGAGATCCGCGACCTCACCGTCGAGGCCGACGGCACGGAGATCCTCCGCGGCGTCACCCTCGACCTCGACCGCGGCCGCACCATCGCGCTGATGGGGCCGAACGGCTCCGGCAAGTCCACCCTCGCCTACGCGATCGCCGGACACCCCGCCTACGACGTGACGGGCGGGACGATGACCTGGCGGGGGACCGAGCTGAACGAGCTCACCCCCGACGAGCGTGCCCGGCTCGGGGTGTTCCTCGCCATGCAGTACCCGGTGGAGGTCCCCGGCGTGTCGTTGACCAACTTCCTGCGCACGGCGCTCAACGCCGTGTCGGAGGAGGAGGTCCCGGTCCGCCAGTTCATGACCCGGCTGCGTCACGAGATGGCCGAGCTCGGCGTCGACGAGTCGTTCCTGCAGCGCTCGGTCAACGAGGGCTTCTCCGGTGGCGAGAAGAAGCGCTTCGAGATCCTCCAGGCCGCGCTCCTGCGCCCCCAGCTCGCCGTCCTCGACGAGACCGACTCCGGCCTCGACGTCGACGCGCTCAAGACCGTGGCAGAGGGCGTGAACCGCCTGCGGGGTCCGGAGCTCGGGGTGCTGATCATCACCCACTACACCCGGATCCTGCGCTACATCCGTCCCGACGAGGTCCACGTGATGCTCGACGGTCGCATCGTCGTCTCCGGCGGGCCCGAGCTCGCCGACGAGCTCGAGGAGCGCGGCTACGAGGACCTCGGTTCGCTCAAGACGGCCAGCTGACCCGCGCGGGGCGCCGTCGCGAGCGGTCGCCCCACCGTGGTCCCCACCGGCCATGGTCCGGGCCGCTCCGGCCGGGCACCATCCCTGCAACCGCCACGACAACCGAGGACCGGATGCCGATCGACGTCCCGACGCTGCGGAAGGCGTTCCCGACGCTGGCCCGCGAGCTCGACGGGCAGCGGCTGGTGTACCTCGACTCCGCGGCGTCCTCGCAGACCCCGGTCGCGGTCCTCGACGCGATGGACCACTACTACCGCTGGTCGCGCTCCAACGTCCACCGCGGCGTCTACACGCTCGCGGAGGAGGCCACCGACCTCTACGAGACGGCACGCACCGATCTGGCCCGCTTCGTCGACGCCGACCCGCGTGGGGTGGTGTTCACCAAGAACGCCACCGAGGCCTGCAACCTGATGGCCTACGCCTGGGTCCGGCGCAACCTCGGGCCGGGCGACGTCCTGCTGACCACCGTCATGGAGCATCACGCGAACCTGGTGCCGTTCCAGTACGCGGCGGGCGACCTCGGCTTCGAGGTGCGCCACGTCCCGATCACCTCCGACGGGCTGCTGGACATGGACGCGGCGGCGAACCTCGTCGCCGACGGCCGCGTGCGGTTCGTCGCGGTCGCCCACGTCTCCAACGTCCTCGGCACCATCAACGACGTGCGCGGGATCGCGCAGCTCGCACGCGCCGCTCGTGAGGACGCCGTCGTCCACGTCGACGGCACCCAGGCCGTGCCGCAGCTGCCCGTCAGCTTCCGGGAGCTCGGGGTCGACGCCTACGCGCTCACCGGCCACAAGATGCTCGGGCCGACCGGGATCGGCGCGCTCGTCGTGCGACCGGAGCTGCTCGAGACGATGCAGCCGTTCCTGGCCGGTGGGGAGATGATCCGCGACGTCACGCTGGACTCGGTCACCTGGAACGAGATCCCCCACCGCTTCGAGGCGGGCACGCCGATGATCGCGGAGGCCGCCGGGCTCAGTGCCGCGATCCGGTTCCTCGAGGAGCTCGGGATGGACGCGGTGCGTGCCCACGAGGAGCAACTGACCGGCCGGCTGCTGGAGGCGCTCACCTCGATCGACGGGGTCACGGTCCACGGCCCGACCGACCTCACGGTGCGTGGGGGAGCGGTGTCGTTCGAGGTGGCCGGTGTGCATCCGCACGACGTCGGGGCCATGCTGTCGTCCAAGGGCGTGTGCGTACGGGTCGGGCATCACTGCACCAAGCCGTTGATGCGCTGCCTCGGCGTCAACGCAACCGCCCGGGCGAGCGCGTACCTCTACAACGACACCGACGACCTGCCCCCCCTGGTCGAGGGGATCGAGGCCGCCCGCGCCTTCTTCGCCCGCTGAGCCGAGCGCCCAGCCGAGCGCCGAGACGAAAGGCCACGCCGCGTGAGCATGGAGGACCTCTACCAGGAGATCATCCTGGACCACTACCGCAAGCCCCAGCACCGAGCGCCGGTGCTCGAGGGCGAGAGCGTGCACGTCCACCACTCCAACCCGCTGTGCGGCGACGAGATGGACCTGCGGGTGCGGGTGGTCGACGGGCAGGTCGACGGCATCGTGTTCGACGGCGAGGGCTGCTCGATCAGCCAGGCGTCGGCCTCCGCGATGACCGTCGCCGTCGCCGGGCGCGAACTCGACGACGCCCTCGCCTTGACGGAGGATTTCCGGCGCATGATGCACGGCGACGAACCGTCGCGGCCCGACGACCTGCAGGACGGCATCGCCTTCCAGGGGGTGGCGCGCTTCCCGGTACGGGTCAAGTGCGCGCTGCTCGGCTGGATGGCGCTGCGCGACGCGATCGAGACCTACGAACGCGGGGCGTCGGCGCACACCGTGGAGCACGACGACGATCGCCCGCCGTCCGGGTGACCGTCCCGCCCGCGCCCGCTACCCCAGCCCCACGCCAGCACACCTCAGCACCGAGGAGATCCTCGTGAGCCACCACGACACCGCCCTCTCGCCCGGCGCGCTCGAAGACGACGACGACGTCATCCCCGAGGCCGACACGCCCACCGGTGAGGCACCTGCCGAGCCCGAGCGGCGGCACCCGTTCGCGGACCTGCCCCTCGAGGACGACGGGATGCCGCCGGCGGAACTGCTCATGAACGGGCTGCGGGCCGTGATCGACCCGGAGATCGGCTACAACATCGTCGACCTCGGGCTGGTCTACGAGGTCACGAAGCCCCGTCGCGGGCACGCCCACGTGCTCATGACCCTCACCTCGATGGGCTGCCCGCTGACCGAGGTGATCCACCAGCAGTGCTCGGTCGTGCTCGGCGCGATGCCGGGGGTCGACCACGTCGAGGTGGAGTTCACCTTCGCCCCGCCGTGGTCCACCGACATGATGGCCGACTACGTGCGCGAGGAGCTGCGGGCGATGGGCATGAACGTCTGACACACACGCCGCAGCGAGGCACGTGCGGTCACCGCGCGGGAGTCGTCCGGTTGCCCGAGGACGACGAAGGCCGGCGGACAGTGAGCAAACGGTGAGCGAACGGGGTGTGCACATGGAACGTGGTCGGATCTTCACGGCGGAGGCGATTGGCACCGCCATCCTCATGCTCGGCGGGGTCGGCAGCGCCGTGCTGGCAGGGGAGTTCATCGGGGCGCTCGGCGTCTCGCTCGCGTTCGGCCTCACGTTGCTGGCCTTGGCCTCCGTGATCGGGCCGGTCTCCGGCTGCCACGTCAACCCGGCGGTGACCCTCGGCATGGTCGCCGCACGCAAGCTCCCCGTGGCGGAGCTCCCCGTCTACCTCGGTGCCCAGTTCGTCGGCGCGCTGGTGGGTGGTGGCGTCCTGCTCGCGGTCGCGGCCGGCCGACCCGGGTTCCGCGCGTCGGAGGGCTTCGGCGCGAACGGGTGGGGGGAGCTCTCCCCGGCCGGGTTCGGGCTCGGTGCGGTCCTCACCGCGGAGGTGGTGTTCACCGCCGTGTTCGTGCTGGCCGTGCTGTCGACCACCCGCCGCGGGTTCCCGACGGGGCTCGGACCGGTGGTCGCCGGACTGTCGCTCGCGCTGGTCCACCTGGTGACGATCCCCGTGTCCAACACCTCCGTCAATCCGGCCCGCAGCCTCGGCGCTGCGGTCTTCCAGGGTGGCGACGCCCTCGTGCAGGTGTGGGCCTTCCTGCTCGCGCCCCTGGCCGGTGGGGTGCTCGCGGCGGTGCTCTGGCGGCTGGTCCAGCCGGACGAGGAGCCGCTCGGTTCGCACCCGGCACCGGACCCGGCGCTCACCGATCCGCGCAGCTGACGCGCACGCCGATCGTCCTCACCCCGTCCCAGGGAGCTGGGCCGTGGGGACGCACGCGGTCACATCCCGACGAGGTGCGGCGGGTTCGCACCGTTCTCCCTGCCGTGGAAGGTGCAGCCCCGAAGGGGCGTTGACACTCGCGTGCCCCGCGGGGCGCCAACGCGCGCCCGCTCACGGGAGCAGCGCCGCACCCGCACCCTCCCGCCGCACCCGCACCCTCCCGCCGCACCCGCACTCTCCCAAGGAGTCCCACCGTGGTCCGCCCTGTCGTCGACCGACGCGCGCCCCTCACCCACGAGGAGATCGCGCGCTACAGCCGCCATCTGATCATCCCCGACGTCGCGATGGCGGGGCAGGAACGGCTGAAGGCCGCCCGGGTGCTGCTCGTCGGGACCGGCGGGCTCGGCTCGCCCTTGGCGCTCTACCTCGCCGCCGCCGGCGTCGGCACGATCGGGCTGGTCGACGACGACGTCGTGGACGCGTCGAACCTCCAGCGGCAGATCATCCACGGCACCTCCGACATCGGGGTGCACAAGGTCGCTTCCGCGAAGGCGTCGGTCCTCGAGATCAACCCGCACGTGGAGGTCGTCGAACACCGGACCTTCCTCACGTCGGACAACGCGCTCGACATCATCGCCGACTACGACCTGGTGATCGACGGCACCGACAACTTCCCGACCCGCTACCTCGTCAACGATGCGTGCGTCCTGCTCGGGAAGCCGAACGTCTACGGCTCGATCTTCCGCTTCGAGGGGCAGCTGTCGGTGTTCTGGGCCGAGGAGGGCCCCTGCTACCGCTGCATGTTCCCCGAGCCCCCGCCGCCGGGGATGGTCCCGAACTGCGCCGAGGGCGGCGTGCTCGGGATCATGGCCGGCCACATCGGCACGGCGCAGGGCATCGAGGGCATCAAGCTGATCGCCGGGATCGGGGATCCGATGATCGGGCGCCTCGGCCTCTACGACGCGCTCGAGCAGCGCTGGACCTACGTGAAGGTCAACAAGGACCCGGCGTGCCCGGTGTGCGGACCGGAGCCGACGGTCACCGCCCTGATCGACTACGAGGAGTTCTGCGGCGTCCCGTCGCACGATCGGATGGTCGAGGCCGACCTGTCGCTCGCCGAGCTCGAGATCCTGCCGAACGAGTACGCGGAGATCGCCGGCAAGCCCGACGTGGTCCTGCTCGACGTGCGCGAGACCCACGAGTACGAGATCAACCGCATCCCCGGCGCCGTGCTGATCCCGAAGGACACCCTGCCGGGTCGGCTGTCCGAGCTCGACCCGACGAAGGAGTACGTCGTCCACTGCAAGTCGGGCGTGCGCTCCCTCGAGTCCACGGAGCTGCTGCGGGGTGCCGGGCTCCGGGCGCGGTCGATGCGCGGCGGCATCAACGCCTACAGCAAGCAGGTCGATCCGAGCATCCCGGTCTACTGAAGCGCCCGGTCGACGAAGCGGGTGACCTCTGCGAGCACCTCGTCGCGGTTGGTCTCGTTGAAGACCTCGTGGCGCGCCTCCGGGTAGGTGACCTCGGTCAGCTGCGCCGGCGGGACGAGCGCCCGCACGCCGGCGCGGGTCGGGCCGATCGGGACCAGCTGGTCGTCCTCGCCGTGCACCCACAGCGTGGGGAGCTCCTCGACGGGCGGCTGCGCGCCGATCGTGGCGAGGCACGTGCGGATCGCCTCGAGCGTCTCGCGGCGGAACGGTCCGTGCCACACGAGCGGGTCGGCGACGTAGGCCTCGCCGACGCTCGGGTCGCGTGACAGCGTCGCGGGGTCGATCGGGACGTCCGGGAGCTCCTCCGCAGCGAGCAGCGCGTCCGCCGCTTCCCAGCGACCGAGCACCGGGCCGGACAGCACGAGGGCGTGCAGCGCGCCGCTGTAGCGCTGCGCGTAGCGCGCGGCGATCATCCCGCCCATCGAATGGCCGATCAGGACCACCGGGAGGCCGACGTGGAGCTCGCGGGTCCGCTGGACCACCTGGTGCAGGTCGTCCACGACCGGTTCGACGTCCGGGATCGAGACCCGCTCGCCGGCCGAGTGACCGTGCCCGCGGTGGTCGGGGCCGTAGACGACCGCGCCCTGGGCGACGAGGTCGGCCGCGACCTGGGCGTAGCGGCCGAGGTGCTCGCCGTAGCCGTGGACGAGCACGGCGAGGTAGCGGGCGTCGGGGTTCGGCCACGTCTCGACGCGGAGCTCACCAGCGTGGCCGGTCAGCGTCTCCGCGGTCCCGTCGATCAGCACGGTGGCCTCCTCACCTCGGTGCGCCAGGGGATCGGACCGCCTCGGGGGGTGGACCCGGTGGCGGCGCACCGCGACCCTACGCGTCCGGCTCGACGATGCGAACCACCGACGGGTCGACCGCCAGCCGGACCTCCTCGTCGACCGCCGGTCCGGTGCCGTGCCAGACGGGCACGGTGAGTGGGACGCCGCCCGCTCGGACCTGGAGGCGGACGTGATCGCCTGCGAAGCGGCGCCCCACCACGCGCGCCTGCAGCGGCGGCGGCCAGGTCCCTGCGGCGTCCCCGGTCCCTGCGGCGTCCCCGGTCCGGGTGGCGTCCCCGGTCCGGGTGGCGTCCCCGGTCCCGGCGGCGTCGGGGTCGACCAGGCGGACCGCGTCGGGCAGCAGGAGCAGCCGTGCCCGGCCGTCCGCGGCGCCCGGCACCGGTAGGGCGCCCAGCGCGGTCGCGGCCACCTCGTCGCGCACCTCGGCGTCCAGGAGCTGGTCGAGTCCGAGGAAGCGGGCGACGAACTCCGTGCGGGGGGAGCGCCACAGCTCGTCGGGCGTGCCCTGTTGCACGATCGCGCCGGCCCGCATGACCACGACCCGGTCGGCGACCGCGAGGGCTTCGTCCTGGTCGTGGGTGACGTGCAGCACCGTCGTGCCGACGGTCGCGACGATGCGGGCGATCTCCGCGAGCAGTTCGTCGCCGAGCGCCCGGTCGAGCGAGCCGAGCGGCTCGTCCAGCATCAGCAGGCGCGGTTCGGTGGCGAGCGCCCGGGCGAGTGCGACCCGCTGTTGCTCGCCGCCCGAGAGGGAGGTGACCTGCCGGTGGGCCAGCGGGGCGAGGCGGACGAGCTCGAGCAGGCGGTCGACCCGCTCCCGGATCCGCCCGGCTGGCAGCCCTTGCATGCGTGGCCCGAAGCGGACGTTCTCCGCGACGGTGCGGTGCGGGAACAGTGCGTGGTCCTGGAACATCAACCCGACCCGGCGCTGGTCGGGACGCAGGTCGGTGACGTCGCGGCCCTCGAGCAGGATCCGCCCGGAGGTCGGCCGCTCGAGGCCGGCGACGGCGCGCAGCAGCGTCGACTTGCCGCAGCCGCTCGGGCCGAGCACGACCACGACCTCGCCGTCGGCCGCCGTGAGGTCGAGGTGGCGGACGGCGACGGCGTCGCCGTACTGCACGGTGAGCTCGCGGACCTCGAGCTGGACCTCCGCCATCAGCGTCCCTCGCCGTCGCGTGCGCGGCCGCCCATCAGAACCGGCCCACCTGGCCGACGCGCAGCCGGTCGATCAGCAGGATCGCGGAGGCCGTCACGAGCATCAGCAGGGTCGACAGGGCCATCGCCTGGCCGAAGTTCGCGACCCCCGGCCGCCCGAGCAGCCGGAAGATCGCGACCGGCATGGTCGGCAGCTGCGCCCGGACGACGAACACCGATGCACCGAACTCGCCGACGGCGATCGCGAAGGAGAACCCCGCGGCGACCAGCACCGCCCGCCCGACGATCGGCAGGTCGACCTCCCGCCACACCCGCAGCGGCCGGGCGCCGAGCGTCGCGGCGGCCTCCCGCAGCCGCTGGTCGATCGACCGCAGCACCGGGACGAGCGTGCGTACCACGAAGGGCACGGCGATCAGGGCCTGGGCGAGCGGCACCAGCAGCGGCGAGCCGCGCAGGTCGAGCGGCGGCCGGTTCAAGGCGATCAGGAACCCGAACCCGATCGTCACCGCCGAGGTCCCGAGCGGCAGCATCAGGGCCCGGTCGACCAGCCCGGAGACGCGGTCGTCGCGCAGCGTCGCCGCGGTGGCGGCCAACCCGCCGACCAGCAGGGCCACGACCGTCGCCGCGATGCCGAACCCGATCGAGTTGCGGACCGCCTCCCACGGGGCGACGGCGAGGAGGGTGTCCGGCTGCGTGCCGACGAGCGTGCGCCAGTTGGCGAGCCCGTAGCCCGTCGGGGTGACGAACGAGCGCTCGACCAGCACCAGCAGGGGCGCGACCAGCAACCCGGCGATCACCGCCAGGTTGGCGCCGAGGAAGGCTCGCTCACCCCGGGTCCGGGGCCGACGGACACCGACCGTGGCCCCCACCAGCCGGTGGGTCGCGGCCGTGCGCTGCAACCGGCCGTAGACGGCGAGCGCCGCGACCACGGCGGCCAGCTGCAGCAGCGCTAACGCCGAGGCGAGCGGTAGGTCCAGCAGCTGGGTCGTCGCGCGGTGGATCTCCACCTCGATGGTGGCGCGGGTGGCACCGCCGAGGATCAGCACCACCCCGAACGACGTGAACGTGAACAGGAACACGATGGTGGCGGTCGACGCGATGGCGGGGCGCAGCAGCGGCAGGGTGATCTCCCGGAACACCCGCCAGCGGGAGGCGCCGAGCACGCGGGCCGCGTCCTCGATCCGCGGGTCGAGGTGGGCCCACAACCCGCCGACGGTGCGGACGACGACGGCGTAGTTGAAGAACACGTGCGCGACGAGGATCGCGGTCACGGTCCGGCGCAGGTCGAGCGTCGGCGCGCCATCACCGAACAGCGCCACCAGCAGGTCGTTGACCGGGCTGCGCGGGCCGAGCAGTGCGAGGAACGCGGAGCCGACCACCACGGTCGGCAGCACGAACGGGACGGTCACCAGCGCACGCAGCGCGTTGCGGCCGGGGAAGTCCATCCGGGACAGGACGTACGCGCCCGGAAGGCCGATCACGAGGGTGAGCAGCGTGGAGGCGGCCGCCTGCCACAGCGTGAACCAGGCGACCCGGCGGACGGCCGGGTCGGTCACGACCCGGCCGAGGACGCCGAGCTCGAGCTGCCCGTCCGGCGCCAGCCCGAGCGCGACGATGCGGCTGACCGGGAGGACGAAGAACGCCGCGAGGAACAGCACGGGCACCGTGAGCAGGGCCGCCGGGACCCAGCGCCGCACGGCGAGCGGCGGCGCGCTCGCCCGGGCGGACGCCGGGCTGCCGGTCCGCTCGGGCGCCCGGCTGCTGGTCATCCTCGCAGCACCGTCGTGGTCCAGGCCTCGACCCACCGCTCACGGCCCTCGCCGATCACCTCGGGGTCGAGTTCGAGCGGGTCGTCCGGCACGACCGCGTGCTCGACGAACACGTCGGGCAGGGTGGCGTCCTCACGCACCGGGAAGACGAACATCGTCAGCGGCACGTCCTCCTGGAAGGTGGGGGAGAGCAGGAAGTCGATCAGCTGCTGCGCCTCCTCCTCGTGCGGGGTCCCGGCGAGGATGCCGGCGAACTCGATCTGCCGGAAGCAGGACGCTTCGATCACCCCGGTCGGGGCGGTGTCCGGCTGCGGGTCGGCGAAGTACACCTCGGCTGGGGGGCTCGAGGCGTAGGACACCACCAGCGGCCGGTCACCCTCCCCGGTCGCGCTGAACTCCTCGTAGTACGCCTCCGACCAGCCGTTGGTCACGACCACGTCGTTGGCGACCAGCTGCTCCCAGACGTCGAGGTAGCCGTCCTCGCCGAACCGCTCGACGGTCGCCAGCAGGAACGACAGGCCGGGGGAGGAGGTCGCCGGGTTCTGGACGGCGAGCAGGCCGGCGTAGGCCGGGTCGGTCAGGTCGGCCAGCTCCTCGGGCACGTCGAGGTCCCGCTCCTCGAACCAGGCGACGTCGTAGTTGAGGCACACGTCGCCGTGGTCGATCGGCGTCACGCGGTGCTCGGGGTCGAGCACGAAGCGTGGGTCGACGGCGTCGAGCTCGGGGGAGCGGTAGGGGACGAACAGGTCCGCCTCCAGCGCCCGCGACAGGAACGTGTTGTCCACCCCGAACAGCACGTCGCCCTGCGGCGCGTCGCGGGTGAGCACGGCCTGGTTGACGAGCGTGCCGGCGTCCCCGACCGGAGCGAGCTGCAGGTCGATCCCGGTCTCCTCCGTGAACGCGGCGACCACGTCGGAGGAGACGTCGAACGAGTCGTGCGTCAGCAGGGTGAGCGTGACGTCGCTCGCGGGCGCGGCGTCGGCCTCCTCGGTGTCCGCTGCCTCGTCGGCGTCCGTTGCCTCGTCGGTCGCGTCGTCCGGGTCGGTGGCCTGGGTCGCGTCCTCCTGCTCACCGTCGGCGGAGGCGTCGTCCCCGGCCGGGTCGTCGCTGCCGCAGGCGACGAGCAGCAGGGCCACGCTCAGGGCGGCCGCGAGCGCGCGAGGGCCCGGACGGCCCCGGCGGGGTCGATGCGTGCGGTGGACGAGCTTCATGGGTGGTTCCCTCCCGTGTCGTCGAGCGGTGTGCCGAGCGCCCCCGGCTGGACCGCGAGCAGCACGCCCGTGCGCAGGCGGACGCGAGCGGTCGGTCGCGCCAGCTCGTTGCTGACCCCCCGGCTGGAACCTGGCGCGAGCAGCTCGTCGCGCAGCGGGTAGCGCAGACCGTCGGTGGTGATCCCGTGCGCCGGCCCGTGGACGGCGAGCAGGCTCACGAGCTCACCTCGGTGCCCGACGAGGGTGGCCTCGTCACGCACCACGGTGACCGTGGCCGCGCCGAGGTGGGCGACGACGGTGACCGACGCGTAGTCGTCGGCCGCGAGCAGCAGCGCGTTGGCGAGCAGGTGGTCGAGCCGGCCACCGTCGCCGCCGACGACCGTGACCCGGCGAGCGCCGAGTCCGAGCGCCACGTCCATCGCCAGCGCGAGGTCCGTGGCGTCCTTGGCCGTGGGGTGCCGCTCGATGCGTGCGCCGGCGGCCTCCGCGGCGGCCAGGCGCGCGGGGGCCACCGAGTCCATGTCGCCGACCACCACGTCCACCGTCAGGCCGAGCACGTCGGCCGCCGCCAGCCCGGAGTCGGCGGCGACGACGTGTGCTCCGGCCGGCAGCGGCGGGGTCAGCGCGGGATCGACCGGGTCACCGCCGGTGAGGACCACGACGTCCTCGGACGTCGCGCGGACGTCCGGACCGTCAGCGACCACGGGCCACCTCCCTCCGCTGGCATTACCCAGAGCAGGTTCCGCGGGTCGACGACGCTCCGGTCTCGCGGCCACGTGGACCGCACGTCCGGTCGGTCGCCCTCTCAGCCCGGCTGTCCCGAGCTCCCCGGGGGCGTTGCGACGTGCACGGCGCCGTCGGCGGCACCGCGCCAACGAGGGTAGCGACCCTGCAGAGAAGCGGTCCGGTGGCGGGAGGCGGTCGGATCTGACCGCCTGGCGTCCCCGGGAGGGCCGACCCACGGGGGCGCGACCAGCACGCGCAGGGGCCGGCGACCGGCGCTGCCCTGCCCGGATGGAGCCGCCGCGGGTCAGGCGTCCTCGGCGTCGTTGACGATCAACGCGGTCACCATCCCGAACATCCCCTCGTGGCGTTCCGCGTGGGTCAGGATGTGGCAGTGGAACGCCCACGCACCCGGGTCGGTGGCCTGCACGAGCACGGAGTACCGCTCGCCCGGGGCGACGTTGACGGTGTCCTCCCACTGGGGCGCGTCGAGCACGAAGCCGTCCTTGGCGAACACCAGCTGGGGCATCTGGTGCAGGTGCATCGGATGGATCTGCAGCCCCTCGTTGTAGTAGTGGACGACGAACCAGTCGCCCTCGTCGACCACGATCGGCTCGGTCGCCGGCCAGCCCTTGCCGTTGATCGTCAGCCCGATCGTGCCCGCGTCGTTGAGCACCATCGGGATCTCCGCGACGATGTCGATCGACGCCGGGATGTCCTTGTTGCTGATCGTGCGGCCGGTCGGCAGCGCGATGTCGGTGCCGAGGTCACCGATGAGGAACACCCCGAACATCCCGTTCGGCAGCTTCATCTGGCCGTGGTGGTGCGGGTGGTACATCCCGATCGATGGCTCGTCGGCCGCGAACTCGTAGGTGTAGGTCTCGCCGGGCTCGATCAGCGGCTGGGTCAGCGGCGCCACCCCGTCCTGGTCGTTGGGGACGCGCACGCCGTGCCAGTGCACGTCGGTGCCCATGGGCAGCTCGTTCTCGATGTGCACGCGAACGGTGTCGCCGACGTCCACCTTGATCATCGGGCCCGGGATCTGGCCGTTGTAGCCCCACCCCTCGACGACCTTGCCGGGCTCGACCTCCCAGTCGAAGATCCCCGCGGTCATGCGGAAGACCTTCGTGCCGTCCTCGAGGACCTCCTCCGGCTCCAGCGGCTGGTTGCCGATGCCCTCGGTCTCCGCGGGGAACGCGAGGATGCTGTCGTGCATCGCCTGGTCCAGCGCCGCCCAGTCCTCGTCGCCGCCCGCCGCTGCGTGGTCGTCGTGCGCGCCGTCCGCGTCGCCCGCGGCGGCCACCACCGTCGCGTCGCCGTCCGCGCCGACGACCGTGAGCTCGCCGACCATCCCGGCCGAGTCGTGGCCGGGGATCGTGCAGCGCACCTCGTAGGTGCCGGGAGCGACCCCGTCGAGCGTCAACTCGCTCGCGTCGCCGCCGAAGAGCACCGGGGTCGCGGCGCTGGTCCCGACGACCTCGAGGTCGTGCTCGGCGGCCCCGCTGTTGCGGACGGTCAGCGTGCCGCCCTCGGCGAGGGTCAGGTCGGCGGGCGCGATCGCGAACTCGGTCAGCTCGACGCCGAGCACCGTCGGGACGTCGCTGGCGGTGACGCCGTCGACCAGCGCACCGGAGGGCGTTCCCGCCCCCCGTGCGCCGACGATCAGCGCACCTGCGGCGAGCACCAGCGCCATGGCCGCCATGACGGCGACCACGAGCGTGCCGATCATCCGTTCCTCACCCATCCGAGCCTCCTGGCTACACGTTGACGGCGCAGATCAAGGTTGCGCGGAGTCAACGGGCAGGCGGGGATCCCGGGCAGGGTCGAAGGTCCCGAGGACGAGCGCAACGGTCCCGTGACAGAGGCACAGGTCGGCCGGCGCTCGATCGTCGGCACGCAACGAGCGACACCCGCGGCATGCGCCGCGGGTGTCGGGCCCCGCCGGCAGGGTCAGCCGCGCCGGCGCAAGCGGCGGCCGGACACCTCGTCCGGGACGATGCGGATCCAGCTCACCTGGGCGTGCTCGTCGATCGCCCAGCTGTCGAGCTCCGTGCTGAACCGCTCGATCTGCTCGTCGTCCTCCACGAGGACCGCCCGGCCGCGCACGAGCACGCTCCAGCCGGTCCCGCGGGTCGGGTCGTGGTCGTCGAGCTGGAACGCGACGGGTGCCCCGACGATCGCCTGGTCGAGCTTGCCGCCCTCCATGCTGCGCAGCACGATCGTCGAACCGTCCACGAGATGGTTGACCGGGACCACCGTGGGGGTGCCGGCCTCCTGGTACGCCAGCCGACCGAGCGGCCGGCTGCGCAGCAGGGACAGGCACTGTGCCAGCGGGAGCACCTCGAGTCCGTGTCGGTCGATCCCTGTGGTCACGGTGTTCCCCCTCGGCTCCGGCGGCGGTCGGGTGGCGGTTCGGTGGCGGTCGATCGGGGTGAAACGGCGCCCGGTCGGGACCGGGCCTGCCGGCAGCGTGCTCGGCGTCCCCGGGTCGGGGCAGGGTCGGTCGGCCCCAGATGACGGGGACCTTCCCTCGGCTCGCGCGACGTCGTTCGACCCCGGGTGGCGAGGCGCCCTCCGGTCGTCGACCTGCTGCCCCGCCGTGCCCGGCCGATCCCGCTACCGGTCACGGGTGCCCCTGCGGTCGAGGCGAGGGAGGTTCCTGAGCTCAGTCGTGCCGGTCGACCTGGGTGTAGAACACGGCGGCCTCGGTCCGTCGCTGCATCCCGAGCTTCGCCAGCAGGTTGGAGACGTAGTTCTTCACCGTCTTCTCGGCGAGGTGCATGCGCTCGGCGATCTGCCGGTTGGTCAGTCCCTCGGCGATCAGCGCGAGGATCCGCCGCTCCTGGTCCGAGAGGGCCTTGAGCCGCGGGTCCTCCTCGTCACCCTTGCGCAGCCGCTCGAGCACCTTGCCCGTGACCGAGGGGTCCAGCAGGGAATCGCCGCCCGCGACACGGCGGACCGCGTCGACGAGGTCGTTGCCCTTGATGTCCTTCAGCAGGTACCCGGCGGCGCCGGCCATGATCGCGTCGAACAGCGCCTCGTCGTCACTGAACGAGGTCAGCATCAGACAGGCGATGCGGGGGTCGCGGGCGCGGACCTCGCGACAGACCTCCACCCCGTTGCCGTCGGGCAGACGCACGTCGAGCACCGCCACGTCCGGCGAGGTGGCCGCGATCCCGGCCAGCGCCATGCCCGCGGTGGCGGCGTCGCCGACGACGTCGAGGTCCTCCTCGGCATCCATCAGGTCCCGCAATCCGCGCCGGACGACCTCGTGGTCGTCGACGAGGAACACTCGGATCGTCACGTCGTCACTTTCGTTCGGCCGCCGGGTGGGAGGCTAGACTGTCGCGGGGCGAGGGACGACCACCTCGACCGTTGCTGGTCGCTGCGGGTCGGGAGGGAACCGGGTCGTGAGCACCGACGCCCGACTGCAGCGGCTCCTCGACGCCGTGCTGTCGTTCGCCGACGACCTCGACCTGGCCTCGGTCCTGGAGCGGATCGTCGTCGCAGCGTGCACCCTCGTCGATGCCCGGTACGGGGCACTCGGCGTGCTCGACGCCGATCGCGAGGGACTGGCCGCGTTCGTCCACCACGGTAGCGACGGGGCGACGGCGGAGGCGATCGGCCGCCTCCCCGAAGGTCATGGCGTGCTGGGTGTCCTGATCGAGGACCCGGTGCCGCTCCGGCTCGACGACCTGGGGGCGCACGGAGGGTCCTACGGCTTCCCGCCCGGGCATCCGGAGATGCGCACCTTCCTCGGGACCCCGATCCGGGTCCGCGACGAGGTGTTCGGCAACCTCTACCTGACCGAGAAGCGGGGCGGCGGGTTCACCGCCCACGACGAGGAACTGATCGTCGGGCTGGCGGCGGTCGCCGGCGCCGCGATCCAGAACGCGCGACTCTACGACGAGGCGCGCCGGCGCGACCGGTGGCGCGACGCCGTGCTCGAGGTGGCGGGCACCGCGCTGTCCGGGGGCTCGGCGGCGCTGGTACGCGAACGCGTCGCGGCGCTCGGGCTCGCACTCGCGGAAGGCGACGCCGCCTGCGTGATCGAACCCCATGAGGGCGGGCTGTGGGTGCTCGCGAGCAGCGGTCGCCAGGGACCGCCGATCGGGTTCGTCGCGGCCGGGTTCGACCGGTCCTGGTCCGAACTGGTCGCCGCCGCGCCGCTGCGGGTCGAGGCCGGCCTGCTGTTCGACGGGCCGTCGGTGTGGGTGCCGATCCGCGACGGCGAGCGGACGGTCGCGGCGCTCGGCGTCGGCCGCGGGACGCCGTTCGTGCCCCGGGAGGAGGCGCTGCTCGCCACCTTCGCGGCGCAGGTCAGCCTCGCGTGGACCCACGAGCGGGCCCAGACCGACCTGCAGCGGCTGCGGGTCGTCGAGGACCGCGAGCGCATCGGCCGCGACCTGCACGACACCGTGATCCAGCGGTTGTTCGCGACCGGCCTGTCGCTGCAGGGGTCGATGCGCCGCTGCGAGGGGCAGCCCGAGGTCGTCAGCCGCCTCGAGCGCGCCGTCGACGACATCGACGAGATCATCAAGGAGATCCGGGCGACCATCTTCGCGCTGCAGGCGGCCAGCGGGACGACCCGCGGCGTGCGGTCGGGTGTGATGGACGTGATCGAGGAGGTCGCGCCGACCCTCGCACGGAGCCCACGGGTCCGCTTCGACGGCCCGATCGACGCGATCGTCGACGACGACGTGCTCGAGCAGTTGCTGCCGGTGTTGCGCGAGGCGCTCACCAACGTCGCGAAGCACGCCCACGCCCTCGACGTCGAGGTGGAGCTGACGGTCGACCAGGCGGGTCTGCAGCTGCGCGTCCGCGACGACGGGCGGGGCATCGACCCGGACGCGCCCCGTGGGTTCGGCCTCGCCAACCTCACCGAGCGCGCCGCCGCGCTGGGCGGCGCGCTGACGATCACCTCAGGGCGTGATGGGCGCGGGACCTCGCTCGTGCTCTGGGTCCCGGACGATCGCCGGGTCGTCGCCGACCAGTAGCGCCTCGGCGGCCAGGCGGGCCGAGACCTCCTCGAGGAAGCGCTCGACCGTCATGCGGGCGAGACGCCGTAGGGCGACCGCGTCGACGGCGTCACCGAAGGCGCCGCCGGGTGGCTGGTAGCGCGCGTCGAGGACGAGGGTGGTCCGCCCGGAGGGCTCGATGTGCAGCCCGAGCTCCCCGTCGAGCGAGGGCAGCAGACGGTCGACGGCCGTGGGGTCGCCGTCGTCGGCGATCGGGTCCCAGGTCAGGGTGCGCCAGCGGGTCGAACCCGCCCGCCAGGGCCGGCCGATCACCGCGGAGACCGTCCGCGCGAGCGCGCCGGCGCGCAAGGTCAGGGTCCACGCGTCGGAGCCGACCCGGCGAGCGGCGGGCAACCACCGCTGAGGGTCGTCCTCGAACGCGGCCGCGAGCGCAGCCGGTTGTCCCACCACCGGCAGGAACGTACGAACACTCCGAGGCACGAGCGCCCTCCTTTTCCCACCCGCACGGTACGGCGAGGGTCTCGAGCCGCGCAGGGCAGGAGGTCCCGAGGATGGGGTCGCACGTCCCCGATCCCGGAGGGCCCTCGGACGGTCGACCGGGTCCCGCCCGGAGGGCCCTCGGACGGTCGACCGGGTCCCGCCCGCGACGGGCCCTCGGACGGTCAGCCCGTGTTGCGCATCCCGGCCGCGATGCCGTTGGTCGCGACCAGCACCGCCGTGCGCAGCAGGTCGCCGCCGGACTCGGCGGGATCGGTCCGCAGGCGCTCGAGCACGGCCGCCTGCAGCGCGTGCAGCGGGTCGAGGTAGGGGTCGCGCAGCCGGAGCACGGCCGCGAGGTCGGGGTCGCCGGCCAGCAACCGGTCGTGCCCGGCGATGCGCAGGACCGCGGCCACGGTCCGGTCGTACTCCGCCTGCAGGCGCGGCAGCACCGCGTCACGGACCTCCGGGCGCGCCAGCCGCGCGTAGTCGGCGGCGATCGCGAGATCCGACTTCGCGAGCGCCATCTCGACGTTGTCGAAGGTGACCTGTAGCAGCCGACTGCTCGCCGTGAGCATGCGGAGTTCCTCCCAGCGCGCCGCGTCGTCGCGAGCCCAGGACGTCAGCGCCGTGCCGACCCCGTACCACGCCGGCAGGTTGATGCGGCACTGGGTCCAGGCGAACACCCAGGGGATCGCTCGCAGGTCGCCGATGCCCTGGCCCGCGGCACGGCGCGCCGGACGCGAGCCGATGTTCAGTTGGCCGAGGGCGTCCAAGGGGGTCGCCTCGTGCAGGAAGGCGACCAGCTCCGGGGTCTCGTGCACCAGGTCCGTGTACGCGGCGAGCGCCAACTCCGCGAGTTCGTCGACGACCTCGGCGGCGCGGTCGGTGACCTTGGGCTTGCGCAGGGGCCGGGCCGTGAGCAGCACGGCGTGCACGATCTGTTCGAGGTGGCGGTGGGCGAGGCGGTGGTCGCGGTAGCGCGCCGCGATGACCTCGCCCTGCTCGGTGATCTTGATGCGGCCCCGCACGGACTCCGGCGGTTGTGCCCGGATCGCCGCGTTGGCCGGTCCACCCCCACGTCCGGTCGAGCCGCCTCGGCCGTGGAACAGCGTGAGCGCCACCCCGTGGCGTTCGGCGACCTCCGCGAGGGCCACCTGCGCCTTGTGCAGCTCCCAGACGGCCGCGAGGTAGCCGCCGTCCTTGTTGGAGTCGGAGTACCCGATCATCACCTGCTGGTGGTCGCCGCGCCGGCGCAGGTGCTCGCGGTAGGCGGGGATCGTGAACAGCTGCTCCATGATCTCGGGGGCGCGATGGAGGTCGTCGACGGTCTCGAACAGCGGCACGACGTCGAGGCCGTCGCCGCAGCCGGCGTCGCGGGCCATGACGAGCACCGCCAGCACGTCGGACGCGTGCTGGGTCATCGAGATGATGAAGGTGTCGATCGCGTCACGGCCGATGCGTTCGTGGGCCCGGACCACCGTCCGGAACAGGGTCAGGGTCTCGTTGGTGTCGGGGTCGAGGTCCAGGCGGCGGGGCGCCAGCGGCCGGCGCTGTTCGAGCTCCTGGCACAGCAGGGCGACCTTGTCGTCCTCCGGCAGGGCGCCGTAGTCCTCCAACGCGCCGTAGCGGGCGAACAGGGCCGTCAACGCGGCGACGTGGCGCGTCGCGTGCTGGCGCAGGTCGAGCGTCGCGAGGTGGAAGCCGAACACCTCGGCCTGCACCTGCAGGTCGCGGACCCGGCCGTCGGCGATCGTGTGCGCGCCCATCTCGCGCAGGCTGTCGCGCAGCACCTCGAGGTCGGCGACGAACGCGGCGGCGTCGAGGTAGGCGCGGGGGTCGACGCGGTGGTCGGCCCGCCACCGACGTGCGGCCCGCTCCTCGGTGACCAGCAGGACCTGGTAGACGAGCGCGAGGAACTGCCGGTGGGGCTGTGCCTCGTAGCGCCGGACGAGGTCGTCCGCCTGCTCCGGGAACAGCGCCGCGAGCTCGTCGAAGCGAGCCCGCAGCGCCTCCGACGCGCCCCGCGACGCACCGACCGACAGGTGGGCGTGCATCCGGTCGATGCTGCGACGCAGCAGCCGCAGCGCGAGCAACTGGTGCTCCCGCAACGTCGCCTCGGTCACCTCGCTGGTGACGTTCGGGTTGCCGTCGCGGTCGCCGCCGATCCACGAGCCGAAACGCAGGAACCGGCCGATGTCGATGGCCGCGTCCGGGTAGGCGGAGGCGACGGCGGTGGCGAGCTCCCGGTACAGGCGCGGGATCAGGTCGAACAGGACCGTGTCGATCCAGTACAGGCCGTTGCGGACCTCGTCGATCACCGACGGGGGTCGCGGCCGGGTCTCGTCGGTCAGCCACAGCGAGGCGATCTCCTCGGCGAGGTAGCGCTCGAGGTCCGTGCGCACCTCGGGGGAGAGGCGTTCCTGGTCGAGCCGGCGGAGAGCCGCCGAGGTGCGGCTGAGCTTCGTCAGCACGGTCCGACGGTTCGATTCGGTCGGGTGCGCGGTGAGCACCGTGCGGATCGCCACCTCGGACAGCAGTTGGGCGAACGGTTCGGGGGCGATCCCACGCGATGCGAGCCGGTCCACCGCTGCCCGGATCGTCTCCGGGAAGGTCCGGTCCTCGGCGGCGGCGGCCTGACGGTCGAGGATCAGGTGACGGGCCACCGCCTGGTCCTCGGCCAGGTTGATGAGTCGGAAGTAGGTGGCGAAGGCGGTCACCACGATCAACGTGTCGGCGGGCGGCAGCTCGCGCAGCAGGGCGCGCAGTTCGGTGCCGGCGTCGTCGTCGCCGCGTCGATGGGCGACGGCGAGGCCGCGGATGCGCTCGACCAGCTCGAAGCGCTCGCGGCCCTCGATGTCCTCGATCGTCGTTCCCAGCAGGTCGCCGAGCAGCCGGACCTGCGCGGTGGTCTCGTCGCGGTCCACGGTCGATCCTCCTCGGTCGCCGAGGTCGCCGGGCGGGCGTACCGGCGCCGCGACGTCACTGGGCGGCCGCGAGCCTAATCTGGCCCCTCGCACCGCGGACGAAGGGGAGCACGTGGTCGGAGCACAGCGGACGATGTCGCCGTTCGTGTCGGCGGCCGAGGTGCTGGCGGAGCGTGACGAGCTCGTGCTCGCCGACGTCCGGTGGTCGCTCGACGGCTCCCAGGGTCGGGCCGAGCACCTGACGGCGACCATCCCGGACGCCGTCTTCGTCGACCTCGACGCGGACCTCGCCGCGCCGCCGTCCCCGGAGGGCGGACGGCATCCGCTGCCGGAGCCCGAGGCGTTCGCGGCCGCCCTCGGCCGGCTCGGCCTCGGCGACGACGACCGGGTGGTCGCCTTCGACCAGGGACCCGGCACCGTCGCCGCACGGCTGGTCTGGATGCTGCGTGCGATCGGTCGGCCCGCCGCGGTCCTCGATGGGGGACTCTCGGCCTGGCCGGGACCGCTGGCGCCCGGGGGTGCCCGTCGTCCCGTCGTCACCCGGGCGGCGGTGCCCTGGCCGCAGGAGCGGCTCGCCGATGCCGACCTCGTCGCCCGCCTCCTCGCGGAGGACGCGGCCGTGCTGCTCGACGCCCGCGAGCCCGCCCGCTATCGCGGCGAGCACGAGCCGGTCGACCCCCGGCCCGGCCACGTGCCTGGCGCGGTCAACCTGCCGACGAGCGCGCTCGTGCGCGACGGGCGGCTCGCCCCGCCCGACGAGCTGCGCCGGCAGGTCGAGCAGGTCGGGGTGACGGGCACCGAGGAGGCGCTCGCCTCCTGTGGGTCCGGCGTCACCGCCTGCTTCGACGTCCTGGCCCTCGAGCAGCTGGGGTTCGACCGCGTGCGGCTGTTCCCCGGCTCCTGGTCGGCGTGGAGCGCCGCCCCGCGGCGGCCGGCGGCCACGGGTCCCGAACCCTGGCCCGCCCGATCGTGACATCGGCGGCGGCGCCTACGCTGCGCGGCGTGCTCGTCCTCCACTTCGACTACCCGTCCCCGGCATCGGCCGTGGCGCTGCTGCGGCTGCAGCGGGTCGCTGACGGAGGCGGCACCGTCGCGTTCGCGGGACTCGACGCGCTCGGGCTGGCCACGGCGGTCCCGCCGACGCTCGACCAGCTGGTCGAGCGGGAGCGGCTCGGGCCGCGGGCGGCCACGCTCGGCCTCCCGCTCGGACGCCCGTCACGCCGGCCGCCGACGCTCCTGGCGCACCTGCTCGGCGACCTCGCGGACGATCGCGGCCTCGGCGCCGCTTGGCGGGGGGCGTGCCTGCGGGCCTACTGGGTGGACGACGTCGACCTCGGGGACGCCGATCGGCTGCGAGCACTGGCCGCGCAGGTCGGCCTCGACCCGGCGGACGTCGAGGAGCTGCTCGGTGACCGGCGACGCCAGCTCGCCCGCCGGCAACAGGACCTGGCCGTCCGCCGCCGCGGGGTGGGAACCGTCCCGGTGCTCGAGCTCGACGGCACCTTCGTGTCGGCCGACCTCGACGAGGCGGCACTGCGCGAGCTCGCGGCGCTGTGAGCGTCGACCAGCCGCGCCTCGACACACCGGCCCGTGCCCGGCTCGCCGCCGTGCTGCTGGCCTGGGGCAGCCCGCGTCCTCTCGTCCCGGTCGGGCTCGTCGCGGAGCTGCGCGGGGTGCTCGTGCGCACCGCCGGGGAGCTGCCACCCGACCGCACGGTCACGGTGACGGCGGGCCGGTCGGCCGAGTCCGGCCCGGGACCGGTCACCCCGTTCGTCCACGATCGTGCGAACGTCCGGGGAGCGCTGACGCAGGCGGCGGTGGAACGCGACCTGCTCGACGGTCACCGCGGGACCAGCGCCGCCCTCGTGGCCGGGGTGTGGGCCGAGGCCGCCTCGCGTGCCCCCGGCGACCCTCGCAGCCGGTCCTGGTGGCTCAACCACCTGCCGCCACCACAGGCGGACGACCTGCGGGCGGAGCTCGTCGAGCTGCTGGACGGCTTCCGGGAGGTGTGGCCGGCTCTGCCCGCCGACGGGGTCGTCGTCCGCCCCGGCCGAACGGTGCAGGTCGAACTGCTCCCCGCACGCGCCACCCTGCGTGGCCGGGTCGGACCGCGGATCGACAGCGTTCGCGTCGACGACCGGGCGAGGGTCCTGCTGCTCGACCTGCGCACCAGCCGGCCCCGTCCCGATCGCGACCGACGCCGGCTGCGCGAGCTCGCGCTGCTGGAGACGCTCGCGACGGGCCGACCGCCGTTCCGGTGGGCGAGCCTGCACCTCACCGACGGACGCGCGGAGGTCGAGGACCTGGACCCCGGCGTCCTGCGGGCCACGGCCCGGCTGGTGGCGCAGCGGTTCGGTGCGGTCGCCGGAGGCCCGGCCGGGGAGGCGGAGGATGGCGTGTCGCACCGCGGTGGCACGATGCCGTCATGACCACCACGACCCGAACCCCCCGCTCCCGTCCGGTCGCCCTGCGTGCGTTCCGGACCCCACTCCGCGGCCACGCCTTCGCGGCGGCGCCGCCTGGCGCCGCGCCCGTCGGGCCCGACCTGCGGGCGCGCGCGGTCCGCGAACCCGACAATCCCGCCGACCCACTCGCCGTCGCCGTGTGGGCGACGCCACCGGACGGCAGCGGCCCACCGTGGCGGCTCGGCTACCTCGACCGGGTGGTGGCGGCCCGCCTCGCCCCGCGCCTCGACGACGGCGCCCCGATCGCCGTGGCGATCGAGGGGCTGGTGCCGGAACCGGACGGGCGGTGGCAGCGCCCGGTCGTGCGGGTCGAGGTCGGCCCGCCGCC
>SLMP01000030.1 GCA_007133465.1 Nitriliruptoraceae bacterium | reverse complement strand
GCGCGTGACTCTCCCGGACCTCGCGCGCCGTGCCGTCACCGTGGATCAACGTGGCGCTGAGCTCACGATGCTTCCGTCGCCCGAACGCGCCCTTGGCCGGCCCGTCGAGCAACCAGGCGCCTCGGACGTTGTCCATCGCGCGCCGCCGGGCGTCGGTCAGCAGATCAGCGACGGCCTGCCCCACCGCAGTTTCCGCAGTGATCCCGGTCATCGCTTCCATGCCTCGGCTCCACAGCCGGACCTCTCCGTATCGGCCGAGCAGGATGATGCCGTCAGACGCGCCATCGACCACCAACGTCAATCGGTCTCGTTCGGTTCGCACCTCTGAGAGCAGTTGGCTCGTCCGGTACGACCCCTGGGCCGCCAGGTAGATCGCGGCTGCGGGGACGAGCGCCAGGAGGGACAGAACAGGCTCGGTCATCCAGAGGGCAGCGACGACGACGCCGACGGCAGTCGTACCGAACGTCGTGCTGATGAAGAAGGGGAACTGCCGACGGAGCTCCTCAGCAGGTTGGGGTATGGAGGAGCGGAGCACCACGCCAGAGATCGCGGCGGCGTTGACTGCGGCGTAGCCGAGCATCCCGACGAGGGCGCCAGCAATCGGTCGCTCGGCGACGAGGGGGCCAACGACGGGGAAGATGGCTATCACGCCGGCGGCAACGGCGCTGCCGACCGTCGCGATGGCAACGTTGAACCACGCCGGCGCGCCGCGTAGTCCCCGGAGCATTTGGCTGATCGTCGTGCCGATCGTGGCGCCGACGACCACGACCGTGCCGGGCAGCAACAGCAGGCCCGCGGTGATCGCGACCTCGATGAGGGTGAAGGCGGCGTGCCGCGGCTCGAGGCTGAGCCGGAGTTCGATCCGCTCTGCTGCGACGACCGCGCCGATGTACAGCACGATCGAAGTGATCCCAACCTTCGACCACACACGGTGATCGCCAATTACCACGATCGCGGCCACCAGGACACCAGCGGCAAGGACCCAGGCGACCATGAAGCGATCAGGGGCGCGTGTGGTGTCCCGATCCGGTGTGGCGACCACGGCGCCGCCTCCCGCAGGCTCCGGCGTCATGACGGCAGCCTACGACAAAGAAGGAAGGGGTCGCCCGTCCGACGACCGTAAGCCCGTCGGGCGCCTCGGCGAGCCGCCGTCAGCGGGTCGGTGGATCCGCAGAAGGTCAGCCGAGCCAGCTGATGCCGTCGGCCGAGATGGCGCCGAGCCAGCTGATGCCGCTGGCCCAGATGGCGCCGAGCCAGCTGATGCCGCTGGTCCAGATGGCGCCGAGCCAGCTGATGCCGCTGGTCCAGATGGCGCCGAGCCAGCTGATGCCGCTCGGAGCCGGGACAGCAGCGAGAAGCACGAGGCCGAGAACCGCGAGTGCGGCCAGCAGCAGGATCTTTTTGCGATGCGGCATCTCCAGCCTCCTTGCGGGACTGAGCCGAAGTGGTGGCTCAGCATAGCCCCCCCGACGCCGGGTAAGAAGCTTTCGTCCGGACACGGGTAGGGCCCACAACCCGTTCGGGGCCGGAGGTCCCCTCCGATGGGTGTCCTACGGAACGGTTCCGATCCAGCGTGACGACTACGGTCGGGCGCAAGGCCCCGGCGAGGGGCTCAGGTCAGCGACGGCCGCCGCGCGAGGTGGCCCCCAGGAGGTTCACCGTGGCCATGGAACTGCCGCAAGCCCGCTCGGTGGAGGCCAACCCCACGCAGGAGCAGCTGCGTGGCTGGGTTCTCGACCTGATGCCGAAGGACCGCATCGTCGAGACCGAGTTCGGCAACATCAACTACACCGCTCGCATCCTCGCGCGTCTGACCCCGTCGACCTTCGTCGTCACCGACGGGCCGAACGTCAAGCAGACGATGTCGCGCGCGGAGGCCGCGGAGTGGGCCGCCAAGCAGGATGCCCACATCGCCGAGCAGGACATGGTGCTGATCGAGGGCTACATCGGCCCGGACCCGGGCTTCCGGACCGCGGCGCGGCTGTACATGGAGAAGGCCCACTCCAACGTCCCGGCGATGCAGCAGCAGCTGTTCTTCGACAAGGACGGTGACTGGGAGCCGGACTTCACGGTCATCTACACCCCGACGCTGCGGGTGCCCGAGCATCACGAGGAGTGCCTGATCCTCGTCGACTACGACACCTGGACCACCCGCGTCTTCGGCTCCGACTACTTCGGTGAGTCGAAGATGGGCGGCCTGCGCATGTGGAACAAGCTCATCTACGAGCGTGGCGGCCTCGCGATGCACTCGGGCGCGAAGACCTTCCCCGCGGAGGAGACCCCGGACGGCGAGGAGAAGCTCGCGCTGATCATCGGCCTGTCGGGCACGGGCAAGACCACGACGACCTTCCGCAACGTCAAGGGTTCACTGCCGGTGCAGGACGACTTCATCGCGCTGATGCCGGGCGGCAAGGTCTACACGACCGAGGACGGCTGCTTCGCGAAGTCCTACGGCCTGGACCCCGACGACGAGCCGACCATCTACGGCGGCGCGACCTCCCCGGAGGCGTGGCTCGAGTCGGTGTCGGTCGACCGGAAGACCGGCAAGGTCGACTTCTTCGACGACAGCTACACCGCCAACGGCCGGGTGACCTTCGGGCTGCAGCACATCCGTCACCGCGACCCTCGCGACCTACCCCAGGCGCACTACCTCTTCATCCTCAACCGCAACGAAGCGATCATCCCGGCCGTCGCGAAACTGAAGCCGGAACAGGCCGCCTACTACTTCATGCTCGGCGAGACCAAGGGCACCTCGGCCGGCGGAGCGCACGAGGCGGGCAAGAGCCTGCGCGTGCCGGGCACCAACCCGTTCTGGTTCGAGGAGGAGTCCTCGATGGGCAACCGGTTCCTCGAGCTGCTCGCGTCGTGCGACCTCGAGGTCTACCTGCTCAACACGGGGCGGGTCGGTGGCGGTGACGACGACGAGCGGTCCAAGAAGGTCAAGATCCCGCACTCGGCAGCGGTCCAGCACGGCATCGTCGATGGCACGATCGAGTGGGAAGAGGACCCGGACTTCGGCTACTTCGTCGCGACCAGCATGCCGGGCTTCGACGACGAGGAGCTGCTCCAGCCCCGCAAGCTCTACGAGCGGCAGGGCCGCATGGACGAGTACAAGATGATCGTCGAGCAGCTGCAGGCCGACCGGGCGGCGTACCTGGCCAAGTTCGAGCATCTCGACCCGATCATCGCCCGCAGCGCTGGGGTGTGACGCCCATCACGTGACGCGACCCGGCCCTCGCCCCGCGCGGGGGCCGCGGTTCGTCGCAGGGCCGAAGGGGCCGCGTGCGCCGGTAGCCTCACGACCGAGACACGGGGCGCCGCGTCGGTGACGGAGCGGAACCGGGCGCCGAGACCCCGCCGGCGAGGGAACGAAGGGTCCGTGAGCGTGAAGGACGCAGCGGGGCGGGGCACCGGCCGGCGCCCGGGAGCGCTGCTCGTCGTGCTCGGTGTCGGCGTCCTCGGCGTGCTCGCGTTCTTCGGTCTCGCAGCACGCATCGCGTTCGGGACGGTCGATGACGCACCGTTCGACGACGGGCCGATCGTGGTCCTCGGCGGCGGCGGTGGCGAGCGTCTCGCCACGGCGCTGGCACTGCGGGGGGACAGCGGACGGCTCCTCGTCGTGTCCGCGGATGCCATCGAGCGCTACGCCGCCGGTGGAGGAGCTTGCGAGGACGACGACGCGCGGTGCTTCCGGCCTTCACCGCTGTCCACGCTCGGCGAGGCGCGTGCTGTCGACGACCTGGCGCGGGCGGAGGCGTGGCCTCACGTGACCGTCGTGACCAGCGACTTCCACACCCTGCGCACGCGGCGGCTGTTCCGGCAGTGCGTCGCCGTCCCCGTCGCCGTGGTCGCCGCGCCGGCGGATGCGCCGGTTGGTGAACGCCTCTACCGGGTCGTGCGGGAATCGGTCGCCATGGTCGTTGCGCAGGTCCGGCGCTGCTAGGCGGCGACCGGGCCCGATCGCACCGCACTTGCCCCGGCTGCTGCCCGCTCGACTAGCGTGCCCCGTGGGCGGCGCGCCGCTCGGAACCGCCGTCCAGCGACCGGTGTACGGTTGCGCGGATCGTCAGGGAGATCGCCGTGAGCCACGCCCCCGTGCCCGCCGCGTCCGTCCGGCCTGTGCTGGCCGACCTGCTCCCCGGCGAGCGGGTGCGTGACGTCGTCCTGATCGGCACGTTCGCGCTCGCGATCGCGCTGAGCGCCCAACTCGCCTTCCCCCTGCCCGGCACGCCCGTCCCGGTGACGGGGCAGACCTTCGTCGTCCTGCTCGGCGCGGCGGCGCTCGGACCCGGTCGCGGGGTGATGGGCGCAGGCCTCTACGGCGTCATCGGGCTGCTCGGGGTGCCTTGGTTCGCCGTGACGGGCGGCGCGTCGCTCGGCTACGTCGCCGGCTTCGTCGCGGCGGCGTGGGTCGTGGGGCGCTTCGCTCGTGCGGGGGCGTTGGCAACCTGGCGAGGCGCCGCCACCGCCATGGTCGTCGGCAACCTGGTCATCTACACGCTCGGGGCGACCGTGCTGGCGCTGGTGCTCGGCGTCGGTCCGCAGGCTGCCCTCGCCATGGGCGTCGCACCCTTCCTGCTCGGGGATCTGGTCAAGGTCGCCGCCGCGACCGCGCTGCTGCCCGCCGCGCAGCGGCTGCTCGATCGCTGAACCGCCGAGCGGCCGACCACCGTCCCACGTCAGGCGGCGGAGGCGCCCGGGTGCAGCCCGAGGTTCGCGTGGATCTCGCGCGTCGCCGTCGACCGGTTGAGGGTGTAGAAGTGGAGGCCGGGGGCCCCGCTGGCCAACAGGTCGGCGCACAGCTGGGTCGCGACCTCCACGCCGATGCGGCGCACCTCGGCCGGCTCGTGCTCGACCGCGTGGAGGCGGTCGGCGAGCGCGGACGGGAAGGCCGCGCCGGACAGCTCCGCGAACCGCTCGATCTGGCGGACGTTGGTGACCGGCATGATGCCCGGCACCACGGGCTTGTCGCAGCCGAGCTGGGCGAGCTCCTCCACCATCCGGACGTAGTCCTGGACATCGAAGAAGAACTGGGTGACGGCGAAGTCGGCGATCGCGAGCTTCGCCGCGAGGTGGCGACGGTCCGAAGGCAGGTCGGGTGAGAGGGGGTGCCCCTCGGGGTGTGCGGCGACCCCGACGGCGATCCGGTCCCCGCCGACCTCCCGGACGAGCGCCGCGAGCTCGACCGCGTGCTCGAACTCCCAGAACACCTCGTCCGGTCCGCTCCCGCGCGGTGGGTCGCCCCGGAGGGCCAGGACGTTCTCCACGCCAGCGTCGCGGTAGGCCGCCAGGATCGCGGTGAGCTCGTCGCGCCGATGGTCGACCGCGGTCAGGTGCGCCATCGGGGTCATCGTCGTGCGTTCGAGCACGTCGACCACCAGGCGGTGCGTGCGCTCGCGGGTCGAGCCGCCGGCGCCGTAGGTCACCGACACGAACGACGGCCCGAGGGGCTCGAGCTCGTTGAGCGCGTCCCGCAGGTGGCGTTCGCCGGCGTCGGTCTGCGGCGGGAAGAACTCGAACGAGGTCGTGATGCCCCGGGCGAGCAGCGCGTCGATGCGGGTCACGGATGCGGCTCCTGCACGGGCGCGGTCGCGGGACCGCGCAGGGTACGACAGCCCGGTCCCGCGCCCGGAACGGGCGGGGTGCCCGTCGCCTCCCCGCCGCGGTCGCGCGCGGCTACGTCGTCGGACTGAGCTTCAGCCGCACGTCGGCCGCTTTCACCCCGAGGCCCTCCTCGCGCACGAACACGGGGTTGAGGTCGAGTTCCGCGACCTCGGGGAGGTCCTCGACCATCGCGTTGATGCGGTACATCAGGTCCTTGAGGGCGGTGACGTCCGCCGGCGGGCTGCCGCGGTAGCCGCCGAGCAGCGGGGCCATCCGCAACCGCGCCAGCATCTCCGCGACGTCGACATCGGTGACCGGTGTGATGCGCAGGCTCACGTCCCGCAGCAGCTCGACGTGGGTACCGCCGGCGCCGGCCAGCACCAACGGACCGAACGACGGGTCGTGGGTGACCCCGACGACCATCTCGATGCCGTCGCCGACCATCTCCTGCACGAGGTAGCTGCCCAGGTGGTCGGTGAGGTCGTGGTCACGCAGCGCCTGCGCGATCCGTTCGACGGCGGCCGCCGCGGCCGCCGGCGTGTCCATCCCGAGTTCCACCCCGCCGACGTCCGCCTTGTGGATCGGCGCCGCCGCCTTGACCGCGACCGGCAGGCTCAGCTCGCGCTGCACCTGCGCGGCTGCCTCGGCGGAGTCGACGATCACGGCGGTCGCGAGGGGGACGCCGTACGCCTCGAGCAACGCCGTCGCGTCCTGCGAGGTCAGCCACACCGAACCGTCGTCGCGGGTGGAGGTCGCGAGCGCCTGCTCGACGATCTGGCGGGCGCCGGCGCGGTCGATGCCGGCGGGCTCCACGACCTGGCCCAATGGCTGACGTCGCCACCAGCTGTAGCTGTGCACCCGGCCGAGTGCCCGTGCGCCGGCCTCGGGGAACGCGAAGGTCGGGATGCCAGCCTCTGCCAGCTCCCGTGCCGGCCCCTCCTCCGACGACATGATCACCGCGATCAGCGGCTTGTCCTTGGGGATCGTGTCGCGGGCGCCCATCACCGCCGCGACGAGCTCCGCGGTGTCGACCGATCGCACCGGGATGAAGATGACGAACAGCGAGTCGACCTCCGGCGCGTTGCCGAGGACCTCCACCGCGCGCGCGTACGCCTCGGGGTCGGCGGACGCGATCATGTCGACCGGGTTGGAGATGCCGGCCTCCACGGGCAGGAACCCGCGGAGCTTCGCGACCGTGCGGTCCGACAGCGTGGGGACGTCGAGGTGCTGGGCCTCGAGCGCATCGGCCGCGAGGATGCCGGGGCCGCCGGCGTTGGTGAGGACGGCGACGTTGTTGCCCTGGGGCAGCGGCTGGCTCGCCAGCAGCGTCGCCACGTCGAACATCTCCTCGAGGGTGTCCGTGCGGATCACCCCGGTCTGCCGGAACAGCGCGTCGACCGCCCGGTCGCCGGAGGCGATCGCGGCCGTGTGGCTCGACGCCGCACGCACGCCGGCCTTCGTCCGGCCCGACTTGACCGCCACGATCGGCTTGTGTCGGGAGATGCGCCGCGCGATCCGGGAGAACTTGCGCGGGTTGCCGAACGACTCGAGGTACATCAGGATCACGTCGGTGTCCGGGTCGTGCTCCCAGTACAGCAGCAGGTCGTTGCCGGAGATGTCCGCCTTGTTGCCCACCGAGACGAACGTGGAGATACCGAGGCCGAGGGCGTGGACGTGCTCGAGCACCGCGAGCCCGAGCGCTCCCGACTGCGAGGACATCGACACGCGGCCGGGCTCGGGGAAGATGGGCGAGAAGGTGCCGTTCATCCGCACCTCGGCGTGCCCATTGAGCAGCCCCATGCAGTTCGGTCCGACGATCCGCAGTCCGTGCCCCCGCGCGCGACCGACCAGGTCCTCCTGGAGCGTCACCCCCTCGCCACCGATCTCCGCGAAGCCGGCGGAGACGATGCACACCGCTCCGATGCCGAGCTCCCCGGCCTCGTCGACGACGTCGTTGACGAGGTGTGCCGGCAGGCTGACGAAGACGACGTCGGGCACCTCCGGGCAGTCCGCCAGCGACGGGTAGGCCGCGACGCCCTGCACGTAGCGGGCGGAGGGGTTGACGGGGTAGACGACCCCGGTGAAGCCGCCGGCGAGGAGGTTGCCGAACAGCATCCCGCCGATGGCCGTCGGGTTGCGCGACGCGCCGACGACCGCGACCCGTTCCGGGCGGAAGAACCGGCTCAGCGCCGCCTGGGCGGCCTCGCGTTCGGTCTCCTCCACGACGTCGAGGAAGCGATCGGTCAGGGTCACCTCGAGGTCGGAGCGCACGATGCCGCCCTCGTCGTAGCCGGAGCGGTACTCGAGGCCGAGCTCGCGGACGAGGTTCAGCATGCGGACGTTGTCGGCCAGGATGTCGCCGGTGAGGTGGGTGATGCCGTGCTCGTGCGCCGCGACGGCCACCTCGCGCAGCAGCGCGGTCCCGACCCCCCGCCCCTGCCAGCCGTCCTCGACGAGCGCCGCGAACTCCGCGTGGTCCCGGTGGTCCGGATCGCGTTCGTAGCGTGCGACGCCCACCAGCCGCGCCCGCTCACGCCGGCCACGGATCGCGACGACCGCGAACTGCAGGTCGGGGTCGAGATCGGTGAAGCGGTGCACGTTCGACTCGTTGAGGTCGAACGGGCCGAGGAAGCGCGCGCGTCGGGACTCCGCGCTCGTCCGCGTCCACATCGCGAGCATCAGGGCCTTGTCGTCGGGCGTGATCTCCCGGATCCGGAGCGTGGTGCCGTCCGGCAGGACGTGGTCGCGCGGCAGGTCCATCAGCTGGCCTCGTCGGTCGGCGGGGCGGCTCGCAGGCTCATCCTCGTCGCTGGACCGCCGGCGCGCCACCACCTTCGTGTCCCTGCGCCGGGGTCGCGGTGTCGCTCGCGCGTCGAGACGCTCCCCGCAGCGGCGTCCAGGGCCGGCTGACCCCTTGCCGCCGGGACCGGAAGCGTGCACGCTCGGAGCAGGCGAGCGTGGAGGAGAGCCCCGTGCGCGAGGTCGATCACCACCAGGCGGCTGCCGAGGCACTGCTGGACCGCGTCGACGCCGGGAGTGGACCGGACCCGCTCGAGACGCAGGAGTTGCCCGACGGCGTGAGCGTGGACGACTACGGCTTCCACGAGGACGACCCGGAGGTCGACCTGCTCGACGAGGACCTCGATGTCGGGCTACGCGACGACGCGGAAGCCGACGCCATCGACGCCATCGCCGAGGCGTTCAACGCGCGCCACCTCGAGGAGCTGCTGGACATCCTCGCCGCCGACGCCGAGACGCCCGGGTTCCTCGGCCCCGACCGTGCCAACCTGCCGGAGGCGATCGAGGGCTTCTGGAAGCGCCGCCCGAGCCTGTGCCTGACGCGGGGTCACGCCGAGACCGAGCACGTCGGGGTGCTGTGGGAGCACGACGGCGACGACTGGTGGCCCTTGGCGGCACTGCACGTGGACGACGTCCAGGACGGCCGGGTCGGCGTGATCGAGGTCACCGACGACCCTGCGCTGCTCGAACGCGTGCATTGCGAACCGCCCTCGGGAGACGACCTCGAGGAGGGTGCGCGGTGGTCGGAGTGGGAGGACGGCGACGGTGACTGACGGCCGTCCGAAACGGGCCGACCGGCCGGGTGGCCGTCCGTCCCGGCGAGCGGAGCCCGACTGCCCGAACGTCGGGTGCGGCGGCTGGAGTTGCAGGTCGCGGGCGGGCATCGTGGGTGCCGGACGCGGAGAGACCGCGTGCGACGGCAACGGAGGAAACGATGGCTGACAACACGGGCGAGAAGATGAAGGGCGTTGCCAAGGAGACGATGGGCAAGGTCACCGGCGACGACGACCAGGTCCGCGAGGGCGAGCAGCAGCAGAAGAAGGCGCAGAAGGGCGACGAGGCCGAGCGCGCCCAGGCCGAGGCGGACCGCAAGACCCAGGAGGCTGCCGGCCACGAAGGCGAGCAGCGCAAGCGGCAGTGACGGAACCCCGACCGCGCCTCGCGCGCTGGTCGGTCTCGTGGTCACGGCAGGTCGCGCCGGTCGGGAGTCCCGGTCGCTGACCGCGGGCCACGAGCAGGCGGGGGGCCACCCACACGGGTGGCCCTCGCCGTGCGCGCGGATCACGGCCCGCGACACCGCGCCGCGCGCCGTCAACGCGCGTTGAAGTACTTCGCCGCCGGGTGGTGGACCACGATCGCGGAGGTCGACTGCTCCGGGTGCAGCATGAACTCGTCGGTCAGCTCCACGTCGATCGCCCGTGGGTCGACCAGTCGGAACAGCTTCGCCTGGTCCTCGAGGTCCGGGCACGCGGCGTACCCGAAGGAGTACCGCGAACCGCGGTAGCCCTGCCGGAACCAGTCACCGACGCCCGGCCCGTCGTCGTCGGCGATGCCGAGCTCCTCGCGGATCCGGCGATGCCACAGCTCCGCCAGCGCCTCGGCCATCTCGACCCCGAAACCGTGCGCGTAGAGGTAGTCCTGGTAGCGGTCCTCCGCGAACAGCCGGGCCGCCACGTCGCTGATCCGTCGGCCCATCGTCACGACCTGGAGTCCGAGCACGTCCGGCTCGCCCGCGTCGACCGGTCGGAAGAAGTCGGCGATGCACAGGAACCGACCCCGGTCCTGCCGCGGGAAGTGGAACCGGACCAGTTCGCGCTCGAGCGGCGCCGCGGGGTCCCACACGACGAGGTCGTCGCCGTCGCCGTTCGCCGGGTAGTAGCCGTAGACGACCTCCGGGGTGACGACCTTGTCCGCCTGCGCTCGCGCCAACCACTCCCGCAGCACCGGCCGGGCCTCCCGGTCCAGCAGGTCGGCGTAGCCGTCGGGCGGGAGGTCGCCCGGCGTGAACCCCCACTGGTTGCGGAACAGGGCGACCTCGTTGAGCAGCGGCGCGACCTCGCCGATCGGGAGCCCGCGGACCACGCGCTGCCCCCAGAACGGTGGCGTCGGCACGGGGACGTCGGTCGCGACCGCCGAGCGCGGCCGGCCCTGTGCGTCGATCGCCGGCGGCGCCTCCGCGGACCGCGACCGGGTGGGCTGCCGACGGCGGCGCCGGGCAGCGAGCTCCGTGGGCGTGCCGTCACCCGAGCGCCGGCGGGTGAGGACCGCATCCAGCACCCGCAGCCCCTCGAAGGCGTCCTTGCAGTAGTAGACCTCGCCGTCGTACAGGCCCCGCAGATCGTCCTCGACGTACCCGCGGGTCAGTGCCGCGCCGCCGAGCAGCACCGGGTAGCCAGCCGCGCCCCGCTCGTTCATCTCCGCGAGGTTCTCGCGCATCACCACGGTCGACTTGACCAGGAGACCGGACATCCCGATCGCGTCGGCCTGCTTGTCGTCGGCCGCCTGCAGGATCTGGTCGAGCGACTGCTTGATGCCGAGGTTGACGACGTCGTAGCCGTTGTTGCGCAGGATGATGTCGACGAGGTTCTTCCCGATGTCGTGCACGTCGCCCTTGACCGTGGCCAGCACGATCCGGCCCTTCGATGCGGCGCTGCCACCCCCGGCCGCCTCGATGTGCGGTTCGAGGTGGGCGACGGCCGCCTTCATCGCCTCGGCGGACTGCAGGACGAACGGCAGCTGCAACTGGCCCGACCCGAACAGCTCGCCGACCGTCGCCATCCCGGCCAGCAGGAAGCGGTTGATGATGTCGAGGGGTGGGTGCTGCGCGAGGGCGACGTCGAGGTCGGCCTCCAGGCCGTCACGGTCGCCGTCGACGATCCGCCGTTCGAGCCGTTCGTCGACCGGCAGCGCCGCCAGCTCGTCGGCGGTGGCGCGAGAGGTCTCCGAGGCGGCCTCGAACAGCGCCATCAACCGGTGCAGCGGGTCGTAGTCGTCGGGCGCGGTCCCACCGAGCCCCGCCGCGCCGCGGCGGTCGTGGACGAGGTCGAGCGCGACCTCGCGGTGCTCCTCGGGGATGCGGTGCAGCGGCAGGATCTTCGCGACGTGGACGATGGCAGAGTCGAGCCCGCGTCGGATCGCCTCGTCGAGGAACACCGAGTTGAGCACCTGCCGGGCCGCCGGCGACAGCCCGAACGACACGTTCGACACCCCGAGCGTCGTCGCGCAGCCGGGCACCCGCTCCTTGACCCGCTCGATCGCCTCGAGCGTCTCCAGCGCGTCGCGCCGCAGGTCCTCCTGCCCCGACCCGAGCGGGAACGTGAGGCAGTCGAAGACGAGGTCGTGCGGCTCGAGCCCGTGCTCGTCGATCGCGAGCCGGGCGATCCGTTCGCAGATCGCGACCTTGCGGTCGGCCGTGCGCGCCTGCCCCTCCTCGTCGATCGCGAGCACCACGACGGCGGCGCCGTAGCGGCGGGCGAGCGCGAGCAGCCGGTCGGCCTTGCCCCGCCCGTCCTCGAGGTTGACGGAGTTGATGGTGGCGCGACCACCGAGCCGGACGAGCGCCGCCTCGATGACCTCGGGTTCGGTCGAGTCGATCACCAGGGGCAGGGTGGACTGGGTCGCGTACCGGTCGACCGCCGCGACCATGTCCGGCACGCCGTCGCGACCCACGTAGTCGACGCACACGTCCAGGACGTGCGCGCCCTCCCGCGTCTGCGAGCGGGCCAGCTGGACGATGCCGTCCCAGTCCTCGGCGAGCAGCAGCCGGCGGAAGGCGGCGGAGCCGTTGGCGTTGGCGCGCTCTCCGATGGCGAGGAAGGCGTTCTCCTGCTCGACGGTGACGGCCGCGTAGAGCGAGGCGAGCGACGGCCGCCACTCCACGGTCAACGGTTCGGCCCCCTCCGAGCTCGCACGGTCCGCGGTCACGCCGTCCGCGGGCACGCCATCCGCGGAGGCACCATCCGCGGGCAGGACGAGCCGTCCGGCCGCACCCGGCTTCGCTGCGGTGGGACGGTCCAACCGTCGCGCTCGGGGCGCCGCCGCCCCCACCGCCTCGACGACGTGGCGCAGGTGGGTCGGGGTCGTGCCGCAGCACCCCCCGACGATCGCCACGCCGAACGCGGTCACGAACTCCGCGTGGGCGGTGGCGAGCTCCTCGGGGGACAGCGGGTAGACCGTCGCGCCGTCCTCGAGGTACGGGATGCCGGCGTTGGGGATCACGCTGACCGGCAGCCGTGACGCGCGCGCCAGGGTGCGGACGTGCTCGCGCATGTCCTCGGGGCCGGTGGCGCAGTTCATGCCGAGCACGTCGATGGGCAGCGGGTCGAGCGCCGCGACGGCGGCGAGCGGCTCGGTCCCGAGGAGCATCGTGTTGATGTCCTTCTCGACCGTGAACGACACCATCAGCGGGGCCCGCGAGCCGCGTTCCACGAACACGTCGTTGGCGGCGGCGACCGCCGCCTTCACCTGCAGCAGGTCGAAGCAGGTCTCGACCAGCAACACGTCGGCGCCGCCGTCGAGCAGCCCCCGGACCTGCCGCCGGTAGCCGGCCTCCATCGTCGGGACGTCGATGAAGTCCCGGGTGGCCGCCGGGTCCTTGCCCAGCGACAGCGACGGTGCCCGGGTACCCGGGCCGATCGAGCCGACCACCCACCGCGGGTCGTCGGGGGTCGCGTACGCGTCGGCGGCCCGACGGGCCACCTCGGCGGCCAGGCGGTTGAGCTCCTCGGTCGCGTCCTCGAGGTCGTACTCGGCGAGCACCCACGGGGCGCCACCGAACGTGTTGGTCTGCACCGCGTGCACCCCGACCTCGAGGAAGCTGCGATGGACCGTCTCGACGACGTCCGGCCGGGTGCGGACGAGCACCTCGTTGCAACCGTCGAGCTCGTCGCCGCCGAAGTCGGCCGCCGTGAGCCCCGCGGTCTGCAGGGACGTCCCCATCCCACCGTCGAAGACGACGACGCGCTCGCGCAGCCCGTCGAGGAACGGGTGGGCGGCCAGCGGCGGGAGCGGGGAGTCGTCCATGCGCGGCGGAGGGTACGGCGTCACGGGTGCGCTCATCGCACGGTCCCGGTGCGCGCCCGGGTTCGCTCCGCGCCGGCCGGCCCGCGATACTGCCCACCACCATGGTCTTCCGCCGCAAGCCCGACCTGCCCGCCGACCTCCACGCCGCGTGGTGGTCCTTCCTCGACTGCGCCGAGGTGATCGAGGGCGGCCGACGCGTGCTGCTCGGCGTCCTGCCGACCGGGCGGGTCGAGCCGGCTCCGATCGCGGTCGGCACCGATGCCCTGCGGCGGGCGATCGTCGACGCACGCGACTGGATGCCGAGGTGGCACCTCGAGCAGGTGGCCGACGACTGGCGTGACTGCGCGGCGGCGCTCGACGAGTCGGAGGCGGCCCTCGCGGAGGTGGACCAGGTCGCCGGCGAGACCCGCGAGCTCGAGGAGCTGCTCGGGTCCGTGCAGGACGTGATCGAGCCGCTCGACGCGTTCGCGGACGCGGAGCGGGCGTTCCGCCGGCGCTGGAAGCTGCCACGCGAGCGCAGCGCCTAGCCCGCCCCCGCTCGCCAGCGACGACCGCGCACGACCCACCCCGCCACGACGAGCTCCGCCCGCGACGAGCCCGCTCCCCGACGATCGGCACGGCGCCATGTCCGACGCCCGCGACCCCCGGCCGCACGACCCGCGGCCCCTGACCTACGCGGACGCCGGCGTCGACCTCGCCGCCGCGGACCGCAGCGTCGGGCTGATCGGCGACGCCGTGCGCCGCACCCACGGGCCCGAGGTGCTCGGCGGCATCGGCGGGTTCGGCGGGCTGTTCGCGTTCGACACCGCCGGCTACCGCGAGCCGGTCCTCGTCTCCGGGACCGACGGGGTCGGCACGAAGGTGGACCTGGCCCGCCGGATGGGCGTGCTCGACACGATCGGGCAGGACCTCGTCGCGATGGTCGTCGACGACCTCGTCGTCCCCGGTGCCCGGCCGCTGTTCTTCAACGACTACCTCTCGGTCGGCCGGCTGGACCCCGACCGGGTCGCCGCGCTGGTCACCGGCATCGCCGACGGGTGCGAGCTCGCCGGCTGTGCGCTCGTCGGTGGGGAGACCGCGGAGCACCCGGGGCTGCTCGGCGAGGACGAGTTCGACCTCGCCGGGTTCGGGGTGGGCGTCGTCGAACGCGACGCGATCCTCGGGGCGCACCGGGTGCAGGTGGGTGACGTGCTGGTGGCGATGGCCTCCTCCGGGGTGCACAGCAACGGCTTCTCGCTGGTGCGGCGGATCGTCGGCGGCCTCGACCTGCACCGTGAGCACGGGCTCGACCGGCCGCTCGGCGAGCTGCTGCTCACCCCCACCCGCATCTACGCCCGCGACTGCCTGGCGCTGGTGGACCACCTCGACGTCCACGCGCTCTGCCACGTGACCGGCGGGGGCCTGCCCGGCAACCTGCCGCGGGTCCTGCCCGACGAGCTGGCCGTCGACGTGGACGCCGCCACCTGGGACCGGCCGGCGGTCTTCACGTGGCTCGCGGCGCAGGGGCCGGTCGAGGACGCCGAGATGTGGCGCACGTTCAATTGCGGGGTCGGGATGGTCGCCGTCGTCGGTGCCGAGGTGGCCGACGACGCGCTCGCCCTGCTCGCCGACCGCGGGGTGCCGAGCTGGGTGTGTGGCCAGGTCCGCCCGACGGTCCCGGGGACCGATCGCGTGGCGATCGGCGGCCGCGCCTGACGTGCCGCGGGGGTCACCCGCGCCCGACCCGCCGCGGGGGTCACCGGCGCCCGACCCGCCGCGGGGTCACCCGCGCCAGCGCAGCAGGCCGCTGACGGCGGCGATCCGGCGCTCCGCGATCTCCTCGGCGGCCGCCTCCGTGGTGATGTCCTCGGCGCGGGCGAGCTCCAGGATCCGGGTGAGGTTGTCCGGGACGTGCTCCACCCGCCGGATCGCGCGGTCGTGGCGGTACCCGCCGTCGTGCAGTTCGTCGGCGACGTTGATCAGGCCGCCGGCGTTCACGACGTAGTCGGGGCAGTACAGGATCCCGCGCTCACGGAGCCGGTCGGCGTCCTCGTCGACCCCGAGCTGGTTGTTCGCCGCCCCGCAGACGATGCGCGCCTGGAGGAGCGCGATCGTGGTCTGCGTCAGCACCGCACCGAGCGCGTTCGGCGACACCACGTCGGCGTCGGCGAACAGCACCTGGTCGACGGCGACGACCTCGACGCCGGGCAGGTCCGCGACCCGGTCCACCGCCTCCTCGTCCACGTCGGCGACCGTGAGCTTCGCGCCCTCCTCGACCAGCGCACGAACGAGCCGTGTCCCGACCTTGCCGAGCCCCTGCACCGCCACGTGGCGGCCCTGCAGGGTCGGCTCGCCGAACGCGACCCCGGCCGCCGCCCGCATCGACAGGTGCACGCCGTGCGCCGTCGCGATGCCGGAGTCGCCCGAACCGCCCTCCTCGGTGTCCAGGCCGGTGACGTTACGGGTCTCCCGCCGGATGATCGCCATGTCCCGCGGCGTCGTCCCGACGTCGCACGCGGTGATGTAGCGGCCGCCGAGCCAGTCGACCGCCCGGCCGAACGCGCGCAGCAGCGCCTCCGAGCGGTCCGTGGTCGGGTCGCCGATGATGACGGCCTTGCCGCCGCCGAGGTCGAGCCCGGCGCACGCGGCCTTGTAGGTCATCGCCCGCGACAGCCGCAGCACGTCGGTCAGCGCGGCGTCATCGTCGGGGTACGGATGGAAGCGTGTCCCACCGAGCGACGGTCCCAGCCGTGTCGAGTGGACCGCGATGATGGCCCGCAGTCCCGAGGCGTCGTCGTTCGCGAAGACGACCTGTTCGTGGCCCTCGAACCGGGCGAAGGTTCCCTCCACCGTGGCTCCTCTCCCTCGGCACCCTTCCCGGGCTCGTGGGTCCCGGTCGACGCCCGCTCTGGCGTCGAGGTGACGTCGTCGACGCCGAGGTGGCGCGGCCGGACGTCGCCGGTGCGACGGGTGCATCCGCCGTGAGCCGCGGGCGGGTCGCGCGCGCGGCCGTGTGTCGCGCGTCCGGACGGGTGCCGTCCGGACGTTCGAAACCCACTCTAACGAGCGTCCCTCCGGCGCGACGCGGTCATCCGGCCCGGTCGGTCGGGACCGGTGCGGCGGTCGTCGGTCGGGACCGATGCGGCGGTCGTCGGCCGGGCCTGGTGCGGCGGTCGTCGGCCGGGCCTGGCTACCGTCGCGATATGGCCGTCCCGCGTGCGCAGCTGAGGATCTTCGCGCCGCTCGCGTCGTTCCCGCTGCGCGAGCGCGAGCGGTGGGCGGCGTACGTCGCCGCTGGCGGTGGGGTGACGAGGCGGGAGCTGGCCGCCCTGGAGGATGCCGCGGCGATCACCACGGCCGTCGCGGGTCGGGTCCCCCGGGAGCTCGAGGCGGCGCTGGTGCGGCGGGCGGGGGAGCGCGTGCTGGTCTGCCCGGTCGAGCCCGATCGGCGGGCCGCGGTCGCGTTCGCGGCCTTCCGCCGCACGGTGCCAGCTGCCGTCGTCGCGAGCTTCGTGCCCTCGTCGGCGGCGCGGACCCGGCTCGATCGGTCGGCTCGCGGCGGCCGCCCGCCACGCATCCTCGACGCGCCCTGGGCCGTCCCCCTGCCGTGGTTCCTGGCCTTCGCGCCGGACGAACGGCGACTCACCGACCCGCCGGAGGGTCGCGGGCCCCGACTCGTCTACCTCACGACCGTCGGTCAGGCACGCGTGCGGGTGGCACGCGCCCTCGCGGTGGTCGAGGAGGCGATCGACGACGGCGAGGAGGTGCTGGTCGAGTTGGCCGCGCTGGACGCGTGGTTCGAGCCGTGCGACCCGACCAGCGTCCTCGAGCTCGACTACGGGCAGCTGGCGCGGCGCGTGCCGGCGGCGGCGTTGCGCGCCGACCGGTCCTGCGCGGAGCTGTGGGAGGCGGTCGACGCGTTGGAGGAGGGCGACCTGCTGCGGGCGGCCGCTGGCTACGCCGTCGTCCGGGCGCGCTGGAGCGCCCAGCGAGCCGGGGCACACGTCAACTGACCACGCCGCAGCGGCGCAGCGGCCGAAGCGGTGCAGCCGGCCAGCGGCTCAGCCGGCCAGGATCCGCGCCAGGACCGGCAGGTCGACGTTGCCGCCCGACAGCACCACCCCGACCCGCTTGCCGGCCACCTCCACCTTGCCGGCGAGGATCGCGGCCAGCCCCGCAGCACCCGAGGGCTCCACGACCTGCTTCGTGCGGGCGACGAGCGCTCGCATCGTGGCCTCGACCTCCTGGTCGCCGACCCCGATGACCCGCGCCCCGACCGCGCGCAGCACCGCCAGCGGGCCCACCCCGATCGCGCCGGTCCGTTGCCCGTCCAGCAGGGTGCGGGGGATCGGCCGCTGCACGATCTCGCCCGTCTCCAGGGCGTCACGGGCGGCGGTGCGGACCTCCGGCTCGACCCCGACCACCTCGACGTCGGGGAGCAGCCCCCGGGCCGCGACCGCACAGCCCGACAGCAGCCCGCCGCCGCCGATCGGGGCGACGAGGACGTCGAGGTGGCCGACCTCCTCGATCAACTCGAGCGCGACGGTGCCCTGGCCGGCCATGACGTCGGGATGGTCGAACGGCGGGATCACCGTCGCGTCCCGCTCCTCCGCGAGCTGACGCCCGATCTGCTCGCGATCCTCGCGCTCCCGGTCGTAGAGCACCACCTCGGCGCCGTAGCCGCGGGTGGCGGTGAGCTTGATCGGGGGTGCGTCGCTCGGCATGACGATCGCGACCGGCACGTCGAGCAACTGGCACGCGAACGCCACCGCCTGCGCGTGGTTGCCCGACGAGAAGGCGACCACGCCGCGCCGCCGCTCGGCGTCGTCCAGCGCCGCGATCGCGTTGTAGGCGCCCCGGAACTTGAACGCACCGGCGTGCTGGAGCTGCTCCGCCTTGAGCAGCAGGTGTGCCGCCACCCGCACGTCGAAGTGGCGTGCGGTCAGCACCGGGGTGTGCCGGACGACGCCCTCGAGCCGAGCCGCGGCCCGGTGGACGTCGTCCAGGTCGATCACGGCGCGTTCCCACCGGGTGGCTCGTGCTCCGCCCGCAGCGCGTCGGCGGTCTCGCGCGAGGTGAGCGACTGCACCGTGCGCAGGCGGTAGCGACGCTCACCCGGGTCGGCGTCGGCGACCCACGCCCGCGCGACCGTCTCCAGTCGGGCGGCGGCCTCGTCGTGGACGTCCGGTCGGTCGATGTAGCGGGCGAGGTCCCGCAGGGCGTCGAACGCCGCCAACTGCGCCTCCGGGTCGAGCGTGTCGTCGCTGAAGGCGGCCAGCAGCAACGCCGGGTCGTCGGGGTCCTCCTCGAGGCAGCTCGTGGCCGTCGCCATCGCCATGTTGACCTGACGGTCGTCCAGCGCGGCGCGCGTGAGCTCGGCGAGGTGGGCGGCGCGCTGCGGACCCGGCGTGTCCCGCTCCACCGCCTGGTGCTCCTTGCGGAGGTCGCGGACCCGGCGGTCCGGGGTCACCGGCCGTGCGCGGTGCTGCGCCATGGGTCCCTCCGAACCTGGGCCGCTCGTCACCCCTCGGCGTCCCGGTCGCGAGCCTAACCCGTCGACCGGCCCACGGGCCCGGCGTCGGCCGCGGTCGTGGTACCTGCGCTCCTGTCCTGGGCGGTCCAGTGCGCCCACGTCCTCGGCGCGCCGGTCGTGGTGCCTCTGCGTTTCGCGTCCTGTGGTCGGCTGCACCCACTCCCGGGACGGACAGGTCAGCCGGCAGGTGGGTCGCAGCGGCCCCCCGCGCCCTCACGCAGCCGGGCCGTCAGTTCGTGGACCTCGGGGTCCTCGATCGCCAGCTCGAGCGTGGCCGGCGCACCCCGCAGCCTTTCCGCCAGCCGGCGGGCGTCGGTCCGTAGGTCCTCCGGAGCGCGGGCGAGCAGCTCCTGCGCGGTCTCCGCCGCCGTGTCCGGGGAGCCCGCCTCGACGGCGGCCTCGAGGCGCACCAGGTCCAAGCAGAAGCGGATCCGGTCGACGTCACCAGCCGTCCCGCCGTTGGCCGCATCGGCTCCGAGCGCGCCGTCCTCGAGCCCACGCACGTCGGTGCAGCCCACCAGTGCGAGGGCGGGCAGCGCCAGCAGGAGCAGCAGGGTCAGGCGGGTCCGCATGGCGGCACGGTAGCGGTCGACGTCGCCCGCTCCCCGAGCGTTGGTCCCGTGGCCGACGGCCGGACCGGCGCCGGGCGCAGCCAGCGGTTACGGTGCCCTCCGAGCACGCTGCGCCCCTCCACACGGTGCCCCGCACGGCGCCCCGATCCGGGTGCAGACGCCCTGAGCGACAAGGAGACGTCCGTGACCGAGATGCGCGAGCAGCAGCAGTTCGCCGGCCGCCCGATCATCACCGACGGACTGCCCGCGCAGTACCCCGACGTCGACGAGGTCGAGACCGCCGAGTGGCTCGAATCGTTCGACGCGGTGGTGGAGGACCTCGGCCGCTCCCGTGGCCGCTTCCTGCTGTTGAAGCTCCTCGAGCGCGCCCGGCAGCGCAACATCGGGATCCCGTCGCTGACCACCACCGACTACGTCAACACGATCGCGCCGGACCGCGAGCCCCGCTTCCCCGGTGACGAGACGCTCGAGAAGCGCATCCGTCGGCTCGTGCGGTGGAACGCGGCGGTCATGGTCCACCGCACCAACGTGGAGCGCGGGACGGGCGGCCACATCGGCTCCTACGCGTCGTCGGCGTCGCTCTACGAGGTCGGGTTCAACCACTTCTTCCGTGGCAAGGACCACCCGGGTGGCGGCGACCAGGTGTTCTTCCAGGGGCACGCCTCACCGGGGGTGTACTCACGCGCGTTCCTCGAGGGCCGCTTCGACGAGGCCGAGCTCGACCGGTTCCGCGCCGAGGTGGAGCCAGGCGGGCTGTCGTCGTACCCGCACCCCCGGCTGATGCCGGCCTTCTGGGAGTTCCCGACCGTGTCGATGGGGCTCGGGCCCCTCAACGCGATCTACCAGGCGCGTTTCAACCGCTACCTGCACAACCGTGGCTTCGGCGACACCGCAGACCAGCACGTGTGGTTCTTCGGCGGCGACGGGGAGACCGCGGAGCCGGAGACCCTCGGGGCGTTGACCGTCGCCAGCCGCGAGGGGCTCGACAACCTCACCTTCGTGATCAACTGCAACCTGCAGCAGCTCGACGGCCCGGTGCGCGGCAACGGCAAGATCATCCAGGAGCTCGAGGGGGTCTTCCGCGGCGCCGGCTGGAACGTCGTCAAGGTCATCTGGGGCCGGCAGTGGGACGAACTGCTCGAGCGCGACGTCGACGGCTCGCTCGTGGCACGGATGAACGAGGTCCCCGACGGGCAGATGCAGACCTACACGGCGAAGGGGGCCCCCTTCATCCGGGAGGACTTCTTCGGCGCGAGCCCGCAGTTGAAGCGCCTCATCGAGCCGTACGACGACGACTTCATCGACCGGCTGACCCGTGGCGGCCACGACTACCACAAGGTCTACGCGGCGTTCGAGGCGGCCACCGCCACGCGCGGCGCTCCGACGGTGATCCTCGCCCAGACGGTCAAGGGCTGGACGCTCGGTCCCGACTTCGAGGCCCGCAACGCCGTCCACCAGATGAAGAAGCTGTCGACCGACGCGCTCAAGGGTTTCCGGGACCGGCTGCAGCTCGACGTCCCGGACGACGCCCTCGAGGGCGACCAGCCTCCCTACGTCCGGCCGGACGAGGACAGCGACGAGATCACCTACCTGCACGAGCGGCGCCGCGACCTGGGCGGCTACGTGCCGGCGCGGCGGGTGTCGTTCACCGTGCCGGAGCTGCCGAAGAAGGACGCGTTCGCGCCGCTGAAGAAGGGGTCGGGCAACCAGCAGGTCGCGACCACCATGGCGCTGGTGCGCCTGTTCAAGGACCTGCTGCGCACCAAGGGCTTCGGCGAACGGATCGTGCCGATCATCCCCGACGAGGCCCGCACCTTCGGGATGGACTCGTGGTTCCCGTCGGCCAAGATCTACGACCACCTCGGCCAGACCTACGAGCCGGTCGACCAGGACCTGCTGCTGTCCTACAAGCAGGCGAAGGACGGCCAGATCATCCACGAGGGCATCACCGAGGCCGGCTCGATGGGCACCTTCCACGCCGCCGGCACGAGCTACGCCACCCACGGGGTGCCGATGATCCCGCTGTACATCTTCTACTCGATGTTCGGTTTCCAGCGCACCGCCGACCTGATCTGGTCGGCGGCCGACCAGCGGGCCCGCGGGTTCCTGGTCGGTGCCACCGCCGGCGGTACGACGCTCAACGGTGAGGGGCTGCAGCACCAGGATCGCCACTCGCTGCTGATGGCGCAGACCAACCCGGCGGTCGAGGCCTACGACCCGTCGTTCGCCTACGAGCTCGCGGTGCTCGTCGAGCACGGCCTCGACCGGATGTACCCGCGCGACGCGGCCGGGCAGGAGGACGCTGATGCCGGCGAGGACGTGATCTTCTACCTCACGGTCTACAACGAGCCGGTCGTCCAGCCGGCGATGCCGGAGCACGTCGACGACCAGCAGGTGATCGACGGTCTCTACCGCTTCAAGGAGGCCACCGGCGGCGAGCACACCGCGCACGTGCTCGCCTCGGGCACCATCATCGAGGAGGCGCTGCGGGCGCAGGAACTGCTGGCGGAGGACTGGGACGTCGCCGCGGACGTGTGGTCCGCGCCCGGCTGGAACCGGCTGCTGCGCGACGGGGTCGCCACGGAGGCGTGGAACCGCACCAACCCGGAGCAGGAGTCCCGCACGCCGCTCGTGACCCGCATCCTCGAGGGCACCGAGGGACCCTACGTCGCGGTGTCCGACTGGATGCGCGCAACGCCCTTCCAGGTGGCCGACTGGATCCCCGGGCCGTTCGCGGTGCTCGGCACCGACGGGTTCGGCCGCTCCGACACCCGCGAGGCGCTGCGGCGCTTCCACCGGATCGACGCCGCGTCGATCACCTACTGCGTGCTGGCGGAACTGGTGAAGCTCGAGGCGCTCGACCGCAAGGTGCTGACCGACGCGATCGAACGCTACGGGCTCGACTTCGAACGCATCGCGTTCTTCGGGCAGCCGGGTGAGACCGACGACGTGACCCGGTAGGCCGATGACCGGGGTGCAGGGCGGTTGGGGCGAGGACGCGGAGCTGGCGGCGGCGATCGTCGTCAGCTCGCCGCTGGCGGTCGTGGTGATCGACCTCGACCGCCGCGTGCGGCTGCTCAACCCCGCGGCGGAGGCCCTGCTCGGACGCCCCGCCGACACCTTCATCGGTCGGGACCTCGTCGACCTGCTCCCGACGGCGACCGCCGAGCAGACCCTGCGCTGGATCGAGGCGGCCACCGAGGGCGAGGCGGGCCACCTGGAGATCGAGGTGCGCCAGGCCGAGCGGGGCACGGTGCCGGTCGGCATCAGCTTCGCGCCGCTGATGGTCGCCGGGGAGCGCCGTGGTGCCGTCGGGGTCGGCCGGGACATCTCCGACCGCAAGCGGTTGGAGCGGGAGCTCGCGGAGCTCGCGGACGGTTTCCAGGCGCTGTCGGAGGCCAGCAACCTCGGTGTCTACCGGTTGGTCGCGGATCCGGACCTGCGGTTCGAGCACGCCAACCGGGCCTTGCAGCTCGGCAGCGGCTGGAGCTTCGAGGAGCTGCGGTCGTCGCACGACGGGTTCGCCGCCTCCCTGCCGCGGTGGTTGCGACGGCGGATCATCAGCTTCCGCGCGCGGCCGGAGGAGGCTGCCTGGCCGCTCGAGTTCGAGTGGCAGCTGGCCGACGGGCGTACGTCCTGGCTGTCGTTGCACGAGGTGGCGCTGCGCGACGACGAGGGTCGGATCCAGTCGGTGACTGGGATCATCCGGGACGAGTCCCGCCGCCGGCAACGCCAGGCGGCGCTCGCCGACGCGCTGCGCCTGGAACGCCAGGCGGCCGACGAGTTGCGGCGCATCGACGACCTGCGACGGCTGTTCCTGCAGGCGACCTCCCACGAGCTGCGCACCCCGTTGACCTCGGTGCTCGGGATGGCCACGCTCCTGCGTGACCGCAGCGAGGATCTCGGGCCGGAGCGGGCGCAGCTGCTGGCCGAGCGGGTCGTCGAGCAGGCGACGAAGCTGCAGCAGCTCCTCGACGACCTCCTCGACGTGGAGCGCCTCTCCCGCGGCGTGGTGGAGCTGCGCCGGGAGCCGGTCGACGTGGCGGCGCTCGTCGCCGCCGTCGTGCTCGAGCAGGGCGATGCGGGTATCGAGGTGGACCTGCCGGTCACCGACGACGGGGACCGGCAGGTCGTGCTCGGCCAGGTCGACCCGGCGAAGGTCGAGCGCATCGTGGTGAACCTGCTGACCAACGCCCGCAAGCACGGCGGCGTCGACGCCCACGTGGTCCTACGGGTCCGTCGGGCCACGGTGGCGGGCACGGAGGTCGGGATCGCACTGACCGACCCGTGGGCGGCGCCCGGCGACGGGTATCCCGGGGGCGTGGGGGACCCCGCGGTTCCGCAGCCGGGCCGCCCTGGTCTGCGCATCGAGGTCGAGGACGACGGCCCCGGCGTCCCGGACCGGCTGAAGCGGCGCGTCTTCGGACTCTTCGAGCAGGGCGTCACCGATGCGACCCGCAGGAACCCCGGCACCGGCATCGGCTTGACCCTCGTCGCGGAGCTCACCCACCTGCACGGCGGCACGGTCTGGCTGGAGGACGCCTCGGAGGCGGGGACCCGCGCGGTGGTCTGGCTGCCGGAGCCGGACCCGGACGCCGGTCCCGCCGAGGTGCTCGGCCCTCACCCGTCGGGCTGAGGCGCGCCGGGTGCGTGGTTCGCGGCTCCCGGTGCGCTAGAAGGAGCACCTCTTCCCCGCCGACCCCGACCCACGAGACGACGAGGACCGACCGGGTGGCCGAGCTGACCTTCTTCTACGGGACCATGAACTGCGGCAAGTCGACGCTGGCGCTGCAGCTGCACCACAACGCCGTCGCCGCGGGCGAGCGCTGCCTGCTCTTGACCAAGCACGACCGCGAGGGCGGCGCCATCAGTTCCCGCATCGGGCTCGCACAGCCGGCGACGATCGTCGGCGACGACCTCGACCTGCGCGGGTACGTCGATCGGCTGGTGGCGAACGGCGACGGTGTCGACACGCTGATCTGCGACGAGGTGCAGTTCTACACCCCTGCACAGGTCGAGCAGCTCGCCGAGATCGTCGACGACCTGGACGTCGAGGTGCAGGCCTTCGGGCTGCTGACGGACTTCACCACGGCGCTGTTCCCGGGTTCGCAGCGGCTCCTCGAGCTCGCCGACCGCCGGCGTGAGCTGCAGGTCGAGGCCCGTTGCTGGTGCGGAGCCCGCGGCACGCTCAACGCCCGCACGCTCGACGGGCGGATCCAGCGGGAGGGCGAGCAGGTCGTCGTCGGGGACGTCGACACCGCCGAGGTGGCCTACGAGGTGCTGTGTCGGACCCACCACCGCCAGGGTGTGACCCGCGCCGTCGCGGCCGGCGAGCGGCCGGTGGCGCTGGTGAGCTGAGCGCGACCGGTCAGGTCGCCGACGACCGCAGGCCGGCGGTTCCGTCTCCGTCCCCGCCCCCGTCCCTGTCGCGATCAGGCTCGCCGTCCTCGCCGAAGATGCGCCGGTAGAGGTCCTCGCCGAAGCTCGTCGGCAGCGGAGGGCCGGCGAGCAGCTTGAAGGTGCGGGTGCCGTCCTCGCGCCGTTCGGCGCGCAGGAAGCAGGTCGTGGCCGGCGCGTCCTCGTGCAGGGCACGCGCCAGGTCGAACAGGTGCGTGACGTACACCACCCGTACGCCGGACTCGACGTGCGCCCGGACGATGGCGTGGGCGAGCAGCGACCCCTCGCGTTCGTTGGTGGAGCTGAACGACTCGTTGCACAGCAGCAGGTCGCCGGGGGCCAGCTGGTCGTCGATCGCGCGCATCTCCCGCAGTTCGGCGTCGAGCCGGCCGCTGCGCAGCGTCGTGTCCTCGTCACGTTCGACGTGGGTGAACAGCCGCGTGGCCACCGTCGCGCGGAACGACCCGGCCGCGACGAACGTGCCGGCCTGCAGCATCAGCTGAGCGAGCCCGACGCTGCGCAGGAAGGTCGACTTGCCGCCCTGGTTCGCGCCGGTGACCATCACCAGCGGCACACCGTCCGCCGCGACGTCGTTGCCGACGACCCGCCCACCGGTGCGCAGGCTGAGCCCGGGGTCGTACAGCTCGCGGGCCACGAGGACGGGACGCGCGTCGGTCGACGGGTCCGGGAAGCACACCGGCGCGCCGGTCACCCGGAGTCGGTCGTACAGCGCGAGGCAGCCGACGTAGAACCCGAGCTCCTGGTGCAGCAGGGTCAGGAACCGCAGCACCTCGTCGCTGACCCGCCCCATCACCTTCGCGGCGTCGCCGAGCGCCTGCTCGCGCAGGTCGGTCAGCGCCCGCCGGTCGACGTCGCTGGCGTCGTCGATCCGGATCACGGTGCTGGACCGGGAGGGTGGGAGGAGCCGCCGCAGGACCGGGCCGCGCGACGGGCGTGCGCGCAGGACGAGGTCGGTGGCCCGGCAGCCGAGCCCGAGGCGCGCGGAGACGACGACCCCGTCGCGGAAACGCAGCTGCTGCACCTGCGCGTCGAACGCAGCCAGCGCCGGCTCGTCGAACTGGTCGCGGAGGGTCGTGAACAGGGCGGTCAGCGCGGGGGAACGGACCTCGTCGACGTACCGTGCCGCGAGGTCGCGCAGCCGGCGCAGGTCCTCGAGCGCGAGCTCCAGCACCTCCGTGGCCCGCTTCAGCACGCTGCCCGGGTTGCTGACCAGCCCGTGGTAGACGTGTTGCTCGCGCAGCAGGGCGCCCTCCGCCAGGCGGTGGAGCGTCCGGAGCAGCTCCGGGTGCGCCAGCGCGTCGCGCAGGACCGCCTGCCGGTAGCCGATCACGGCGGGGTCGGTCAGGCTCGTCAGCAGCGTGTGGCGGGCCACCTCGGCGATCGTCGTGTCCCCAGCCGCCATGCCGGCGACGAGGTCGTCCAGGCCGAGGTCGCGCAGCAGTTCGTGGGCGTTGGACGGGACGGGGTGGTCGAGGTCGAGGTCCTCGTCGGGGTGCAGCAGCCGGGGCCTCATGTGCGGTGCCTCGCGCGGATCGCCTCGTAGGTCAGCCCGTGCCGTTCTGCGAGTGCGGCGGCGTGGGCGCGCCCGTCGGCGGGCCGACGTTCCAGCCGGAACGTCCGCAGCGCCGGGTCGCTCGGGTCGACGGTCGCGACCAGGCTGACGGTGTCGGGCCCGCGCGCGGCGAGCTCGTCGATGAAGGTGACGTAGACGGTGAGTGCGCCGACACCGGCGAGCCGATCGAGGATGCGCCGGCCGAGGACCTGGGCGTCGACGATCGTGGTCGAGCGGAACAGTTCGTTGAGGATCACGAGGCTGTCGGCGCTGGCCGTCTGGAGGATCACGCGCATCCGCAGCAGGTCGTCCTGCAGTCGCCCGTGGCGGTCGGCGAGCCGCTCCTCGCGGGCGAAGTGGGTGAGGACCCGGTCGGGCAGCGTCAGGCGGACCTCGCGGCCGGGCACCGGGCAGCCGATGCTCGCGAGGTGGTACACCTGGCCGAGCGTGCGCGCGAAGGTGGTCTTGCCACCCTGGTTCGCGCCGGTCACCACCACCAGGCGTTCGGGGTCCGCGAGCTCGAGGGAGTTGCCGACCGGACGCGCACCCTCGGTCAGCAGCTTGTCGGCGAGCAGCAGGTCGAAGGTCTCGCGCAGGACCGGCGACCCGGCGGCGCGGGTCACAATCGGCTCGCAGAACGGTAGGCCGGCCCGCCGCAGCGTCGCCACGTGCTCGAGGTAGGCGAGGTAGAACTGCACGTCGCGGTCGAAGGCGAGCACGGCGGGGTCCACCGGGTCGGGGTGGTCGTCGACGTAGCCCTCCAACGCGGCGAAGGTCTCTGGCTCCAGCTCCGCGACCCGGTCGAGGATCTGGGCCTCGAGGTGGGTCATCGCCGCCGCCCGGCGGGGCTCCGGGTTCGGGACCGGCAGCTCGTCCGGGAGGAAGGCGGCGAACGTGGTCGCGAGCGCCGCCGTGAGGTCCGTCTCGTCGCCGTCGTCGTGCAGCACCTCGACGCCTTGGGGGACGAGGTGGAGGCGGTAGCGGACGGTGCCGAGCGCTGCGTGGACCCGCTCGGTGTCGGCGGCGAGCGTGCGGAACGGCGACGAGGCGAGCAGTTGCTCGAGGTGCCCGTGCAGGCGCGTCAGTCCTCGCGAGCGGACCTCCAGGGCGGCGAGGTCGCCCACCAGCCGGGTGACCGCCTCGACGTACACCCGCCCGGCGTGCAGGTGCCAGCTGCGTCGTTCCGCAGGCGCCTGCCGGGAGACGGCGAGGGACCGGAACCGGCGCAGCCGGAGCATCGCGGCGCAGAACCGGTCGACCGCGTCGCGGACGTCGTCGCGGTCGAGGTCGCGGAAGACCTCCTGGCGGTAGGCGACGGCGTCGGGGTCCGTGAGCCGGCGGGTGACGGTCGGGGTGAGGTCGTAGGACGGCCGTCGGCGGGCGAGCACCCCCACCAGCTGGTCGAGGTTCAGGTCCTCCAGCGCCGCGCGGTCCAGCCCATCCGGTGGGGGTGGCTCGTCCGCGGCGGTGCGGAACAGCACGCTGATCGCCGGTGGGGCGGGGGCGGGATCGCTGGACATGTGGGGCTCAGGTGATGAGGGCGAGGATGCGCCAGCGGTGCGAACCGAGGGCCCAGAGCCCGCCGTCGTCGGACCCCGTCCCGCCAGAGCCCGCGTCGGCGTCGTCGGCGGGACCACCGTCCGCGACGATCGCGTACTCGCCGGGCACGGCGTCGCGGGCCGGTTCGAAACGAGCGGGGCCGTCCGCGAGGTTGAGCAGCACCACCAGGCGGTCGGCGGTGTCCGCCTCGGAGGTGCCAGCCGGCCGGAGGGCATAGGCGAGCTGGGCGTTGTCGAGCACCAGCACCCGCACCTCGGCGGTCACGAGCCACGGATGACGGCGCCGGACGCCGATCAGCTCCTGGTGGCGGTGGAACAGCGGCCATCCGAACGGCAGCAGCTCGCCCGGCGACGAGGGGAACGCCGGCCGGACGGCGTCGTCGCCGGCGGCGTGCTCCTGCTTCTCGCCGGTGAAGCCCTGCTCGTCGCCGGCGTAGATGCTGGGGATCCCCGGGAGGGTCAGCAGCAGCGCGAGGGCGTGGGTCAGGTGGCGGTCGTCGTCGAGCTGGGTGGCGATGCGGGTGACGTCGTGGTTGCCGAGGAAGGTCATCGGCGGGGCGGTGGCGACGACCTCCTGGTGCCGGTCGAGGGCGTGGGCGAGCTCGTAGAAGTTGTGGTCGTTGAGCGCGCTCCAGGTGGACTTCCACAGCTCGTACTGGGTCACGGCGTCGAGATGCGCGTCGGTCAGCCACGGGACGTACGGGGCGTGGATCACCTCACCGACGAACCACGCGTCGGGGAAGCGGCCGCGGACCCGGTCGGTGACCTCACGCCAGAACGTGGGCGGTACCGCGTAGGCGGCGTCGAGCCGCCAGCCGTCCGCGCCGGCGCCGAGCCAGTGTTCCATCACGGCGACGACGTGATCGGCGACGGCGGGGCTGGAGTGGTCGAGGGCGATCAGGTGGTGGTGGCCCTCGAAGTCGGCGTGGTCGAAGCCCCGCTCGGTGTCGGCGTCCCAGTCGATCCGGAACCAGTCCGCGTACCGCGAGTCCCGCCCGTGGGCCACCACGTCCTGGAAGGCGGGGAACCGCTCCCCGACGTGGTTGAACACCCCGTCCAACAGCACCCGGATGCCACGGTCGTGGCAGGCGGAGAGCAGCCAGGCGAGATCCTCGTCGGTGCCGAGGCGGCGGTCGACGCGCAGGTGGTCGAGGGTGTCGTACCCGTGGGTCTCGGACGCGAACACCGGCCCCAGCGCGAGCCCGTTGGCTCCGAGCTCGATCAGGTAGTCGAGCCACGGCTCGAGCTGGCGCAGCCGGGGCACCGGTGGGGCGTCGGCTGGCAGCGCCTCCCTTTCCGCCCGGGTGAACCCGAGCGGGTAGACGTGCCAGAAGATGGTCTGCTCCGGCCAGGTGGGCATCGGCGCTCCTCGGGTGTCGCGAGGCTAGCGTCGAGGGGGTGGACGACACCCGCGAACCCTCCCCGCCGGGCACCGGACCTCGGGAGCCTGCTCCCTCGTCCCGAGCCGGGTGGTCGCCGGCGCTGCGCCGCCGGCTCGACGCCGATCGGGAACCCTGGCCCGAGGAGCTCCGGCGTGCGCTCCGCCTCGCCGGCGACGAGTGGCCGGAGGCGCTCCCCCGCCCGGTGGCGCTGGAGGAGGTGGAGGGGGGATGGGTCGGCACGACGTGGCGCGCCCGGTTCGCCGACGGCACGGTCGCGATCGTCAAGCGGACGCGCTTCCCGGCGGACGGCGAGGTCGACGGGCTGCAGGCGCTGGCCGCCGCGGGCGTGCCGGTCCCGCGGGTGCTCGGCGCGGCCGGTCGCACGCTCGTGCTGGAGCAGGTCGGGGGTCCGGCCGACTGGGGCCTCGTCGGCCACGCCATCGCCGTGATGCACCAGGTGATCGGCCCGCGCTACGGCTGGCATCGGCACAACCACGCCGGCCGTTTCCTGCAGGACAACACGTGGTCGGACGACTGGCCGACGTTCTACGTCGAGCGGCGGGTGCGCACCCATCTCGGCGACCCCGGCCTGCCGGCGAGCTTCCGCACCCGACTGGGGCACGCGTGCGAGGGGCCGATCCAGGCGCTCCTGCCGGCCCGCCCGGCGCCGTCGCTGACCCACGGCGACCTGTGGCTCGGCAACGTCGTGGCGGGTCGCTGGGTGGTCGATCCAGAGGTCAGCTTCGCCGACCGGGAGCTGGACCTCGCCTACATGCAACGGTCGGTGCGCAACCCGTTCCCGCCGGCGTTCTGGGAGGCGTACACCGCCGAGCTGCCCTTCCTGGACGGGTATGCCGAGCGGCGCGCGGTCCTCGAGCTCCACCACTGCCTGCTGCAGGTGCGCCACTTCGGGGCGTCGCAGCTGCCGGCGTTGGACGGGGCGCTCCGAAGCCGCGGATGGTGACGTCCCCCGGAATGCCCGACGGGCCCCGTCAGGTGACGGGGCCCGCGGTCAGACGAGGGAATGGTCAGGCGTCTTCTTCGGTGCCGTAGTCGTCCATGCCGTCGTCGTCCATGCCGTCCTCTTCGGTGGTACCGAGGTCTTCCTCGGTACCGAGGTCGTCGCCGAGGTCGGTCTCCTCGGTCACGGCGTCGTCGGTGTTGACCTCCTCCGGCTCGACGCCGGGGGTGTCGTTGTTGCCGCAGCCGACGGCGAACAGGCCGACGGCCGCGAACGCGGCGACGCTCTTGCGCAGGTTGGTTCGCATGATGGTGGCCTCTCTCGTGTGCGGGGCGTGGGGTCCCCCCGGTCCTACGACCCGGGTAGGAGCACCGACGGTACGGCCGATCGCCGACCCCGCCGGACGCTCGGGGTGGCCGGACGGACACAGCCATGGCCCGGTCGGGTCGCGTGGCCAACAGCCGTCCGGACAAGGGCCCGACGAGGGTCAGCGCTGTGGTCCGGCGCGCGCTGCCGGATCGGCCCAGGCGGGCATCTGCGCTTGCGTCCCCGACCCCGGCCGGAGCAGTCGCACCAGGCCGCCGAGCCCGGTGAGCAGCGCCCGTGCCTCCGGGTCGGCCGGCGGCCGCAGCCCGAGCCGCTCGGGCAGCGGCCGGTGGGGCAGCTCCTCGAGCTTGACCGGTGCGTCGGCGGCGATCCCCGCCAGCGAGCGGGCGGCCGCCAGCGCCTGCCGGTACCCGCCCAACTCGTCGACGAGGCCGCGCGCCAGCGCGTCCGTGCCGGTCCACACCCGGCCACGCGCGACCTCGTGCACGTGGGCGCGGTCGAGTCCACGCCCGTCGGCCACCCGGTCGACGAAGGTGGCGTACACGCGGTCGAGGAACGCGTCGTTCTTGGCGCGTTGGTCCTCGGTGAAGGGCCGGAAGGTGGACATGAGCAGCGCGTTGTCGCCGCGGTGCACCTCGTCGGTGGTGATCCCGACCCGTTCGAACAGCCCGCGTGCCACGAGCTTGCCGTAGACGACCCCGATCGATCCCGTGATCGTGCCCGGCGACGCGACGATGCGGTCGGCCCCCATCGACACCCAGTAGCCGCCGGATCCGGCGACGCCGCCCATCGACACCACCACCGGCTTGCCGGCCTCGCGCGCGCGGGCCACCGCCCGCCAGATCGCGTCGCTGGCCACCGCCGAGCCTCCCGGGCTCTCCACCCGGAAGACGATCGCGCGCACCCGGTCGTCGTTGATCGCCTGCTGGAAGCCCGCCACGACCGTGTCGGCACCCATGGACGAACCCATCGCCCCGGGACGCGACCGGCCGACCCCGATCGCACCGTGGCCGTGGATCAGCGCGATCGTGGGACGCCGAGGATGCCGCAGCTGCCGCCGGCGGACGACCGAGCGGTAGCGGTCCAACGGCACCAGCGTGGCGGCCTCCCCGGCCCGGCGCTTCGCCTCGGCGAAGGTCTCGTCGCGGTAGGCGAGACGGTCGACGAGCCCGTTGGCGAGCGCGTCCTCGCCGAGGTGAGGCGCCTGGTCGATCAGCGCTGCGGCTCGCTCGCTCGTCACGTCGCGGCCCGCCGCGATCGCCTCGACGAGCTGCTCGTGCATGCTCGTGACGATGCGATCGGCGGCCTCACGGTGGGCGTCGGTGAAGCCGCGCTCGGTGAAGAGATCCTTCGCCGACTTGTACTCGTGCCGATGCTCGAGCTGCGGGACGACGTCGAGCTTGTCGAGCAGGTCGGCCACGAACGGCTGCACCGCGGCGACCCCGGTGACACCGACGTCGCCGGTCGGCTGGAGGTGGATCTCCTCGAAGGCGGTCGCGACGAGGTAGGCGAGCACGGCGTTGCCGGCCTCGCTGAAGGACTGGGCGTGGGCGATCGCCGGCTTGCCGCTGGCGCGGAACGCGATGATGGCGGCATGCAGTTCCTGCGCGTGCGCCCAGGTCTCCGCAGGCGCGTCGACCTTGGCGACGATCGCTTCGATGCGGGGGTCGCTGGCCGCGGCCTCGAGCGCGTCCAGGACGTCGCGCAACGCGGGTCGCCCCTGGGCGCGGAACCTCGCGAGCAGGTCGTCGGACGGTGCGTCGGTCACCGGCTGGGACAGGTCGAGGGCGAGGGCGCGCGGCGTCCGCAGGGAACGCAGGGTGCGGGTGAGACGCATCGGAGGCTCGTTGGTCGGGGCGCCCAACGTAACGGCCCGTGACGAGCGCCCTTCCCCCGGGACCCCGGTTGCTGCATGATGTCCTCGAGGGGCGCCGTGGCAACGAGGTGGGTCCGATGACGTCGGTGACGGTCGCGGTGTTCAACGTCGAGAACCTCTTCGAGCGCCCGAAGGCGTTCACCTCGCGCGACTGGTCGGTCGGCGCGCCGATCCTCGCCGCCTACCACGAGTTCACCGTGCTGGCGGCCCACGAGACCTACAGCGACGCGGAACGTGAGCAGCTGCGCGAGCTGCTCCTCACGCTCGGTGTCTACCACCGCAACACCCACGGGGCGATCCGGCGGCGCTGGAGCGCCGACCCGCCGTGGGCCTGGCTGCGCAAGAACCGGGGCTCGTTCGACCGGGAACCGGCGGACACCTCCAAGGACGTGGAGATCACCGCGACCGGGCGGGACGACTGGATCGGCTGGGTGGAACTCGCCACCGGCGTCACGGACGAGGTCGGCGTGCACCTCACCGCTCGGGTCATCCGCGACATCGACGCGGACGTGATCGCCGTCGTCGAGGCGGAGGACCGGCCCTCGCTGCAGCGCTTCAACCGCGAACTGCTGGACGGGCGCTACGGCCACGTGATGCTCGTCGACGGCAACGATGACCGTGGCATCGACGTCGGGCTGATGACCAAGCCCGGCTTCGACATCCGCTCGATCCGCTCCCACGTCGACCTGCGCGACGACTCCGGCACGGTGTTCAGCCGTGACTGTCCCGTCTACCGGGTGCACACCCCGGGCGGTGCGATCCACCTCGCGGTCAACCACTTCAAGAGCCAGTCCGGCGGCGGCGGTACGAAGCGGGCCCGACAGGCAGCCGCCGTCCGCCGGATCGTCGACCGGCTCGTCGAGGACGGCGACCGGGTGATCGTGCTCGGCGACCTCAACGAGGGGCAGCCTGCCGTCGAGACGCCGCCGGTGCACCTCGGCGCGATGTTCGACCCCGGTGGCCCGCTGGTGAGTTGCTACGAGCTGGAGGGCTTCGACCACGGGCCACGTCCCGGGACCTTCGACACCTGCACGATCCGCAACCGGCTCGATTACATCCTGCTGTCGCGGAACCTCGCGGCGACCTTCCGTTCCGGCACGATCCATCGGCAGGGACTATGGGGGTCGCGCAAGACCCGCCCCACCTTGTGGGACACCTACCCGGAGATGCTCGCCGGCGTGAACCAGGCGTCCGACCACGCCGCCGTGTCGGTGACGCTCGACCTCTGACGCGCGGGCGGTCGTTCGCGGCGTTACGGTGGTCGGGGTCGTCGAGAGGCCGTCGGTGAGCGAACGCGCGCAGAAGGCGACGCTGCAGCGCTACCTGCAGCGCGGCAGGGACGCGGTGCTCTGGAAGCTCGAGGGCCTGCCCGAGTACGACGTGCGTCGGCCGCTGGTCGCGACGGGGACCAACCTGCTGGGCCTCGTCAAGCACCTCGCCGGGGTCGAGGCCGGCTACCTCGGTGAGGTGTTCGACCGGCCCTTCCCCGAACCGATGCCGTGGATGGCGCTGGACGCGGAGCCGAACGCCGACCTGTGGGCGACCGCCGAGGAGACCCGGGAGGACGTCGTCGGGCTCTATCGGCGGGTCTGGGCGCACGCCGACGCGACCATCGACACGGTCGACCTGGATGCGGTGGGACGGGTGTCGTGGTGGCCGCAGGAGCGGCGCGAGGCGACGCTGCAGCAGGTGCTCGTCCACCTGATCGCGGAGACCCACCGCCACGCGGGGCACGCCGACATCGTCCGTGAGCTGATCGACGGCACCGCCGGCATGCAGCCGGGCAACGACAACCTGCCGTCTGCCGACCCCGCTTGGTGGTCGGACCACCGGGAGCGGGTCGAGCGGGCGGCGAGAGCCGCCACGGCGGCCGACGACGAGCCCTGATCCGTCTCCCGCCGTAGCCTCGCCCCCTCGACCGGCAGGAGGCGAGTGTGAGTTCGGCCGTGCCGCCGCCGGACCTGACCGACGGGATCGTCCGGCTGCGTCCGTGGAGCGACGGTGACCTCGGGTGTGTCGAGGCCGCTCGCACCGACGCTCGGATCCCGGAAGGGACCACCGTGCCGGTCCAGTTCACGCGGCCCGAGGGCGAGGCGTTCATCCGCCGCCAGCACGCACGCACCAGTGACGGCGAGGGCTGGTCGCTCGCGATCGCGGACGCCGCGAGCAACGAGGCGGTCGGTTGCGCGGTGCTGTTGTTGCGGCCCCAACCCGGGGTCGCGGGCGTCGGGTTCTGGCTGGTCCCGGCCGCCCGCGGCAGCGGTGTCGCGTCCCGTGCGGTGGCGCTGCTCGCCGCCTGGGGACTCGAGGCCGCTGGCCTCCACCGCGTCGAGGCGTGGGTCGAACCGGACAACGCTGCGTCGGTCGCGGTACTCCGGCGGTGCGGGTTCCGGCACGAGGGTCGGCTGCGCTCGTTCCTGACGATGCCGTCACGGCGCGTCGATGCCCTGGTGTTCTCCCGACTGCGGGGTGACGACGGAGGGCTCGACTGGCCGCCCTGGGCGCGGGAACCGGTCGTGATCGTCGAGCCGGACCCGTCCTGGCCGGGACGCGCGGCGACGCTGCAGGTCGACCTCGCCGCTCGGCTCGCGACGGACCTCGACGGCCCGATCGAGCACGTCGGCAGCACCGCCGTGCCAGGACTGCCCGCGAAGCCGGTGATCGACCTGCTCGCCCCCGTGCGCTCCCTGCAGGTGGTCGCGGCCGCCGAGGTGGCGCTGGCGGACGCGGGGTGGCACCTGGTCCCGCCCGACCTGGACGACCGGCCGTGGCGGCGGCTGTTCGTGCTCCCCGACCGCGCGCGGCGGGTCGCCCATCTCCACCTCGTCGAGGCCGCCCACCCGAAGGCGCAGGAAGAGGTGCGCTTCCGCGATCTGCTCCGGGCGCGGCCCGACCTCGCGTGCATCTACGCCGAGGTGAAGCGGTTCGCGGCGAGCACGTACCAGCACGACCGCGAGGCGTACACGGCGGCGAAGGCTGGCGTCATCCGCACGCTGCTCGACACGACGGCCGAGCCGGACGGTGGGACGCCATGAAGGCTCCGACGCGCTTGCGAACCAGGCTCGAGGCCAGGGTCGGATGGCGGACCTGGGCGGCGACCCTCGCGGTGTTCGTCGCGTTCCTCGTCCTCGTCCTCCCGGCCGAGGCGGAGCGCACCCGGGAGGCAGCGGGGACCAGCGAGACCCCGGACACCTCGTACCTCTACGCCGCGGACGACCTGTACCGGCTCGCCGAGCAGTACGGGGAGGAGGGGCGCGCCCACTACGTCCGGTCACGCTACACGTTCGACGTGGTCTGGCCGCTCGCGTACGGCGCGTTCCTCCAGGCGTCGCTGCTGCTCGCCTCGCGCCGCACCGCGCTCGGTCGTCTGCCGACGATGGTGCTCGCGTTGCCGACCCTGACCGTGGTGGCCGACTACCTCGAGAACATCTTTGCGGCGGTGGTCATGGCTCGCTTCCCGGCCGCCACTCCGATGCTCGCGTCGGCGGCACCGGTCTTCACGTTCGTGAAGTGGAACCTGCTGTACGCGTCGTTCGGGCTGGTAGCGGTCGGCGCGCTGCTCGGGGTCGTCGACGAGGTCCGCCGTCGGCGTGGTCGCGGCGCGACGGCGGGGGCATGAGCCGCAGCGGAACCGGCCTGGTCTGGCATGCTCTGCTGGCGGCAAAGGAGGCATCGTGGCGGCGGTTGTGAACGTGACGGAGGCGAAGGCCCAACTGTCCCGGCTGATCGACGAGGCAGCCGGGGGCAAGCGGATCGTCATCGGCAAGGCGGGGCGTCCGATGGCCGTGCTCGTTGCGTTCGACGAGGATCAAGGACCACGTCGTCTGGGGAGCTGGAAGGGGCGTGTACAGATCGCGGAGGACTTCGACGACCCGCTCCCATGTCTGTAGGGCGGACCACCCGCGATCGCGCACCTGGTCAGATGAACGGGATCACCACGGCCACGGTGAAGATGAGTAGCGCGAGGGCGAGGTAGCGGTAGTTGCGGTACCACGGCTTGCCGCGCAGCTCCTCCGACTCCCGCGTCCACGTCGTTCAGCTCGAACAGCTCACCGGCCACGAAGCCGACCACGCCGAGCGGGAAGACGGTCGCGAGCGTCCAGAAGCCCGCCGCCGAGGTCGCGCGCTTCCAGAAGATCCCGCCGAGGAGCACGATCACCACCGGCATGGTCACGTAGCCGTGGAACGACGGGAAGTACTCGACGATATTCGAGAAGGTGGTGATGACCGATGCCCACGCCGCGGCGACGACCATGAACACCCCGACCATGATGCGGCCGTACTTCAGCAGCTGCTTCTCGCTGTACTCCTTGTCGCGAGTCTTGACCCAGTCGTTGACATGAGCGCGGCGATCAGCGCGGCGACGACGACGCCGCGGACGCCGACGGGCAGGAACTGGAACACGAGGGAGGGCCAGGCGAGGTCGGGCTCCTCGAGCTCCTCGAACACCCCACGAGCGAGGATTCCCGGGGAAGATCAGCAGCACGAGCAGCGGCAGCTGCATGAGACCGGCGAACAGCGCCCCCCAGCGGCCGTGGTCGAGGTTCTTGGCCGACACGACCTTCTGCACGACCATGTGGTTGCTGATCCACACGTAGAACCCGAGCCACACCGCCCCGGTGAACAGGCCCGGCCACGGCAGGAACTCGTCGTCCGGCGGGGGCGCGATCGTGAACCCGCCCTCGGGAGCGAGCTCGGGCAGCACGCCCCAGTCGAAGTCGAAGGTCGCGAACACCGTGACGAGGATCACGCCGCCGGCCACGAACAGCAACGCGCCCTGGATCGGGTCGGTGATCATCACGGCCTGCAGGCCACCGAGGATCACGTAGATCCCGCCGAGCAGGGCGATCGCGACGGTGTGGACCATCAGCGGCACGTCGGGGAACAGCAGCGAGAGCACCAGCGCGCCGGCGAACATCGCACCGGCGGAGTCGATCAGCATCCCGGTGAGGACGTTGAAGGCGGAGAACGCCTTCCGCGCGCGGTGGTCGTAGCGCTTCTCGAGGAACTCCGGGACGGTGGAGATCTTTGACTGCAGGTAGATCGGCAGGATCAGCACGGCGAAGAACACGAGGACGAGCGTCGCCATCCACTCGTAGTTCCAGACGGCGATGCCCTGGTCGTAGCCGGCGCCGGCGAGGCCCGAGTACAGCGAGCCGGAGAAGTTGGCGGCGATCAGCGCGAAGCCGACGACCGGCCAGCTCATGCCGCGGCCCGCGAGGAAGTAGGACTCGGAGTCCTCCTTCTTGCGTCCCACCCAGAACCCCAGGAACAGGATCCCGGCGATGTCGAGGCCGATGATCCCGAGGTCGATCCCTGCGAGGTCGAACTCCGGCATGGCGCGCCCTCCCCCTGCCCGGCCCACCGCTCTCCCGTGCGACGGACTCCGCGGCCGGAACCTTGCAGGCCGGCGCATCCGGCGTCGAGGTCCTCCACAAACCGAACGGACGGGGAAGGGAGGGGGTCTCGTTGGACGTCTTCGCCGCTCCGTCGCGCGGACGGGACGGTGACCGCCGGGTGCTGCGATGCGACGCGTGTCCGTGCGCGCGACGCGCGGTCGCGAGCCGACCCTCCCGCCGCGGCCGGGGCCGATCAGCGGGCGCGGTCCTCCAGCTGTCAGGTGCCCGCGCCGGACGTTGCGTGACGTCGAGCGTTCCCGCCCTCACTCGTGTGACCGTCCGTGTCGGCGGCGGTGCCGACCGTCGATCTTCCGCCCGTCCGATGGTGTACCTGCGTCGACGTGCCGTGGAGGGTCCCCTCGAGCCGGCCGTACGGTGTAAGGCCGTAGCCGGCGACGCCCGAGCGGCTCCGTGATCTCAGGGGACGCACTCGTGACAGGGTTCTCGCATGCACCGACGATCTCGACCACGACCCGTCCACCCACCGCGGACGGCGCCATCCGTCCGAGGTTCCGTCGTCTGCACCAGTTCTTCGAAGCTGCGGTCGATCGCTGGCCGACCGCCATCGCGCTCGAGTGCGAGGGCGAGCAGCTGACCTACGCCCAACTCGACGAGCGGGCGAACCGCCTGGCGAACCACCTGCTCGCCGGTGGGGTGCCGGTCGGCGGCCGGGTCGGGCTCCTCCTGCAGCGGTCGGTGGCGATGTACACCGCGCTGCTCGCGGTGCCCAAGGCCGGCGCGACGTTCGTGCCGATCGACCCCGCGGTGCCGGGTGACCGCTTGGCGTTCATCGCGCAGGACGCGCAGCTCGACACGGTCCTCACCACCTCGTCGCTCGCCGGCACCTTCCACGGGCTCACGGTCCCCCACATCGAACTCGACCGTGTCGCCGATCACATCGCTGCGGCACCACCCGGCCGCCCGACCCTGCGGCTGGACGAGGATCCGCTGTGCTACATCATCTACACCTCGGGTTCGACCGGGCGCCCGAAGGGCGTCGCGGTACCCCACTCGTGCATCTGCAGCCTGCTCAGCGTGGTCCCCGAGCTGTACGGCGTCACCCACTCCGAGCGCGTCTACCAGGGCATGACGATCTCCTTCGATTTCTCGATCGAGGAGATCTGGCCGACCTGGACGAGGGGTGCGACCCTCGTGGCCGGACCGACGGACGGACGGAACGTCGGCCCGCCGCTTGCGGACTTCCTCGAGGACGCGGCGATCACGATGCTCTACTGCGTTCCCACCGTCCTCGCCACGCTCGATCGCACGATCCCGTCGATCCGCACGGTCAACGTCGGGGGCGAGGCCTGCCCCGCCGAACTGGTCGAGCGCTGGGGCGGGAGCGGTCGCAGGATCCTCAACACCTACGGCCCGACGGAGACCACGGTCACCTGCACGATGGCCGAACTCACCCAGGGGCGCCCCGTCACGATCGGCCGGCCACTCCCCACGGCCACGATCGTGCTGTTCGACGAGGACCTCCGCCCGGTTCCGCCCGGCGAGGTGGGCGAGATCTGCGTCGGGGGCCCCGGCGTCACCCGCGGCTACGTCAACCGCGACGACCTCACCGCGGAGCGCTTCATCCCCGACCCGACCGGAACCCCAGCCGGCCGGCTCTACCGCACCGGCGACTTCGGGCGGTTCCTCGCGAACGGGGAGATCGAGTACCTCGGCCGCTCGGACAGCGAGGTCAAGATCCGGGGGTACCGGGTCGATCTGCAGGAGATCGAGAGCCTCCTGCAGGAGGACGAGCACGTCACCGCGGCCGTGGTGACCCTGCTGGCCACCCCGGCCGGCGGTGAGCTGGCCGGCTACCTGCTGCTCGCCGAGGAGGCACCGGCCATCGGCGACCTCGCCCCCCGGCTCCACGCGGCGCTCCGCCGCCGGCTGCCGCCCTACATGGTGCCCGCCTACCTCGAGGTGGTGGACACGATCCCGATGATGGCCAGCGGCAAGGCCGACCGAGCGAGCCTGCCGGCGCCGAGCTCGTCCCGGCTGATGGGCAGCGACGTCGCGTACTCCCCCCCCGACGACGCCGACCGAACGTCAGATGGTGGCGCTGTGGGAAGAGATCCTCGGGCTCGGCGCCGGCACGCTGTCGGTCGACGCCAACCTGTTCGACGACGCAGGCGGCCACTCGCTGATCGCTGCGACCATCATCTCGCGGCTGCGTTCGGTCGATGGCGGCGCCGGGTTGTCGATCCTCGACCTCTACGCGAACCCCACGGTCCGCACGCTCGCGGAGCACCTCGACCTCCAACAGCTCGAACGGGCCATCGCCGCCCCCGACGCGGCCCCGCCGCCGCGGCCGGCACCACCCGGGCGACTCCGGGTGGTCGTCTTCACGACCGCGCAGGTCCTGTGGATCTATCTGCTGCTCTTCGTCTTCGTGCTGCCGCTCGGCTTCGTGTACGGCATCAACCGCGGCGAGCCGTCGATCACCTTGCTCCTCCAGCTGATCCTGTCGTTCCCGGTGTCCTACCTGGCCGGACGTTGGATCATGCCGCTGGTGGCCGCGCGGCTGTTCAGCCGGGGATTGCGCGAGGGCGTGCATCCCCTCTGGGGATGGACGCACCTGCGTGTCTGGGCGGTCCAGAAGGCGCTCAGCCTGTCCCCACTGCCGCGGCTGACCGGGTCGCCGTGGATGGCCGGGTACCTGCGCTGGGCCGGGGCGATCGTCGGTGACGTCGTCCACGTCGGGACGGCGGAGATCACGCTGCCGCGTTTCGTCGAGCTCGGCGACGACGTGACGGTGGGCTACGCCGCGCGCCTGGAGGCGGCCGAGATCGTCGACGGCCGTCTCCACATCGGGACCGTTCGGGTCGGTGACAACGCCGTGATCCAGGCCAACACGGTCGTCCAGGGACCGTGTTCGCTCGGTGCCGGGGCGCTCTTGGGAGAGCAGTCGCTGTTGCGGCCGGGCCAGCACATCCCCGATGGGCAGATCTGGTCCGGCTCGCCCGCGGTTCCCCGGCCCCGCGTCGGCGATCCGGTGGTCGAGGTCATGGCGGGTTGTCCGTTGGCGCCGCGCGCGTGGCCTCGGCGGGTGTTGCCATCGTTCGCCATCGGCCTGGTCGCGCTCGAACTCCTGCCGCTCGCCGCATTGGTGCCGGTCGTGGTCGCGGTCTGGATGGCGCTACTGGAGGACGGCACGCGGACGGCGCTGGTGCTGACGGCGGCCAGCGGGCCCCTCTTCGTGGTGTCGGCGTGCGCGTTGATCCTGGTGGTGCGGCGCTTCGCACTGCTGGAGACCCCGGTCGGCATCCACCACCTGCGTTCGCAGCTGGGACTCGAGAAGTGGTTCGGTGACCAGGTCCTCGCGCAGAGCCTCGAGCTGACGAACTCGATATGGGCGACGCTGTACACGCCGCATTGGCTGCGGCTCCTCGGTGCGAAGGTCGGCCGCGGCGCGGAGGTGTCGACGATCGCCAACATCGACCCGGACCTGCTGACGCTCGAGGACGAGTGCTTCGTCGCCGACATGGCGAGCGTCGGCAGTGCCACCTACTGCAACGGGCACGTCGCCTTCCGGCAGACCGAGGTCGGCGCGCGCGCGTTCGTCGGCAACGCGTCGTTCGTCCCATCGGGCACGCACCTCGGCGACGGATCGCTGGTCGGCGTCCAGTCCGTCCCACCCGTGTCCGGTGTCGCGCCCGGCACGTCCTGGCTCGGCTCGCCTCCGATCTACCTGCCGCGTCGTGAGGTCTACGAGGAGTTCACGGAGAGCCAGACCTTCCGACCGTCACGTCGGCAGGTGGTGTCCCGGTACGTGATCGAGTTCTTCCGCATCGTGCTCCCGGCGTCCATCCTCGGGTTGTCGACCTTCGGCACCCTCTACGTCCTGCACCTGATCGCCCAGCGGGCGTCGGTCCGGACGGTCGTGCTGGTCACGCCGGCGGTTGCCCTCACGGCGAGCCTGCTGGTGGTTCTGCTCGTCGCCGGCATCAAGTGGGCGGTGGTCGGCCGCTACCGCCCACGCGTCGAGCCGCTGTGGAGCGGGTTCGTGCGTCGCACGGAGTTCGTCACGGGCATCTACGAGGCGGCGGCCGTGCCGGTGCTGCTGGCCACGCTGACCGGCACAGCGCTGCTCGGTCCGCTCCTCCGGCTCTTCGGCGCGAAGGTCGGCCGGCGCACGCTGATCGACACCACCTACCTCACGGAGTTCGACCTCGTCGAGATCGGCGACGATGTCGCCGTCGGCCGCGATGCCTCGCTCCAGACCCACCTGTTCGAGGATCGGGTCATGAAGATGGGCACCGTGACGCTCGAACCCGGGGCGAGCATCGGGGGGCGTGCCGTCGTGCTCTACGGCGCGACGGTCGGTGCCGCGTCTGCGCTCGCGCCGTTGTCGCTGGTCATGAAGGGCGAACGGCTCCCACCCGGGACGAGCTGGGCCGGGGTGCCAGCGGAGCCGGCCCGGCGCAACCTGCATCCGTCGGACGCGGGAGCCCCCGCACCGGAGGCGGTTCGATGACGGCGATCGCCGCGCCGCCGCCCCACGGAAGCGGCCCGGGCTCGCCGGCCGAGAACGTCTCGGTCGGAACCGGCCCCGCCATCGCGGGAACGGCGCTTCCCCACGAGTGCATGACGAGCCCGGGGGCGGCGCCCCGTCCATCGAGACGCACCGGATCGACCCGGCTGATCGGTGTGGATGCCGCTCGGGGGGTGGCGATGCTCGCGATGGTCGTGCTGCACGTGCTGCCGCCGGTCGCCTCCGACGGGACCATGTCCCTGGCCTGGCGCCTGTCAGCGTGGAACGCAGCCGCGCTGTTCGCGCTCGTCGCCGGTGTCGCTGTGGCGCTGTCGAACGGTCGCACGGTGCCACCGCGGGGACCGGCGTGGGCGGTGTCCGCCTCCGGTATGGCCGTGCGGGCATTCGTGATCGGCGGCATGGGGCTGGCCCTCGGTGCGGTGGTCCCCATCGATCGTGCCGCGGTGATCCTGCCCTACTACGCCGTCCTGTTCCTGCTGGCCATCCCACTCCTGCGGTTGCCGGTGCGTCCGCTGGTCCTGCTGACGCTGGTGTTGGCGGTGACGGTGCCGTTGCTGAGCTACGCCACGCGCTCGGTTCTGCCCGAGGGGATCGTGGCGGGGGCGGCCCAAGCCAACCCGGTGCTCAGCGACGTCCGCGATGCACCTGTCCGGCTCACGTTCGAACTCCTGCTCGCTGGCGTCTACCCGGCACTGACCTACCTCGTGTACCTGTGTGCAGGGCTCGCCATCGGTCGCCTCCGTCTGGACCTGCGATGGGTCGTGGTCACACTCGCCCTCGTCGGTGTCGCGATCGCGCTCGCTGCGAGCGCCGTCACGTGGTTCCTGCTGGAGCGGCTCGGTGGCGAGGCAGCGCTGCGGACCGTCGCGCTGCGATCCATGACGCTCTCGGAGTACGCGGACCTGCGGGTCTGGGGTGCGGACGGTGAGGTGCCGACGACCTCGTTGTGGTGGCTCGCGATCCTCACGCCCCACTCCGGCACGCCGACCACCCTGCTGTTCATGATCGGCGTCGGGATGGCGATCGTGGGAGCGATGATCCTGCTCGGTCGCGTGGCCGCGTCGCTGCTCACGCCGTTCGTCGTGCTGGGGAGCATGACGCTCAGCCTCTACGTGGCGCACCTCCTGCTGCTGTCGGCGCCGTTCGTCACGGTCCGCGACGGCGCCGAGTTCGGGCTGCACCTTGCCCTGTTGTTCACGTTCGCATGGGTGTGGCGGCGCCGGTCCGGGCGAGGACCACTCGAGTGGGTCCTGACGTGGTCGACCCGGGGCACGCGGGCGATCGCCGAGCGATCGGCGGCGCGTGAACGCGAACCCGTCCCGATCTCCGGCTAGGTGGGCCGATGCGACGCCGACGACCACCGAACGATCGGGACGTGCGCGTACCGTTCGGTGACGGGCCGCTGGTGGCCCTCGTGTACCGCGGGCCGGCCTCACTCCCTGGCTGTCCCGAGGCGGTAGCGGACCTGCTCCGTCGGTCACGCTGGATGTTCGCCGTCGACTTCGTGGGTCCGAGCGAACCACGTGACCTGTGCCCCGATGCGCTGGCCGGTGTCGCGCTCTACGCCCAGCCCGGTGGTGGCGACCTTCGGCCGGCCTGGCGACGGCTGCGGCGTCACGCGGAGACCATCCGGTCCTTCGTCCACAGCGGTGGTCGCTACCTCGGTTTCTGCCTCGGCGCCTACCTGGCGGGCGCGTCGCCCGGCTTCCGATTGCTGCCGGGAGACGTGGACCGGTACCCCGGATCGCCCGGTGCGGGGTGCAGGACCGAGGCGGCGGTCGTGCTGCCGATCGTGTGGCGTGGTCGGACCCGGTCGGTCTACGGGCAGGACGCGCCGTTCGTCGATCTGGACCCGAACCGCGGCGCGGCACGGGTGCTGGGCGTCTACGACAACGGGCTGGCGGCGGCGGTGGTCGCAGCCTACGGCCGTGGCGCGGTCGGGGTCGTCGGGCCACATCCGGAGGCGACCGCCGACTGGTTCGTCGACGACGGTCTGTGCCCTCCCGAGCCGCTCGCCCTTGATCTCGGGCTCGACCTGGTCGACGAGGTGATGGCTGGATGATGCGCGCGCCGGACAGATGCCAGGTCTGGTGGGCGACGTCGGACCGATCCGCGGACGGCGGTCTGCTGAGCGACGCCGAACGGGCGCGGGCTGGACGCCTCCGTTGCGCCGAGGACCGGCTCGGATTCGTGACCGCTCGTGCGTTGCTGCGGCTGTTGTTGGCCGATCGTCTCGACGTGCCGCCGGTGGCCGTCCCGCTCGGCGCTGCCTGTCGGGTGTGCGGGGCGAACGATCACGGCAGGTTGCGGCTGGACGGTGATCCGACGAACGTGTCGTTCAGCGTGACGCGCCGTGGCGCACGGGTAGGGGTGGCGATGACCGAAGGGCGTGCGGTCGGCGTCGACGTCGAGGCCGCCGACGACCGTGGCGACCCGGCGCGGGCCGCGCTGGCTGCGGAGGCACTCGGCCCGGCGGAGCTCGCCACCTACCGGCGCATCCCGGTTGGTGATCGCGGCCGCGCGATGGCACGTTGGTGGACGCGCAAGGAGGCGGTGCTGAAGGCGACGGGTGACGGGCTCGGGTTCCCCCCCGCGAAGCTGCGCGTCAGCCGACCCGATGCGCCGGCGGCCCTCGTCGCGTGGGAGGTGCCCAGCCCGTCCACCGCCTCCCGCCCGCCGGTCCGCCTCCAGGACCTCGACCCGGGGCCGGGCTACGTCGGCTGCGTCGCGGTGCTCGGCAGCCACCCGATCCGGGTTCGTGAGCTCGATGGCGACGAGGTCCTGCGGGGGGGTGATCGCCGTGCGGCCACCGCGTGACCGTGGTGCCGCGGGGCGCGCACGTCGATGGCGCCCGGCCGTCGCGCTCGTCCTGGCCGTCGCCCTCCTCGCCCCCTCGGCCTGCACCCCTACAAGGCACGAGGGCACGTCCGTGGACGGTCGGGACGCGGTCACCGACGCGCACCGCGACACGACCGACGCCACGGACGAGGCGCCACCGCCATTGGCGGCGCTGGCCGACTGGCCCGAGCCCGATCCGCAGCGCCCGGTGGTCGACCTGCGCTTCGAGGTCGCCGCGGACCTCCGCCAGGTCACCGGGACCGAACGGATCGTCTTCCGTCCGGACCTGTCGGTGTGTGAGGTCGTCCTCCGCGCCTGGCCGAACAAGCCGGCGACCGCGCGCGCCGGCAACGCGCTCGAGGTCACGGAACTGCGCATCGATGGCGAGGTCGTCCCGCCGATCCTCGTGCCCGCGGGGGCACCGGACGGGGCGCCCGCGACGCTCATCGAGGCGCCGCTGGAGCAGTGTGCGTCGGCCGGTGCGTCCATCGTGGTGGATCTCGCCTTCGAGGTCCGTCTGGGTACGGCCACGGACGAACGACTGGGCGTGGCGCAGGCAGGCGACCTGGCGTGGTTCGGCACGGCGTTCCCGCTGTTGGCTTGGGAGCGGGGCCAGGGCTGGGCCAGGGACGCGGCGGTCGCGGTCCCCGGGGAGATGGCGACCAGCGAGACGTTCGAGCTGCGGTCGCTGGAGGTGGAGGTCCCACACGGCTACGACGTGCTGGGGGTCGGCGTACCGCTCGGCGTGCGTGACGATCCCGCCACGGGTCGGTCGACCCACCGGTTCGCGGCGCCCGCGGTCCGTGACGTCACCGTGACGGTCGGTGATCTCGAGGTGCTGGAGGAGGACATCGACGGGGTCACGCTGCACCTCGGCGCACCTGCGGGGACGCGCGCTTCCCTCGACGCGTGGCGCGACCAGGTCGTCGACGTCACCCGTTCGCTGGTCGACCACCTCGGGCCACTGCCCTACGACGACCTCTGGGTGAGCGTTCTCCCCGATCAGACGGACGGCATCGAGTACGCGGGGGCCGTGCAGTTCGGCGACGTGGACCCGGAGGACGAGCGGTGGCTCCTCAGCCACGAGCTCGCCCATCAGTGGTTCTACGGGCTCGTCGGCAACAACCAGGCGCGCGATCCCTGGCTCGATGAGGCGTTCGCCTCGTTCGTCCAGGCGGTCGTCGACGATCCCGACCGCGACCCGTTCCGTCCGCCGGGCCGCCTCGCTCGCTCGGATGGCGAGCTCGGACAGCCGATGACCTATTGGGCCGCGCAGGAGCGCCCGGGGCGGACCTACGTGGAGGGCGTCTACGTCCGGGGGTCCGACGCGCTGGTCGCGGCGCGGGACGCCGCGGGGGCCGAGGCCTTCGATGCGGCGCTGCGCGACTACCTCGTTACCAACGCGCACGCGATCGCGACCCCGGACGACGTCCGGGCAGCGTTCGCCCACCTCCCGGGCGCGGTCGCGGTGCTGGAGACCGCGGGAGCGTTCGCCACGGGTTCCTGACGCAGCCGGCGCCGAACCGACCGGGGATCCGCGTCAGCCGACCTCGGTGACCCGGAACACCCCGTCATAGCTGTCGATCAGCCAGCTGGGACCATCCGTCCCCGTCGCCGGGACCATCCAGAACGCCATGTCCTTCTGCACATCGAGGTGGAACGGAGCGCCATCGTCGACGAACCGCAGCCTGGCGGTGTGGACGAAGGAGATCAGGAGCTGCTCCGGACGGTCGCTCGTCGCCGGCACGAACTCGACGGATGGCTCCGTGAGGTGCTCGAAGACGACCGGGTCGCCATCCTCGGGCAGCGACCACCCGGGTCCGCGCCACCCGTAGAACGTGAGCACACGCAGGCCGTCCTGGGCGTCGAGATCACCAGCGACCGCGGAGGCGACCTGGGCGGCGAAGGTGCGGCGGCCCTCGGGTACGAGGCGTGGCAGTACGGGCAGGGTGAGCTCAGCGAGTCCGTGGTAGGAGCGCGCCGGGTCGAGCAGGGGCGCCTTGAAGGCGTGCTCGAGGGCGAAGTCGGTGACGAGCCCGTAGGCCGATCCCACACCGTCCATCCGGAAGGCGTCGACAGCCTCCGGCGCGTAGTCCGGCTCCTCGACGTACAGCTCCGGCGCCAGGTCGGTGGGGTCGCTGGTGACGGCACACCCCGTGAGGCCTCCTCCGAGGACGGCGAGAGCCGTGAGGAGGAGAGAGGTTGAGCGCGCTGGGAGCATGGTGGGCATGTCGCGTTCGTCCGAGCCGGTCGCCTGCCGGGACATGTGAGCTGGGGCCCGAGTGGCCACCGCTTCGACGGTAGCGTCGCCCGCAGCGGAGGTGGGCCACGGGGGCTCCGGCGGCTGCTGTCCTGGGCGACGACTGCCGGGAACCGCGCTTCGCGGCCGATCCGCTCATCCCGAGGTCCAGGCAGTGGCACGAAGGCGAGGAACCCCGCCATGCCGACGATGCTGGTGAGCAGGACGACGCCCGGCAGCAGGCCACTCACCGGCGGCTGACCCGCGAAGGAGGGCGGCGCGGCCTCCACCGCGCCGCCTGGGGTCGGTGAGCCTCAGCCGCCGCCGGCGGCCCGGCGCTTGTTGTCGACGTCGAAGGCCACGGCGAGCAGCAGCACGAGACCACGGACCACCGCCTGCAGTGATTGGGGGACACCCATGAGCTGCATGCCGTTGGCCATCGTGCCCATGATGAGCCCACCGACGATCGCACCGATGACGGTGCCGACCCCGCCTGTGACCGCCGCACCACCGATGAACGCGGCAGCGATGGCACGACACCTTGCGGTTGCGCCACGGGTGCCCTCGCCTCGATGGTCCCTTCGAGCCTACAAGTCGTGCCTCGGCCGTCCGAGGCCCCTTCGCCATCCGGCGCCGTGGTTCGACTCGAGGTCCGATGGACCGGCAGTAGGGGCGAAGTACCCTTTGCTCCAAACTAATGGTTCTTCACTCTTGGTCCATCGCACATCGCCCATGCGCCCGTCGACCCGGGCGAGGAGCCGCACCGATGACCGACACCACCTCCGAGGAAGCCCGCGAGACCCGCGCGATGGGGATGATCGCGACCCTGGCAGGCGTCGCGGTCGCCCTCGTCCTGAGCGCCGGCGCCCTGATCATCGTCGTGGCCAGCGGCTCCGGTGGCGGTGTCGCCGCCGTCGGCGCCGGCACCGGAGGTGACTCCGCGGCGGCCGCGAGCGACGCGCCGACGACGATCAGCTTCGACCTCGACGACATGGTCGTGCGTCCGGCCAGCCACGAGGTCGCCGTCGGCGGCAGCGTGACCGTCGTGAACGCGGGGGCGATCCCGCACGACCTCGTGCTCGAGGAGGGCGGCGTCGGGACGCCGATGCTCGACAGCGGTGAGGCCTACACCTTCGACACGGCTGCGCTCGAGCCGGGGACCTACACGGTGATCTGCACCGTGCCTGGCCACCGCGAGGCGGGCATGGAGGGCACGCTCACGGTCGTCGGCGCCGACGGGGAGGGCCGCGACACCGCCGACGCTGCGCACGACGGCGCCGGCGGCCACGATGCGGTGACCACCGCGTCGCCCTACGCGGACACGCTGTCGTTCGACCCGAACGCGGCGCCGCCCGACGACTTCGAGGCCCGCGACCCGCGGCTCGCGCCGGCCCCCGACCAGGACGTGCACGAGGTCACGATCCGCGCGTCACAGGTCGAGGGCGAGGTGGCGCCGGGCGTGACCCAGGAGCTGTGGACGTTCGACGACATGGTGCCGGGGCCGGTCCTGCGCGGGAAGGTCGGCGACCTGTTCCGCATCACCTTCGTCAACGACGGGGAGATGGGCCACTCGATCGACTTCCATGCAAGCAAGGTCGACCCGGGCACCGAGATGCGCACGATCCAGCCCGGCGAGGAGCTGGTCTACGAGTTCGAGGCCAAGCACGCCGGCGCGTGGATGTACCACTGCGGCACGGCCCCCGTCCTGCACCACACCGGCAACGGTCAGTACGGGGTCCTCATCGTCGACCCGCCCGACCTTCCTGCGGTGGACCACGAGTACGTCTTCGTGCAGTCGGAGTTCTACCTCGGCCCGGAGGGTGAGCCCGGGGACCTGACCAAGATGATGGACGAGGACTGGGACATCGTCGCCTTCAACGGCCACGCCAACCAGTACGTGCACGACCCGATCGACGACGTCGAGCCGGACGAGCGGGTCCGGGTGTGGCTGCTGAACGCCGGCCCGTCGGAGAACAGCGCGTTCCACGTCATCGGCACCATCTTCGACACCGTCTGGAAGGAAGGCGCCTACCGCCTGCGGCCCGGCGACGAGCAGGGCGGGGCGCAGGCGCTCGACCTGCAGCCGTCGCAGGGGGGGTTCGTCGAGTTCACGTTCGACGTCGACGGCTACTACCCCTTCGTGACCCACAAGTTCGCGAACGTCGGCAAGGGCGCGCTCGGGGTGTTCCTGGTCGGCGACAGCGACGGTGCCTCGCACTGACCTCCGCGGTGCCCATAGGGTGCGCGCGGCTGGCGTCGGGTCCGCCCGGCGCCACCGCCGCGTCCGGGTGCCGAACGACGAACGAACGGTAACGCCGATGCGCCTGCAGCTCGGTCGGCGAGCCGACTACGCGATCCGGGCCGCCGTGGACCTCGCGCGGCATGCGTCCGACGAGCGGCGCCGCAAGGCGAGGGCGATCGCCGGCGAGATGGACATCCCGATCGGCTACGTGCCGCAGATCCTCGCCGAGCTGGTCCGCGCCGGCCTCGTCACCTCGGTCGCCGGCCGCGACGGCGGGTACCGCCTGGCCCGCCCTGCCGTCGAGGTGGATCTGCTGGAGGTCGTGCGCGCGGTCGACGGTGAGTTGCGGTCCTCGGTGTGCGTGCTGCGGGGCGGCCCGTGCCGGTGGGACGGCATGTGCGCGGTCCACGTCCCGTGGGTGCGTGCCCAGGACGCCATGCTCGCGTCGCTCGCGGCGACGACGCTGGAGGAGCTGGTGACGATCGACGCGGCGCTGGAGGCGGGGACGTTCGTGGTGCCGCGGGACCTCGCGCGGCCGGGTGCGGACGGGCCGCACGAGGCGAGCGCCGCCGAGCCTGCCGGCGTCGACAGCTGATGGCGAGCGCGGTGGGGGTCGCGCGAACGCACCTGGTCGGTGGCGCGTCGTCGCCGTTCGGTTCGGCGGCTCCGAGCATCCTGGTGGCGCTCGGGTACGCGGGGGCGCTGGTCGTCTGGCTGGTCGGTGGTGACGCGCTGCCCGGCGGGCGCCCGTTGGCCGTGCACCTGTTCACCCTCGGGGTCCTGACGAACCTGGTCCTGACCTTCAGCGAGCACTTCACCCGGACCTTGACGCGCACCCCTGGCGAGCGTGCGTGGTGGTGGCCGCTGGTCACCAACGTCGCGATCCTGGCCGTGCTGACCGGCCTGGTCGTGCGCTGGCTGCCGCTCCTGGCGGGCGGCGCGACGTTGCTGATCGCCGTGGTCCTCCTCGCCTACCGCCGCTTGCGCCGCATGCGTCGCGCCGCCGTCGGGGCGCGGTTCGGCTGGATCGTCCGGCTCTACGAGCGCGCCCATGGCGCCTTCCTCCACGGCGCGGTGCTCGGGGCCGCGATGGGGATCGGGCTCGTCAGCGGCAGCTGGTTCAGCGCCACCCGCATCGCGCACCTGCACGCGAACCTCCTCGGCTGGGGCGGGCTGACGTTGTTGGCGACGCTCGTGTTCTTCGGTCCGACGATGGCGCGCACGCGCATCGAGCCGGGTGCCGTCGTCGTCGCCGCCCGGTCGTTGAAGCACGGCGCGACGGCGCTGAGCGCCGCCGTCGTGCTGCTCTTCCTCGCCGGTGTGGGTGGCACCTGGGGGGCGGCGCTGCACGTGGTGGCCGCTGCGGCACTGGCGATCTTCGCGACGACGGCGACGGCCGTGTGCCTGCCGATCGTGCGAGCGTTGCGCGCCGCCCCGGCGACCGCGGCTCGGCCGCTGGTGCTCGGGGTGTGCTGGTGGGCGATCGCCGTGGTCTGGGCCGACGTCGTCATCGTGACCGGCCAGGCGTGGCGGTGGCTCGACGCGCTCGGGGTCGCCGCGCTGACGGGGGTGCTGGCGCAGGCGATCCTGGCGACCCTGGTCTACCTCGCACCGATGCTGCGGGGCCGGACCACCGTCGCCCGCGACGCCATCCGCGCGCGACTCGATCGAGGTGCGACGGGCCGGGCGGTGGCACTGTCCGCCGGCGCGTTGCTCAGCGTGCTCGGCGCGACGCGGCTGGCCGGCCCGCTGCCGCTGCTCGGCGTGGGGTGGACGGTGCTGACCGCGACCGCGCTGACGACGGCGCTCGTCGCGATGTGGCCCGTGCCCGAAGGGCCGACGTCGACCTGAGAGGACGGCATGACGGTCCGCGAACGAGCGGGCGGTCCGCACGTCCTCGACCCTCACCACCCAGACGACGGCGAGGTCGGTCAGCAGCCGGAGCGAGAGGTCGACGTGTTCGAGGTCGAGCTCGGCGACTCCGCCCGTGAGCTGCTCGAGGACCCGCGTGTGTCCGAGCTGTTGGTGGTCCAGGCGCTCGCCTTCGCGCGCGGCGATCAGGGCTTCGAGGCACGCCAGCCGGGACGGCGGTTCGATGCGATCCTGGTCGACATCGACCACACCCCGTTACACGTGCTCGACCCGTCGCATGCCACCTCCACACCGAGGTGGGTCTGCGGTGGCTGGTCCGGTACCTGACCGCGGCCGGGGTGTTCGGGCGGTGGTCCGACGATCCGCCCGACGAGAGGTTCGTGCGGGTGCGGGAGCAGGTGTTCGGTGAGGTGCGGGCCGAGGTGGTGGGGTTCGCGCACGTCCTGACCGGAGGCACGTCGTCGGACACGACCTACCTGCGGATGGGCACCACCGAGGAGCTCAAGTCGAGCTGAGCGCGACGGCCAGCTCCTCGAGCTCACCGCGAGCCTCGAGCCGGTCCAACAGCCCGGCCGGGACGCGCTCGAGCCCCCAGGCCGCCCCGGCCATCGCCCCCGCCATCGCCGCGATCGTGTCCGTGTCGCCCCCGAACCCGATCGCGGCGGTCACGACCTCGAGCGGATCACGGCCGCCGAGCAGCGCCGCGACCGCGGCCGGGACCGACGCCGCGGCGGCGACCCCCGTCCCGCACCGCGCGGCGGCCTCCTGGGGGACTCCGCCCGACGCGACGACGTTCATGACCTCCACCAGGCGTTCTCGCACCGCCCCGACGGGCAACCGCTCCGTCGTGGCGCGGACGACCTGCTGCACCTCGTCGCCTCCGACCCGATCCGTGACCGTCAAGCCCGCGACCACCTGGGCGATCACCGTCGCCCCGTCGACGGCGTCGGCATGCGTGTGGGTCACCCGCGCCTGGATCGCCGCCAGCCGCGCCGCCACCACGGGATCGGAGGCGGCCGACAGCAACCCCACCGGCGCGACGCGCATCGCCGCACCGTTGCCGAACGATCCCGACCCGCCGAACAGCGACCCGGCCGCCTCCTCGAAGCCCAGTCCTTCCTCGACCAGGGCGAACACCTGGGGCGGACCCGAGCCGTAGCCACGCCACGGCTCGTTCGTGTAGGCCCGGGCGAACGCCGCCCCCAACGCGTCCGGGTCGGCCAGGTCCGGGTCGACCAGCAGGCGGCGCGACAGCGTCAGGGCCATGTGGGTGTCGTCGGTCCACCGCATCAGCCCGCGAGCGTCGCGCCACGCCTCCACCTGCCCCCGGGCGACCCGCGAGCGGCCCTCGAACGGTGCACCCAGCGCATCCCCCAGCGCGAGCCCCAGCAGCACCCCGCGGGCACGTTCACGTCGTGGCATCCGCCGTCCCACCACCGCCGTCGATCCCTCACACCAGGGTAGGCAATCGGTGATCGCGTGCTGCTCGCTGCTCGAGTGGGAGCTCGATGGTCGCCGGGTCTCACCCGCCGCTACGCCCCGTACTTCTCGAGGCGTCGAGCCGATGCGAGCATCAGCGGCAGCAGGTCCTGCGTGCGCAGGTGGCCGAGCATGCCGGCGGCGCAGGCACGTTCGCCGAAGCTCGTGACCGCGTCCCGGCCCACCGCCTCGCCCCACAGCAGGGTCGGGACCGGGTGCCAGGAGTGCGACGACAGCTGCGTCGGGGCGGCGTGGTCGGCGGTGATGCACAGCACGTCGGGCGCCAGGGCCACCAGGTCGGGGACGAGGGCGTCGACCGCCTCGATGGCGGCGATCTTCGCGTCGCGTCGGCCGTCGTGGCCGGCGCTGTCGGCGGCCTTCTCGTGCGCGAACAGGTAGTCGTAGTCGTTCCAGCGGTCCGCCATCAGGGCGATCTGCTCGCCGAGCGAGTCGACGACCGGCAGCAGGTCCATCCCGACGAGCTTCGCCACCCCCCGGTACATCGGGTAGGTGGCGACCGTCGCCGGCCGGAGCCCGAACCGTTCCTGCATGCTCGGCAGGTCGTGGTGGGTGTCGAAGCCGCGGAAGAGCACGACGTCGGCGTCCTGGCCGACGAGTGCCTCACGCATCGCCGCGTCCAGTTGCTCGAGCAGGCGGGCGGTGCGCTCGGCCTCCGGGGCGGTGGCGGTGGGTGCGAGCGGCGGTACGCCGGTTCGCTGGGGGTCGAGGTCGCCGACACGCGGGTCGAGCCCCTCGCCCCGCAGCACCAGCAGCACCCGGTGCTCCGAGACGTGGCGGAAGGAGACCTCCACGTCCGGCAGGGACACCCCGGCCTCGAGGCGGTCGACGATGGCGCGTGCCCGAGCGTCGTCGATCCTCCCGGCGCGGCGGTCGACGACGTTGTCGTCGGCGTCGAGGGTCGCGAGGTTGCCCCGGGCCGCGAGGTCGCCTGGTCGGAGGTCCACCCCCAGCCCGAGGGCAGAGAGCAGGCCACGACCGAGGTCGTACTCGAGGGGGTCGTAGCCGAACAGTGCGAGGTGCCCGGGGCCGGACCCGACGGTGATGCCCGGTCCGGCGGGCAGCGCCACGCCGCACGACCCTTCCGCCGCGAGCTGGTCGAGGTTCGGTGTCGTCGCCTCCTCGAGTTCGCTGCCGTGCCGGGCGTCGGCGTAACCGCCGAGACCGTCGACCACGAGCAGCACGAGGTGGGCCGGCCGGTCGTTGACCAGGTCACGGAGCTCCACGGGGACCCCCTTCTGCAGCTGGAGCCGCCCGGCCGTCAGCCGGAGCGCGTCACGGCCTGCTGGTCGACATCACTCGAGCCACGCCCAGGCCTTGGGCTCGTCGTCGTGGGAGAAGGTGTCGATCTCCATGTTCGACAGTCCGCCCGCAGCCTTTGCGATCATCCCGCTCGCCGTGTCGTCACTGATGACGGCGACGCGTTCGATGTCGTCCTGGTGCTCGACGACGAACCGGAAGCGGTCGTCCAGTGCGGCGAAGAACGACGACAGGGAGAGGTCCTTGAGGCGGAAGAGCAGCCGGACCTTGCCGTGGCGGGCGATGTCGTCGCGCAGCTCGCTGGCGGCCTGCGTGTAGTCGTCCTCGGTCACGTCGCCGGACAGCGAATAGCCGACGATGTGGTCGTGGCTCTGCTCGAGTCGGCGGATCATGGGTTGCCCTTTCGTCCGAGGATGCCGTGATCACCACCGTAGGTGACGTGGCCGTCGCGTCTCCCCTCCGCCCGGACAGGGGCAGCGACGCCAGACGAGCGACACCAGAGCCGCGACACCAGACCCAGTCCCCGCGATGGGCGCGGCCCGCCGACCCGGCTCGTCAGCGGCTGCGACGAGCCAGCCGCCCGACATGTCGCTGGCTTCTTCGCCACGTCGGTCCCGCTGCCCATGGCCGCACCGATGTGCGCCGACTCGAGGGCCGGGGCATCGTTCATCCCGTCGCTGCACGGTCGCCGACCTCGAGGAGTCGACCGGCGATCCGATGCAAGTGGCGCTGCTCCGACCGGGGCGAGACGGGCGGCGGCGTCAACGGCGCACCCGCCCTGGGGCGCCGGTCCAGGGAGGGCCTGTCCGCTCAGCGACGTCGACCTCGCAGTTCGAGCGGTGCGAAGAGCGCGACGAAGGGGACGAGCACCACCGCGGGAGCGAGCAGCCACAGTGGCCGTTGGAGCCACCATCCGAGCGTCGGCTCCTCGAGCAGCGCCAAGCCGAGCGCCTCGTACACCCCGATGACGACGACCTTCGCGGTCATGTGCCACAGGAAGATCGTCAGGATCACCGCGTTGATGGCGACCACGCTCTTCCAGACGCGCCGCAGCTCGAGCCACCCGCGTAGCGCTGGACGGACCAGCATCGCGACGCCGGTCTGCATGAGCGCCACCACCCCGATGACGGCGGTCGTCGGCCACATGTGGCTGAAGTCGATCTCGCGGGTCGCAACCATCGAGCGGGGATACACGGGGAGGCTGGTCAGCACGATCATGCCGGCGACCGCGCCCAACACGATCGCGAGCTGCCCTCGCCAGCCGATCCGGTCGTAGGTCCCGTCACGGTAGAAGTAGCCGAGCTGGTGGATGAAGACGAACACTAGGGCGCTGTTGAGGAACCCGAACCACTCGATACCGAGCTGGAACCGACCCACGTCGACGAGGGCGATGATCGCCGCCATGACCGTGAGGGTGAGGACCCCGCCCGCTTGATGGAGGCGCACGGTGACGGGGACGAGCAGCAGGACCCAGAAGTAGGCCGCGAGGAACCAGAAGGGGGTGATGATGATCGGCGCCCACTCGAGCATGCTGCGGTAGCCAGGCCAGGCAACGCGCATGAGGGTGTCGAAGAGGGCCCACGCTACGACGAAGGCGCCGGTGGGGACGAGCAACCGGCGCAGCCGAGAGCTCAGGAACTCCCTCGCCCCCCCGCCGTCGCGCCGGAGGGAGCTCCACCCCGCATGGTTCGCGAACCCGCCCACCAGGAAGAACATCGGCATGATCTGCAGCGCCCAGGTCGCGAGCCACCCTCCTGGGACCGCGTCGATCGGGTTCGGCATGACCAGTGCACCGTCCCGCCACTGGGTGATCGAGAGCACCCAATGCCAGACGACGACGACCCCGATGCTGACGACCCGGAGCAGGTCCACGAAGCGGTCGCGGTCGGTAGGCGTCCGGTCCACGTAGTCGTCGAGCTCGTCGGACAGCCGCTGTGGCAGGCCCACCACCCAGGCTCCTTCGTCGCGGCGGCCCCAGGTTGCCAGGCCGCTGGCGCGGCTGGATGGGCGGGGACGGGACGCCATCTTCGACCGCGCCGCGGAGGTCGCCGCGGACGGACGCGCTCGGGGCCGCTCGGGTCGGGGGGGGGTCAGTCGTCGCCGACGTCCCGCAGCAGCGCCGCCAGGTCCGCGATCTCCTGGTTCGACAGCACGTGCCCATAGTCGTAGTCGTCGTGTGCCGGCACCGTCCCCTCGAGGAGAGACGCGATCGTCTCGCGTTCGGTCGGGTCCAGCGCCTCGATCGGCGGGCCACCGTCGGCGACGACCCCGAGCGCCTCGAAGCTGTGACAGGAGGCACACGCCCGGCCGGGGGTGTCCAGGAACAGCTCCCGACCACGGTCGACCTCACCGGTCAGCCCGAGCACCGCCTCGGTGCGGTGCTCGCCGTCCACGGTGGCGACGGTCCGAGCGAGTCCCGCCCACGCCACGGCCGAGACCACGAGCACGGCCGTCATCACGACGACGAACCGGGTGGTCAGCTGATGGCGCACGGGTCACCTCGTCCTGGTCTATGAAGTCCAAGCGTTCGTCGTGCTGCTGGTCAGCCGCATGCCAGCCGGCCGCCGGATCATGGGACGTGCTTCGTCCAGGGAGCCGTGATGACCACCGTAGGTGACGTGGCCGTCGCGTCTCCCCTCCGCCCGGACAGGGGCAGCGAGGGCCGGCAGGGCGACGCCAGACCAGCCCCCGCCATGAAGGTGCCCGCCGACAGGACTCCTAGCGGCTGTGACGAGCGAGCGGCCCGGCGTCGTCGGCGAGGCCGTAGGTGACCACCTTGCACCACAGGATCTGGGCCGGCAGTAGCGGCGATGGCCAGTCGAACCCGAGGGCGGTGAGATCACCTCTCCGGTGACCGCGACGATGCGGCGTTCGGCCCGGTGATGGCTGGCCTGCTTCATGTGGTCGCCCCGACGCCACGCCAGTGGGTGGTGATCTCTCGTCGCCAGCCTCGTGTCGCTGGTGTCGGGCAGATCGCACGGTCCGTCCAACGAACGTGAAGCGGACCGGATCGGTGACGCGGGTCAGGTGGTCGACGGGCTGGACACCTCGACACGGCGGAGCAGCTGCGCGTTGAGCGCCACGACCACGGTGGAGGTGGACATGAGGATCGCTCCGACCGCGATGGGCAGGATGAACCCGATCGGGGCCAGCACGCCCGCGGCGAGCGGGAGCGCGACGATGTTGTAGCCCGCGGCCCACCACAGGTTCTGGACCATCTTGCGGTAGGTCGCCTGGGACAGCTCCCGGATCGCGACGACCCCCCGCGGGTCGTCGGAGGCCAGGACGAGGCCGGCGGACTCGATCGCGACATCGGTCCCCGCACCGATGGCGATGCCGACGTCCGCGCGTGCGAGCGCGGGAGCGTCGTTGACCCCGTCCCCGACCATCGCCACCTTGCGGCCCTGGTCCTGCAGCGAGGCGACCTGGTCGGCCTTGTCCTCCGGCAGGACCTCGGCGAACACCTCGTCGATGTCGAGCTCGGCCGCGACCGCATCCGCGACCTGCTGCGCATCGCCGGTGATCATCGCGACCGTGACCCCGGCGGCGTGCAGCCGCTCGACCGCCTCTCGGGACACGTCCCGGACCTGGTCCTCGAGCGCGAAGGCGCCGATGACCTCGCCGTCACGGACGACCGCGAGGACGGCGGCACCACGGTCGCGCCATCCCTCGGTGCGCTCCTGGAGCTCCGGCGGCAGCTCCAGCTCGTG
>SLMP01000170.1 GCA_007133465.1 Nitriliruptoraceae bacterium | reverse complement strand
CGCGGCGCGACGCCGCGAAGCAGGCGCATCGCCGGCGCGGGGCCGTCGGCGTCGCAGCGGGTGGCGGCCGGCGGCCCACGGCCGGCCGGGCGGTGGCGTCGGACCTGCTGGCCGCCTACCGTCGCGCCGCGACCGCTTCGAGGATCCTCGGACCGGCGACGACGACCGCCGATGGTCGAGGAGGAGAGCAGCATGCAGATCGAAGGACTGTCCGACGACGACATGCAAACGCAGGGAGCCGGCGCGGTCGGCGGCCCGGCCGCTGACGCGTCCGATGCCGACAGCACCGACGGGGACGCCACCGACGCCCACGACGGCGACGCCTCCAACGCGGACGGCACCGACGCCGACGCCACCGACGGAGACGCCACCGACGCCCACGACGGCGACGCCTCCGACGCGGACGGCACCGACGCGGACGGCACCGACGCCGACGGCACCGACGCGGACGGCACCGACGCCGACGGCACCGGCGGAGACGCCACCGACGCCCACGACGGGGACGCGACGGGCGCCTGACCGGAGGGAAGCGATGGGCAGCGCGCTCGCGCGACTGGTCGGCGACGAGGACGCCTTCGTCGCCGACGACCTCGGTCGACGTCCGAGGTTCCTGCGGGACGTCGACCCGGACGGGTTCGTGGACCTGCTCTCGCTCGACGACGTGGACCGGGTGGTCGCCGGGAGCGGGCTACGTGCTCCGGCGTTCCGCCTGGTCCGCGCCGGCGCGAGCCTGCCGATCGGCAGCGTCACCCGCACGGCGCGGATCGGCTCGCGGCCCGTCCACGACCTCGTCGACGTCGCCGCCGTGCACCGTGAGTTCGCGGCCGGCGCCACGATCGTGCTGCAGGGCCTGCACCGCAGCTGGGCACCGGTCGCGGCCTTCTGCCGGTCGCTCGAGGGCACCCTCACGCATCGGGTGCAGGCGAACGCCTACCTGACGCCGCCCGTCGCGCAGGGACTGAACCTGCACGGGGACCCGCACGACGTCTTCGCGCTGCAGACCCACGGGGTCAAGCGCTGGGTCGTGGAGCCGCCGGACGAGCCGCGGTGGGAGCTCGAGCTGCAGCCGGGCGACGTGCTGTACCTGCCGGCCGGCACGCGGCACGCCGCCCAGACGATCGACCGCCCGTCGTTGCACCTGACGATCGGCGTCCGCTCGACGACCTGGCGGGAGGTGGTCGAGCGCGCGGTCGCCGCAGCGGTCGGGGCGACGGCCGGGCTCGACCAGCCGCTGCCCGGCCGGTGGGCGGAGACGCCCGAGGAGCTGGCGGCCGAGCTCCACCGCCACCTCGCCGCGGTGGCGGAGGCGCTGACCGACGAGCGGCTGGTCGAGGAGGTGCCGGCAGCGGTCGCGGACCGATTCTGGTCGACCCGCCTGCCGGACCTGACCGGGGGCATCCGGGACCTGCTCGAGCTGGACGGGCTCGACGACGGGACCCCGCTGCGGGTTCGGCCGGCCGTCACCTGCCGGGTCCGGGTCGAGGGCGATCGCGCGACGGTCGTGCTCGGCGACCGCCGGCTCACCGTGCCGTCGGGTGTCGCCGCAATCGTCGAACGGATCGTCGCGCTCGGGGCGTTCGCGCCGAAGGAGCTCGACGAGCTGATCGACGAACCGAGCCGACTCGTGCTGTGCCGGCGGCTGGTCCGCGAGGGGTTGCTGACGATCGACCGGCCCGCGACGTCCTCGCGTGCGTGACACCTGCGCCGCTCGGTCGCGCACCTGCGGCGAGTCACCGTCCGGGACGGCCTCACGGGCGCGCCGGTGGCTGCTGGTGGAACAACCGGGTGCCTGGGGGCCCGACGCCCTGACCGGCTCGGCCCTCCCACCGGAGGTCGCCGAACGGTTGCGGGCATGGGCCCGGTCGCTGCCCGCCCGGGTGCTGCTCCTGCGACGGCCGAGCACCGCCGCGCGGGCCCGCGCGGACGAGCGCCGGTCGGCCTACGTCGGGTGGACCACGCCGTCGGGTGGCTGGCTCGAGCGACTCGCGCTCGACGACGTCCGCGACCTGCTCGCCCACGACCTCAGCCCACTCGGCGAAGGGCGGTCGGTCGGCGGGCAGCCGGTGACCGATCCGCTGTACCTCGTCTGCACCAACGGCCGGCACGACCCGTGCTGTGCCGAGTACGGCCGACCCGTGGCCCACGCCCTGGCGGAGGTGGTCGGCGAGCGGCTGTGGGAGTGCTCCCACGTCGGCGGCGACCGCTTCGCCGGCAACCTCGTCTGCCTCCCGGACGGCGTCTTCTACGGCCACCTCGACCCGGTCACGGCGATCCGGGCGGTCGAGGCGCACGAGGACCGGCGGCTGCTGCTGGACCACTGGCGAGGCAGCTCGGCGCTGCCGTTCGTCGTGCAGGCGGCCGAGGCGTTCGTCCGCGCGGCGCTCGACCAGGACCGGCTCGGGGCGCTGGTCTTCCGAGGCGCGGACCGGGTGGGCGAGCACCACCGGGTGCGGTTCGAGGTGGCGGACGGCACGCCCGTCGCCGCGGTCGTCGCGGTCACGCAGCGCAACGTCCCCGTCGGCATGACCTGCGCGGGCACGGGGCACCGTGCGCCGCACTACGACCTGGTCGCGCTCGAACGCTGACGCGCCCGTGAGCCCGGCGCCGACCTCACCGCAGGGCGGTCAACGCCTCGATCCGCTCGTCGAGCTGGGCGCGGGCAGCGAGCAGCTCCTCACGGCGGGAGCGTTCGCGCTCGACCACCTCGGCCGGGGCGCGGGCGACGAAGCTCGCGTTGCCGAGCTTGCCCTCGGTGCGCGCGAGGTCGCCGGCGAGACGGTCGCGTTCCTTGCCGAGTCGCGCGAGCTCCGCGTCGACGTCGATCAGCCCGGCCAGTTCGACCTGCGCCCGGCCGGCGGGGAACACGATCGTCGAGGTGCCGTGCCGGTCCTCGATGTCCGGGACCACGGTCAGGTCGGACAGCCCCGCGAGCGAGCACACCAGCGACGACTGCTCGGCGAGCAGGTCACCCTCGCCGGACGCGACGGTGAGCTCGAAGCGTGCCGACGGCGCGATGCCGTTCTGCGACCGGAACCGGTTGACCTCCGTCACCAGCCCCTGCAGCAGCCCGAAGCGTCGCTCGCTGTCGGGGTCGGCCTGCCCGTCCTCCGGCAGCGGCCAGTCGGCGACCATCAGCGAGTCGCGGCCGCCGGCCGCGCCGGTCAGCACGCGCCAGAGCGCTTCGGTGACGAACGGCATCACCGGATGGAGCAGCCGTAGCACCCGGTCGGCGACGTTCGCGAGCACCTGCCGGGCGACCTCGGCCGCTGCGGCGTCGGCGCCGTAGAGCCGGACCTTCACCGCCTCCACGTACCAGTCGGCGAGCTCGTCCCACACGAAGTGGTAGAGCGTGCGCGACACCGTCGCCCAGTCGTAGCTGTCGTAGGCGGCATCGACGGCGAGGTGGACGGCCTGCAGCCGCGAGAGGATCCAGCAGTCCTCCAGCGCGAGCGCCGGCGGCGGCGGCATCGGCCCGGGGCGGACCCCCTCCAGGCGCGTGAGCGCGAACCCGCCGACGTTCCACAGCTTGTTCGCGAAGCGCTTCGTGCCCTCGACCCACTCCTCCGCGAGCGGCACGTCCGCGCCGGGGGCGGCCGAGCGCAGCAGCGCGAACCGGGTGGCGTCCGCGCCGTAGGTGTCGATCAGGTCGAGCGGATCGATCACGTTGCCGAACGACTTCGACATCTTCTTGCCGAACTCGTCCCGGACGAGCCCGTGGTTGTGCACCACCCGGAAGGGCACCTCGTCGGTGAACCACAGGCTGATCATCAGCATGCGCGACACCCAGAAGGTGTTGATGTCGTAGCCGGTCACGAGCGTCGAGGTCGGGAACCAGGTGGCGAGCTCGGGGGTCTCGTCCGGCCAGCCGAACACGCTGAAGGGCCACAGCTGGGAGCTGAACCAGGTGTCGAGCACGTCCTCGTCCTGGACCCAGCCGGGTTCGTCGACGTCCTCGCGCGAGACCCGCACCTGACCGTCCGGGCCGTACCAGGCGGGGATGCGGTGCCCCCACCAGATCTGCCGGGAGATGCACCAGTCGTGCAGGTTGTCGAGCCAGGCGAGGAACGGCTTGGTGTAGGCCGCCGGCACGAACACCGTCCGGCCGTCGCACACCGCGGCCGCGGCCTTGTCCGCCAGCTGGCGCATCGCGACGAACCACTGGTCGGACAACCTCGGCTCCACGGCGGTGTGGCAGCGCGAGCAGTGCCCGACGGCGTGGTCGTGCGCGTCGACGCCGAGCAGCAGGTCGAGTTCCGCCAGCGCGCCCTTGACCTCGCGGCGGGCCGTGAAGCGGTCCATGCCGGCGAACCGCTCCCCCACCACGTCGGTGAGCACGGCGTGGTCGTCCATGATGTCGATCACGTCGAGCTCGTGGCGCAGGGCGATGGCGTGGTCGTTGGGGTCGTGGGCCGGGGTGATCTTCACGGCGCCGGAGCCGAACTCCGGGTCGACGTAGTCGTCGGCGATCACCGGGAAGGTGCGGTCCTGGAAGGGGTGGCGCACCCGGCGGCCCACCAGCTGGGTGTAGCGCTCGTCGTCCGGGTGCACGGCGACGGCCGTGTCCCCGAGCATCGTCTCCGCACGGGTGGTCGCCACCTCGATGCCCGTGGGGCCGTCACCGGCGTCCTCACCCTCCAAGGCCACCAGCGGGTAGACGAACCGGGCGAGCTCGCCGCGGGTGTCCTCGTGCTCCACCTCGATGTCGGACAGGGCGGTGTTGCAGCGCGGGCACCAGTTGATGAGCCGGTTGCCGCGGTAGATCAGGCCCTGCTCGTGGAGCGAGACGAACACCTCGCGGACGGCGTGCGAGCGCTGCTCGTCGAAGGTGAAGACCTCGCGGTCCCAGTCGGCGGACGCGCCGAGCCGGCGCAGCTGGCGCAGGATCGCGCCGCCGGCCTCCTCCTTGAACGCCCAGACGCGCTCGAGGAAGGCCTCACGGCCGATCGCGTGCCGGTCGGTTCCCTCCGCCGCGAGCAGCTTCTCCACCACGTTCTGCGTCGCGATGCCGGCGTGGTCGGTGCCCGGCACCCACACGGCGTTCTTCCCGCGCATCCGCTCGCGGCGGATGATCACGTCCTGGATCGTGTTGTCGAGCGCATGGCCGACGTGCAGGGAGCCGGTCACGTTCGGCGGGGGGATCACGATCGAGAACGGCTCGCCCGGGTCGTCCGGCGCGGCGTGGAACAGCCCGGCGCCGACCCAGTCCGCGTACAGGTCAGGCTCGACCGCGGCCGGGTCGTAGGCCTTCGGCAGCTGCGGGGCGGGCTGGTCGCTCATCGTGGGGTCCGGGGCCGAGAGGGTCGACGGGGTGGCGCCGCGAGCGTAGCCAGCCCCGCCGTCCCGCCCGGCCCGGGGCCGGCCCTCAGTCGCCCGTCGGGAACCCCGCGGGCAGCGGCGTCCCTTCCCACACCAAGGGGCCCCATTGCGGCACGTCCGTGGCCCACCGCCGCGGCTCGTGCTCGCCCGCCCCGTCGAGGAGCAGCAGCCGGCCGAGCGAGTCCACGGCGGCGATGACGCTGCCATCGGGCGCCAGGGTGGCGCGCTCGACGCGGTAATCCTCGAAGGTCTCGACCGTCCACAGCTCGGCACCGTCGCGGGTGGTCACCGTCAAGGTGCCGTCCTGCCACCGGGAGCGCAGCACGCCGGGGCTCCCCTCGACGTCGTACTCGCCGTCGTCGCCCACCTGGAACTCCGACACCTCCCAGGTGGCGAGCATCGCACCGTCATCCGGGTCGAGCAGCTCGACCGTCACCAGGTTCCCGCCCGTCCAACGGGTCACGACGAGCCCCTCGTCGGTCCACGCACGCACGGCGATGCCGTCCCGGTCGCAGGTCAGGCGGGTCGCGCTGCCCTCCGGCCGGAGCACCCACACGCAGTCCTGCTGCCGCCATTCGGTCCACGCGATCCCTGCGGGCGGTGCCGGCGGCTCGCCGAGGGCGACGTCCGCGAGCCGCGGGGGACGCTGCACCCCGAACAGCAGGACCGCGACGACGACCGCGACGATCAGCACCGCAGCAGCGACCAGCAACGCGACGCTCCGAGTGGGAGACGATGGGGTCGCATCCGGTCGGGTCGTGATCTCCAGGTCCGTCATCGTCCACTCACCTCCTTGGCCGACACCTCCGTGGTCGCTGGCGCTGCCGGTGGTCGCGGTCCCGGCGGCTGGTCGGGCGGGCGGGCATCCGACCGCGAGCCGCGGACCTCGCGCCCTGCGCGACCGACCCCGACGGCGAGCACGACCAGCAGCAGACCGATGACGAGCATCGTCGCGGGGCCGCCGATCGCGTCGCCGAAGAGTTCGAAGACCACCTGCGGCACGAACACGAAGAGCCCGAGGGAACCGACCACCAGGTGGTGGAAGGTGTCGCGGCGCAGCGAGAGGCCGATGAGTCCGGCGGCGAGCAGCACCCCGGCGAGCAGCCACGGCCAGGTCGTCGCCTCACCCATCCAGTCGGTCCCTGCGATCTGCATGCCGAGCAGGGCCGTGGCACCGCCGAGCACCCCACTGACGGCGAGCGGCGGCAGCCAGCCACCGAGGGAGGCGAGCAGCCACGCGAGCCCGATGGTGGTGACGACGAGACCGTTGACCCACCGAGCCGGGGTCGACGAGAGCAGCGGCAGTACCGCGAACGCGAGCGCGAGGACCGACGCGAACGCCGCGAGCTGCGGCAGCCCACGTCGCCGCCACAGGTAGGTCGGGATCGCGGTCGCCGCCGCGACACCCGCCACCAGCAGTTCGACCTGGTCCCACCGCAACGCGAGCACCTCGTCGCCCAGCACGGCGGCGAACCAGGTCGCTCCGATGACGCCAGCGACGAGCAGCACGCTCGTCAGCCGCTGGACCGGCCCCGACGCCGTGGCCCGCAACGCCACCCCGGCGCCGAACAGCAGCACGGTCAACAGGCCGATGAGCGTCAGCCTGCCGGTGGCCGTGAAGCCCGACCAGAGGTCCCCGAGCATCAGCCCGACGGCGCCGACGGCGAGGGCGGCACCGACGTAGCCGATCGCCTCGGCCGGTGCGACGCGGCGGCGCGCGGCGTCGTCGCGGGCGTACGTGGCCGGCGGCCACGTCCGCTCGCCGGCGGCGGCGAGTTGCGCCTCGAAGCGTTCGATCGCGGCCGCCTGCTCGACCTCGAGCAGACCCGCCTCGGACCAGGCCGTCAGCCGTTCGCGCAGGTCCTGCACGGTCCCTCACCTCCTCGCGCAACCGCCACACACGGACGGGTGCTCGAGTTCAGCATGGCGGGTCCTGGCGCTCGCCGGTAGTGGGGGGAGCCCCTACACGCCGGTGGGGGGTCGGCCGGATCGGCCGCGTGGTGGCGGCCGAGCGTGGACCCGCCGGAGCTCGCGCACCGAGCCGGGGTCGGTGTTCGCTCCGCAGACGAGGACCGCGACCCGCTCGTCGGGGGCTGGCTGGTAGGCGCCGCTGGTCAGCGCCGCCAACGCGGTCGCACCGCCCGGTTCCGCCACCAGGCGCACCCCCGCCCAGAGGAAACGCTGCGCGGCGCGGACGTCGTCGTCCGAGACGACGATCGAGCGCGCGATGCCATCCCTGGCCGCCCACGCGAGCGTCCCGATGCGCGCCGCGCCGAGGGACGACGCCGCGAGGCCACCCACCTCGATGTCCACGGGGCGGCCGGCGTCGAGGGCGGCGTGCAGCGTCGCCGTGCCGGCGGTCTCGACGGCGACGACGCGAGCCCGATCGGCGACGGCCGCGATCGTTCCCGCGAGCAGGCCACCGCCGCCGCACGCCACCACGATCGTCTCGACCGGCGCGTCCTCGAGCACCTCCAAGGCGGCCGTGCCCTGGCCGGCGACCACCTCCGGCTGGTCGTAGGCATGGGCGTGCAGTGCGCCGGTCGACGCGACGAGGTCGTCGGCCACCGCGAGCGCGTCGGCGTAGTAGCCGTCCACGACCCGCAGGGTGGCAGCGAAGGCGGCGAACGGTGCCAGCTTGTCCGGTGGCGTCGTCGCCGGGACGACGATCTCCGCCGGGATGCCGAGGCGCTCCGCCGCCCAGGCGACCGCCAGACCGAAGTTGCCCCCGGACGCCGCGACGACACCGGCAGGCGGGACGGCCACCCCGGTGAGCAGCGCCAACGCGCCGCGGACCTTGAACGACCCGGTCGGCTGCAGCAGGTCGAGCTTCGCGAGCAGCGGATGCTCGACACCGACGGCGCCGACCTCGAGCGCGAGGAGCGGGGTCCGACGCACCGCGCCCGCGATCCGCCGGGCGGCGTCGCGGATGTCGATCTGCTCTATCGCCTCCACATCGAGCGAGACTAGCGTCGGGCATGGGCGCCCCCCGACCGACTCCCGGCGCCTGCGCTGAACCCGAGAACCCCCGGAGACGTGAACGTCATGTGGCCCTGCGGTGACCGTGCCGTACGGCGCCTCCCGCCGTTCAGCTCCCGCTACGACGCCGGCAGCGCCCCGGTCAGCAGGTGGCTACCCGGCGGCCGTAGCGTCCGCTCGACCGGCCGAGCGACCCCGTTGCTCGATCGTCCGATCGTTCCCCCCGCCCGACCCGCCAGGAGATGGAGATGAAGAGGTTCCGAGGCGCAACGCGGGCGACCGCGCTGCTCTCCGTCGCCGCGCTGCTGCTCACGGCCTGCGGTGACACCACCAACAACGACGAGGACGCCACGACCGGCGACGTCACCGACGAAGAGACCGAGGCGACCGAGGCGCCGGCCGAGACCGACGAGGAAGAGACCGACGCCGAGCCGGAGCCGGAGCCGGTGCCGGAGGACGTCGTCGCCGTGCCCGTCTGGATCGCGTTCACCGACGGCCGGCTCGACTGGACCCGCCAGGTCGCCGAGGACTTCAACCAGCAGATCGAGGGCTACGCCATCACGATCGAGGGCTACGACGCCTACGAGCCGCTGTTCGACGCCACCCTGCTCGCCGTCGACCAGGGCAACCCGCCGGCGGTGGTCCAGTACTTCGAGGCGGCGACGACGGAGGCCGCTGACGCGGTCAGTGCCGCCGGCGAACCACTGTTCACCAGCGTCGAGGCAGCGATCGCCGGCCGCGACGAGATCCTGGGGGTGCCGGTCGTGATCGACGACGTCGTCGACGCGGCTCTCAACTACTACACGCTGGAAGGCGAGATGCGCTCGATGGCGTGGAACACCTCCTCCGCGATCATGTTCAACAACATGACCATGCTCGAGGAGTACGAGGTCGACATCCCGGAGACCTGGCAGGACGTCGAGGAGGCGTGCGAGACGATCATGTCCTCCGACGACCCGCCGCCGGACTGCATCACCTGGCCGAACCATTCGTGGTTCACCGAGCAGGCCATCGCCCGGCAGGACGAGGTGCTCGGCAACAACGACAACGGCCGCACCGACCGGGCGACCGAGGTCTACCTCGAGACCGACGCGATGATCGACTGGCTCGACTGGTGGAAGCAGCTGCAGGACGATGGCTACTACGTCTACACCGGCGTCCAGCGGGACTGGACCGGGACCTACAACGCCTTCGCGGCCCAGCAGGTGCCGTTCCTGATCTACTCCTCCTCCGACACCACGCTGCTGACCGACGAGGGCGAGCAGGCCGGCTTCGAGGTCGAGACCTCGTTCTTCCCCTACAACGCCGAGAGCGACGACGGGGGCTACATCATCGGTGGCGCCTCGCTGTGGCTGATCGACGGCCTGGAGCAGGAGGTCGAGGACGCGGCGCTCGCGTTCATGAACTACCTGTCCAACCCGGAGAACGCCGCCGACTGGCACCGGGAGACCGGCTACATCCCGATCACCAACGAGGCCGTCGACCAGCTCGAAGGCGAGGGTTGGTTCGACGAGAGCCCGAACTCGCGCACCGCGAACGAGCAGCTCGACGCGGCCCCGGACTCGCCGGCGACCGCCGGCGTGCTGATGGGCAACTTCGTCGCGATCCGTGACGTGATCACCGAGGCGATCGAGGACATCCTCGTCAACGACCTCGACCCCGCGGAGCGCATGGCCGAGGCGCAGACGTCCGGCCAACAGCTGCTCGACGAGTACAACTCGCTGGTCGTCGGCGGCTGACGTCGCCTCCCCCGGGGGGAGCGCCCGCGGCGCTCCCCCCGCCGCACCATGACGTGAGGAGCTCGGGCGGTGCAGCTCACGTTCTCCGCGGTCCTGGCGCTGGTCGCGAGCGCCACCCTCGGTGCCGTCCTGCTCGGCGCCGTCGCGAGCCGGATCGCACGACCCGTACCGCTCGCCGCGGGCGTCGGTGCCGTCGCGGGCCTCGTCGGTCCGCTGCTGTTCTACGTGCCGCTGCGCTTCTGCACGTTCGGGCCGGAGGCCGAACCGGTCGACCTGCTGTTCGGCCTCACCCTCGGCGCGACCGGCACGCTGCTCGCCCTGCGCATCGCCCGGACGCTGCTCGACCCCGCCGGCGCCAAGCAGCGCGCCGTCAAGCGGGACACGACCACCCACGGCGTCTTCCGCGGCCACCCGTTCCTGCCCTGGGTCCTGTTGGCGCCGACCCTGTTGATCCTGATCCTGTTCCTGTACTGGCCGGCGCTGTACACCCTCGACCTGTCCACCCAGCTGGTGCGCCTCGGCGCGCCCTTCTCGGTCGATCGCTGCGTCCTGAACTTCACGGAGCTGATCGGCCCCTCCTCGCCGACGACCACCTTCGGGGTGCTGCTCGCCACGCTCGTGCTGTTCGTGGCCGGCGCGTGGCTCGACCGTCGCGGCGACTCCCGGTCGGAGCGGTGGGGCTCGTGGCTGACGACGCTCGGTGTCGGCACGACGTTGCTGTTCCTGTACCTGCTGTGGACCTCCAGCTACCAGCGGGTCTTCACCGTCACGCTGATCATCTCCGCTGGCACCGTCGTCATCGGTCTCGTGATCTCGATCGTGATCGCCTACCTCGCGTACCAGCCGATGCGCGGAGGCGCGATCTACCGGACGCTGTTGATCTGGCCCTACGCGATCTCCCCCCCGATCGCCGGCATCCTGTTCTTCGTCATCTTCGACCCGAACGCCGGCATCATCGAGCACTGGCTGAACACCCTGTTCGGCATCACGCTCCCCAACTACCGGCAGGACCCGATGCTGGCCCAGGCGCTGGTCATCCTGGCGAGCGTGTGGAAGACCCTCGGCTACAACCTGCTCTTCTACATCGCCGGCCTGCAGAACGTGCGGACCGATCTGCTCGAGGCCGCATCGATCGACGGCGCCAACATCTGGCAGCGCTTCCGGCACGTCGTGATCCCCGCGCTGTCGCCCATCACGTTCTTCCTCGTGGTGACCAACCTCACCTACGCCTTCTTCGAGACCTTCGGGACGATCGACTACCTCACGGCCGGCGGTCCGGCCGGGGCGACCAGCGTGGCGATGTACGAGATCTACCGGGTCGCCATCCCCGGGCGCGACCTCGGACGTGGGGCCGCGCAGTCGCTGATCCTGTTCGCGGGCGTCATCGCCCTGACCGCCTGGCAGTTCCGGTCCACCGGACGCCGCGTGAGCTACGGCAACTAGGAGGTCGCGACGATGAGCACCCTCGGCCAGGTCCCCGGGACGCCCGCGGCGCCGGCGGCACCGCAGACGTCCTTCGTCGCCTCGCAGCACCGCCGCCGCTTCGGCCAGCGTCGCTCCAAGGCCGACCGCTGGTACAACCACCTCGCGCTGATCGTGATCTGCTTCGCGATCGGCTTCCCGGTGCTCTACGCCGCCCTCGTCGCCACGCAGGGCAACGCCGACTTCTTCGCCTTCCGCCTGACGCCCGGCGACATGCTGGGGGAGAACTGGAACGTCGTCTGGAACACCCGCCAGCTCGGTGGCTACCTGTTGAACTCGACGATCCAGGCGATCGTCATCACGGTCGGCAAGACGATCACGGCGCTGCTCGCCGGGCTCGCGTTCGTCCACCTGCGCTTCCCCGGCAAGTGGTGGGTGTTCTGGTTCGTGCTCGTCACGCTGATGATGCCGACGGAGATCTCGATCATCGCCCTGTTCCGGATCGTGTCGTTCTTCGACTGGGGCAACACGATGTACGCCCTGACGATCCCGTTCCTGGCCTCGGCGACCGGCGCGTTCCTGTTCCGCCAGCACTTCGCCAACCTGCCGTCCGAGCTGTCGGAGGCCGCACAGCTCGACGGGGCCTCTCCCACCCAGTACCTGTGGCGGATCCTGCTGCCGCTGAGCTGGAACGTGATCGGCGCCCTGGCCGTGATCCAGTTCATCTACTCGTGGAACATGTACCTGTGGCCGCTGATGATCATCACCGAGCAGTCCTCCCAGGTCGTCCAGGTGGGGCTCGGCACGCTGCGCACGATCGGTGGTGGTCAGACCTACGGGCCGCTGATGCTCGGGGCGCTGGTCGCGTCGATCCCGCCGACGCTCGTCTTCATCCTGCTCCAGAAGCAGTTCCTGGCGGGGTTCAGCATCGCGTCCGACAAGTAGATCGCCGACCAGCAGGGCCACCGGCGAGCCACGGGAACGGGGACCAGGATGACGCCGCTCGTCGATCATCACCGCCGAGCCGCCCTGGGGTTCGCGGACCTCGTCGCGCGGGTCGAGGCCCCCCAGTGGGACCACCCGACGCCCTGCGCGCGATGGTCGGTTCGCGACCTCGTCCACCACCTGACCGCCGAAGCGCACTGGGTTCCCCCGCTGCTCGCGGGCCGGACCCTGGAGGAGGTGGGCGACGCGTTCGACGGCGACCTCCTCGGCGACGACCCGGTCCGGGCACACCGCGAGGCCGTGGACGCCGCGATCGAGGCCGTGGGACAGGTCGACCTGAACGGGACCGTCCACCTCTCGTTCGGTCGCGTGCCTGCCCGCGTCTACGTCGAGCAGCTGTTCATCGACCACCTGGTCCACACGTGGGACCTCGCCCGGGCGATCGGTGACGACGAGCGACTCCCCGCCGACCTGGTGGTCGCCTGCCTCGAGGTCGTCACGGCGTACGCGGACGACTACCGCGCTGCCGGGCTGATCGACCCATGCGTCACCACGGACCGCACCGACCCCCAGAGCCGGTTGCTCGCCGCCCTCGGCCGCGACCCGGGCCCACCGCCACCCGCCGGCTGAGGACCAGCCGCCGGCCTACGCGGAGCGCTCCTGCGGTTCGTCGTAGCCGCGCAGCTTGGTGTGCGGGACGAGGGTGGGGTTGGTCTTCTCCCGGACGGTCTCCGCGGTGATGACGCAGCCGCTGATGTCCTCGCGGGAGGGCAGCTCGTACATCGTGTTGAGCAGCACCTCCTCCAGGATCGCCCGCAACCCCCGCGCACCGGTCTGGCGCAGGATGGCGAGGTCGGCGACCTCGACGAGGGCCTCGTCGGAGAACTCGAGCTCGACGCCGTCGAACTCGAAGAACCGGCGGTACTGGCGGGTGAGGGCGTTCTTCGGCCGGGTCAGGATGTCGACCAGGGCGTCCCGGTCGAGCGGCTCCACCGAGGAGACGATCGGCAGGCGGCCGATGAACTCCGGGATCAGCCCGTAGCGCACCAGGTCCTCCGGCAGGACGTTGCGCAGCAGGAAGGCGAGGTCCTCGTCCCGGGCGGCGGAGACGTCCGCGCCGAAACCGACCCCGCGGCGACCGAGCCGCTGCTCGACGACCTTCTCCAGGCCGGCGAACGACCCCCCGCACACGAACAGGATGTTCGAGGTGTCGATCTGGATGAACTCCTGATGGGGGTGCTTGCGGCCCCCCTGCGGCGGCACCGACGCGACCGTGCCCTCCAGGATCTTCAGCAGCGCCTGCTGGACGCCCTCACCGGACACGTCCCGGGTGATCGACGGGTTGTCCGACTTGCGGGCGATCTTGTCGACCTCGTCGATGTAGATGATGCCCGTCTCGGCCTTCTTGACGTCGAAGTCGGCCGCTTGGATCAGCTTGAGGAGGATGTTCTCCACGTCCTCGCCCACGTAGCCCGCCTCCGTCAGCGCGGTCGCGTCCGCGATCGCGAACGGGACGTTGAGCAGCTTGGCGAGGGTCTGCGCGAGGAGGGTCTTGCCGGAGCCGGTCGGTCCGAGCAGCAGGATGTTCGACTTCTGCAGCTCGACGTCCTCGGCGGCGGCTCCGGTGGTGTCGACCTGGATGCGCTTGTAGTGGTTGTAGACCGCGACGGCCAGGGCCTTCTTCGCCGCGACCTGCCCGACCACGTAGTCGTCGAGGTAGGCGTAGATCTCCTTGGGCTTCGGCAGGTCGGCGAGCGCGAGCTCCGCCGGCTCGGCGAGCTCCTCCTCGATGATCTCGTTGCAGAGATCGATGCACTCGTCGCAGATGTAGACGCCCGGTCCGGCGATGAGCTTCTTGACCTGCTTCTGCGACTTGCCGCAGAAGGAGCACTTCAACAGGGCGTCACCCTCACCGAACTTCGCCATCAGGTGCCTCGCCCTCCGCTCGCGGGCCGGACCGCCGCCGCGCCGGTCCCACCGGTGCGTGGCCGGGAGACGCGACCGAACGTCCGCATCCCTCCGAGGTGCCGCCCTGCATGGTAACGGTGACGCCGCACGCGCGCTGTCACCGGCGACGCGGGCTGGGGACGGCAGCGACGGCGCACGAGACGGTTCAGCGGACCACGCGTTCCTGCGCCTTGCGGCTCGCGATGATCTCGTCGACGATGCCGTAGTCCTTGGCACCCTCGGCGGTGAGGATGAAGTCGCGGTCGGTGTCGGTCGCGATGCGCTCGGCGGTCTGGCCGGTCTTCTCCGCGAGGATCTCGTTGAGCAGATCCCGCATCCGCAGGATCTCCCGTGCCTGGATCTCGATGTCGACCGACTGCCCCTCAGCGCCGCCCGACGGCTGGTGCAGCAGCACCCGCGAGTGTGGCAGGGCGAAGCGCTTGCCCGGGGTGCCCGCCGCCAACAGGACGGCCGCCGCCGACGCGGCCTGCCCCATGCAGATCGTCTGCACGTCGTTCTTGATGTACTCCATCGTGTCGAAGATCGCGAACAGCGCGGTGATCGACCCACCGGGCGAGTTGATGTAGATCGAGATGTCCTTGTCGGGGTCCTCCGACTCGAGGTGCAGCAACTGCGCCATCACGACGTTGGAGATCTCGTCGTTCACCGGCGTGCCGAGGAAGACGATGCGCTGCTGCAGCAGGCGGGAGTAGATGTCGAACGCCCGCTCGCCGCGGTTGGTCTGCTCGATGACCGTCGGGACGAGGTAGTTGTGCGGCGACGGCAGCGACGTGCCCGTGGTGTCCACGGCGGTTCCTCTCGAAGGCGGCGCGGCCGAGGGTAGCGCTCGCCCCCGGGCGGACCCGGGGGCTGCGTCGGTCGACCGCAGGTCTGCGCTCAGTCGCGCTCGTCGCCGTCCGGCGAGTCCACGCTGTCCGACGAGTCCACGCTGTCCGGCGAGTCCACGCTGTCCGGCGAGTCCACGCTGTCCGGCGAGTCCACGCTGTCGGGGGCGTCGTCGCTGCCCGGCGACGGGACGCTCTCCGAGGCGTCGGTGCCGCCCGCCACCTCGCTGCTCTCCGCCACGGCGGGGGCGTTCGGGTCCTCCCGTAGGCCGATCTCGATCAGCACCTCCTCGGAGGGCTCCCCGTCGATCCGGGCGGCCGCGACGATGGCGTCGATCGCCTTGCGCCGACGGATGTCGCCGAACAGCGCCGGCAGGGACCCCTGCTCCTGGATGAGGCGGGCGACCTCCTGCGGGGGCATCTGGTTCGCCTGCGCGTGCCGGACGATCTCCTGCTCGAGGTCCATCGGGTCGATGGACAGCTCGAGCTTCTCCGCGAGGGCGTCGAGGACCAGGCCCGACTTGACGGTGTCCTGGGCGTGCTCGAGCGCCTCGTTCTCGAAGCGTTCGCGGGTGGTGTCCTGGGCCTCGAGGAGCGCGTCGACGTCCATCCCGAACTGTTCGGCCTGGTGCTCGAGCTGGTGGAGCCGCTGGTCCTTGTCGCTCTCCACCATGGCCGGCGGCACCGGGACCTCGGCGCGTGCGACGTAGGCCTCGACGATCCGGCCCCGCAGCTCGTGCTGGGCCTGCTGGACGTTGCGGGCCAGCAGCGAACGACGCACGTCACGTCGCATCTCATCGATCGTGTCGAACCCGGAAGCGGTCGTCGCGAAGTCGTCGTCGAGGTCCGGCAGGGTCTTCGCCCGCACGTCCTTGACGGTCACATGGAAGGTCGCCTCCTCGCCACCGTGGTCCGGGTAGCCGTCGGGGAGGCGGTCGGCGTAGCTGAAGCTGTCGCCGGCCTGCTTGCCGATCGCTTCCTCATCGAGCAGTGGGGTGACCCCGGCGGTGCCGATCTCGTAGAGCGCGTCCTCCACACGGGCGCTCTCGAGCTCCTCGCCGCCGACCTCGACGCGCAGGTCGAGGGTGATCATGTCGCCGTCGCGCGCTTCACGCTCGACCTCATCGACCTCGGCGAAGCGCTCGCGGAGGGTCCCGAGCTGCTCGTCGACGTCCTCGTCGGTCACGTCCCACTCCGGGAAGGCGATCTCGATGCCCGTGTGGTCGGGCGGCTCGATGGTCGGCCGGACCTGCACGGTCGCCGTGAAGGTGCAGCCCGTCGCCTCGTCGAAGGTGTCGACGTCGACCTCCGGAGGCGCGACGGGGTCGAGCTGCTCGCGCTGGAGCGCCTCGACGTAGTAGTCGGTGAGCGAGCTCTCCATCGCGGTCTGGGCGAGCACCTCCGCACCGAACCGCTGCTCGAGCAGCCGCCGCGGGACCTTCCCCGGGCGGAAGCCGGGCAGGTTGACCTGCTTGGCCAGCTCGCGAGCGGCCCGGTCGAAGGCCTGCTTCACGCGCTTCGGCTCGACCTCCACGGTCAGCTTGACCTGGACGGGGTCGAGGGACTCGACGGACGTCTTCACAGCGGTGGTGTTCCTCGTCGGTGAGCGATGGGGACGGCGGTGCGATGCGGCGGTCCGGCGGGGCGGGACCGGGCAGCGCCCGTGGCGTGGCGGGCCGCGAGCGGACGCCGGTCCGGTCGAACGACCCGCCGGCGGCGGTCGGGTGGCACCCCATGGGGACGCCGGAGCGGAGATCGCCGCAACGCCGCGGAGCGTGATGGTTCCAGACGGACCCGCTGGTGTCCATCCGGGAGCGCGTTCCTTCGGACGCGCCCGCCGGCGGCCTCAGGCTTCGCAGCGGCGCTTGAGGGCCTTCGTGGCCCCGCGCACCGTGTCCTTCACGACCTTCCGCTGGACCATGCCGGGCAGCGGCAGCGTGGTGGCGATGGTCAACTCGAGCGTCGCCTCCGTGGCGCCGCCCCGGTCGGCCAGGGTCCACGAGCCCGTCTGCTCCTTCTGCGCGGAGCTCCTGCCGGCCAGCGTCCACGCCATGGACGTGTCGGTGTGGGTGTAGTCGAGCTCGAACTCGTCCTTGGCGACCTTGACGTCGTTGACCAGGCGCGCCCGGGAGACCAATCCGTCGGCGTCGCTCGCCAGCGCCTCCGAGGCCAGCATCCCGGGCCACCAGTCGGCCTGCCCGTCGACGTCGCGCACGACGGCGAGCACGTCCTCCAGGGGGGCGTCGATCCGGACGGTGTCGCTCGCATGCACGCTCATGCCCCGCAACCTAGCCAGGGTGCGGCGCCGACGGAAGTGCCGGCCCCCCGACTCCTCGCCGCGTGCCGGCCGGCCGCGTGGACCCTCACCGGCGGTCGCTACGCTCCCCCGCGTCCGGGGTGTGGCGCAGCTTGGTTAGCGCACCTGCTTTGGGAGCAGGGGGCCGCCGGTTCGAATCCGGCCACCCCGACCACCGACCGTCCGCGCATCGCGCGCCACGGTCAGCGACGCGCAACGGTCAGCGGGTGCGCGAGCGGTCCCACTTGTCGGCCATCCGGTTGATCTGCCGGCGCAGGTCGTCGCGGACCTCCATGACCGCCCGGTCGAGGTCCTGCTCCGTCGAGGTGGCGACCAGCTTGGACGGCGCGCCGTGCAGCCAGCACTCCAGCACGGTCCGTTGCGAGCTCGTGTCGCGCTCCTTGACCGACAGTTCGAGCTCCACCTGTTCCGGCTCCCACCGCTCGAGCCGGCGTCCGAGGTTGCCGAACACCAGGCCGCGCACGCGGTCGTACTCGTCGGGACGGAACTCCGGGACGATGCGGAGCCGATCCTGCATCTCGGTCATCGAGGCTGCTCCTGTCGGGGCGCGTGGCACTGCCTGCGCACGCTACCGCCCGGTCGGGGGGTCAGCTCTGCGGCAGCAGCACCTGGCGCACCCCGACGCCGTCGGCGAGCTGGTCGAGGGCGCCGTTGATCTCCCCGAGCGGCCGCGAGGTCGAGTGCAGCCGCTCGACGGGCAGCCGTCCGATCCGCCACAGCGCCAGCAGCCGCGGCAGATCGATGTCGGGTATCGACCCACCGAGGTAGGACCCGACGAGCGTGCGCGCCTCCCCCACCAGCTGGACCGCCGGGACCTCCAGTCGCTGGGACGGGTGGGGCAGGCCGACGGCGACGGTGGTGCCGCCACGGGCCGTCGCCGCCCAGGCGGCGCGCAGGACCGCCGTCGACCCCACCGCCTCGATGGCGTGGTCGACGCCCCCGCCCGTCAGCTCGCGGATGTGCTCCGAGGCTGCCTCGACGCCGAGGACGTGCCGCGCCCCGAGGGACCGCGCGAGGTCGCGCTTCTCGGGCACCGGGTCCACCGCGACGATCGGTTCGGCGCCGGCGACGACGGCCGCCATGACCGCCGCGAGGCCGACCCCTCCGAGTCCGAAGACCGCCACGCTCTCCCCCGGACGGACCCGGGCCGTGTTCAGGACGGCGCCGGCGCCCGTCAGCAGAGCGCACCCGAAGAGCGCGCCCGTGGCGGGCTCGACGTCGGACGGGATCGGGACGACCGACCCGCGGTCGACGACGACGTGTTCGGCGAAGGCGGAGACGCCGAGGTGGTGGTTGACGGGCTGGCCGTCGAGCTCACCCCACCGGCGGCCACCGCGCAGCAACTCGCCGGCCGCGTTGGCTGCCGCGGCGGGTTGACACAGCGCCGGCCGGCCGCGCGCGCACTCGCGGCAGACGCCGCACCGTGGGACGAACACGAGCACCACCTGCGTGCCGACGGCGAGGTCGCTGCCGCCCGGGCCGAGCTCGACGATCGTCCCGGCGGCCTCGTGCCCGAGCGCCATCGGGGTGGGGCGCGGCCGGTTGCCGTCGACCACCGACAGGTCGGAGTGGCACAGTCCCGCCGCGTCGACACGGATCAGCAGCTCGCCCGGTCCGGCGGGCGCCAGGTCCAGCTCGTGCACCTCGACGGGCCGTGATTCCGCGTAGGGGCGTGGTCGATCGTCCGCCACCAGCACCGCCGCTCGCGTCCGCATCCACTCTCCTAGCCTGCGCACGTTCCTTCCGCCCCCACACCGTAGGCCGCCGATGTGCCCGACGAGCAGCTCCGATCGCGAGCCCGTGGACGCGTCCGAGCTGCCGCGTCGCCTGGGGTCGTTCCCCCGCACGTGGCCGATGCCGACACGGTGGGCGGACAACGACCACTACGGCCACATCAACAACGTCACCTACTACGCGTACTTCGACACGGCGGTCAACGCCTACCTGATGGAGGCGACCAGCACCGACATCCGGGAGCTGCCCGCGGTCGGGCTGGTCGTGGAGACGGCCTGCAGCTACCTGGCGCCCCTGTCCTTCCCCGACGACCTCGTGGTGGGGCTCGCCGTGGCCCGGCTCGGTGACTCGTCGATCACCTACCGCATCGGGCTGTTCCGCGCCGGTGACGAGGAGCCGGCGGCGCTGGCTCGCTTCGTGCACGTGTACGTCGACCGCGAGGACCACCATCGATCGGTGCCCGTCCCCGCCGCGATCCGCGCAGCCGTCACGCCGCTGGTGGTCGCGTAGGTCCCTCGGGCGGCGACCGGGGCCAGGGCACCTGCGTCCACGGGGCGGCGCTCGGCGCCGCGGTGAGCAGGGACGCCACCCGGGCCAGCGGCGTCGGTGGCTACGCTGCCCGCCGCACCGTGCGGGTGTAGCTCAATGGCCAGAGCTCTAGCCTTCCAAGCTAGCGATGCGGGTTCGATTCCCGTCACCCGCTCCGATGACGCGGGACGGATGGACAGGCGCCGAACGGCCGGGGCGGGTCGGGCCGAGGTGGCATGATGCGCGCACCGACACCGCGACCAAGGAGCACCTCATGGCGGACCGACGCGCGACCGCGACCTGGCAAGGCGGGCTGTTCGACGGGTCGGGCACGACCTCGCTCGACACGTCCGGGCTCGCGACCGACCTGCCGGTGTCCTGGCCGTCGCGCACCGAGGACCCCGACGGGCAGACCAGCCCGGAGGAGCTGCTCGCCGCCGCGCACGCGGCGTGTTTCTCGATGGCGCTGTCCAAGCAGCTCGCGGACCGGGACGCGGCCCCGCAGCGGCTCGAGACCTCCGCGACGGTCAGCTTCGAGGTCGGCAAGGGCATCACCCGCAGCGCGCTGACCGTCCGCGTGACGGCGGACGGGCTCAGCGAGGACGCCCTCGCGGAGGCCGCCGGCGCGGCCAAGGACGGCTGCCCGGTGTCGCAGGCGCTCGACGCCTCGGTCGAGGTGACCGTCGACGCCTCGCTTGCCTGAAGCGCACGCGGACGGTCCGCCCCGTCAGGCGGCGCCGGCCCGGACGTCGGAGGCCTGGAGCGCCTCCACGAGCTCCGCCTTGGACATGCCGGAGCGGCCCGGGAGCTCGCGCTCCTGCGCCAGGTCGTACAGCTGCGATCGGGTCATGCCGGCGTAGTCGGGCAACGACCCGGACGCAGACCCGGCTGGCGCGCTCGCCTCCTCGCCGCCGTCGTCCTCGGTCGCCGCGGCGGGTTCGTCCGCCTCCGCCCCGCCGTCCCCGCGAGCGCGCTCGAGGCTGCGCTCCAGCGCCGCCATCAGATCGATGACCTCGCCGCCGTCGGCGTCGTCGGTCGGCAGCTCGAACTGCTCGCCCGAGGCCTTGGCCTCGAGGTACGCCACCAGCCGCTCGCGGTGCTGGTCGCGGTAGGCGGACGGGTCGAAGTCCGTCACCATCGACTCGATCAGCTGCTCGGCCATGACGAGCTCGCGGTCACGGACCTCCACCCCGTCGAGGTCGAGGGCCTCCGGGGCCAGTTCGGCCGGGTCGGCGACTTCGTCGCTGTAGTGCATCGTGGACAGCACGAGCATGCCGTCGCGGGCCCGGACCGCGGCGAGGTACGACGTGCCGCGCATCACGAACTCCGCGATCGCGACCTTGCCCGAACGCTCCATGGCCGCCGCGAGGAGCTTGTACGGCTTCGCGGCGGTCTCGCCGTCGGGTGCGAGGTAGTACGCCCGGTCGTAGTGGATCGGGTCGATCTGCTCCTGGTCGACGTAGTCGTGGATGTCGATCACGCGGGACGACGTGGGGTCGAGCTCGGCGAGCTCGTCGGCGTCGACGACGACGTAGCGCCCCTCCCCCAGCTCGTAGCCCTTGACGATGTCCTCGTAGGCGACCTCGTCGCCGGTCTCCGCGTCGACCCGCTTCTGCCGGACGGGCCGCTTGGTCTCCCGGTGCAGCTGGCGGAAGCGCACCGTCTGGCTGCGGACGGCGGTGAAGAGCTGCACGGGCACGCTGACCAGCCCGAAGCTGATCGCGCCACGCCAGGTCGGTCGAGCCATCTCGTCGTCCTCTCGTCCGCCCGGCTGCGGTACGGCGGGTCGGCCGGCCGTCGGCGGCCTCCCGCGACCGGGCACCGACACCTTGCCTCGGCAATGGCCTCGGCGCCACCCCGTCCGGTCACCCGCCGACGCGAGGTGTCGGTGGTCCGGCGTCCTCACCGGTCGCCGCCGCCACCGTCAGGTCGGGCCGGAGCCGCAGCAGGCTCGGGTGGCGCAGGCGTCCCGCCTCGGTCCAGCCGGAGAAGCGCACCTCGGCGACGAGGTGCGGGACCACCCACCGGGGCCCCCGCTCCGGCGGCGGGACGACGAAGGGCGAGGTGGGCTGCTCCGCCCGACGGAGGTGCTCGGCCAGCGCGACCAACGTCGCGTCGTCGATGCCCGTGCCGACGCGACCGGCGTACACCAGGCCCTCCGGGCTCTGCATCCCGACGAGCAGGGCGCCGACGCCCGCTCGGGTGCCCTGTGGCGCGGTCCACCCACCCACCACGAACCGGCCGGTGCGCTGGCACTTGAGCTTGCGCCACGCCGGCGAGCGACCCGAGCGGTACGGGCCGTCCGCTCGCTTCGCGATCAGCCCCTCCCAGCCCTGCGCGCAGGCCTCGGCGAGGTGGGTGGCGACGTCGTCGTCGCGGTGCTCGGTGTAGCGGACCGGCTCGACGAAGCTCAGCGCGCGCAGCACCCGCTTGCGGGTGACGACCGGAAGCTTGCGCAGGTCGTGGCCGTCGAGGTGGAGCAGGTCGAAGAGGTAGACGTGGACGGGCACGTCGCGCGCCGCGGCCGTCGGCTTGCCCGGGCCGCCGAGCCGGCGCTGCAACCGCCCGAACGAGTCCCGGTCCCCCTGCAACGCCACCACCTCGGCGTCCGCGACGAGGTCCGTCGAGCCGAGTGCGCGCAGCGCCGGCAGCAGCTCCGGGAAGGTGCCGGCGCGGTCGTGACCGAGCCGGGTCACCAGGCGCGACGCCTCCCCGTCACGGTGGACGTGGAGGCGGACACCGTCGAGCTTGCGCTCGTGGATCCACCCGGGGCCGGTCGGGACCGCCTCGCCCGCCTGCGCGAGTTGCGGCTCGATACGGCGCGGGTGGGCCGCCGATCGCACCAGGGCACGCTCCTCGGCGGTGAGGAGGGCGTCGAGCTGCACCGCGGCCACGTCCAGCGCCTCCCGGTCGGATCGGTCCCGCCGGTCGACGATGGCGGCCTGCGGGACGGTAGGCCGCAGCGAGGCTCGGTGGCTACGGTCGGCCCGCGACGATGGACGGCGACGTCGGCGAGGGCCGGCGTCGACGATGGCAGACGGCGGTCGGAAAGGACGGCACGTGGTCGGTGAGCGCCAGCGGGCACGGGTCGCCGGCCGGGAGTTGGCCGTGAGCAGCCTGGACAAGGTCCTCTACCCGGCGACCGGGACCACCAAGGCCGACGTCCTGCGCTACTACCTCGGCGTCGCCGAGGTGATGCTCCCGCACGTCGCTGGCCGCCCCGTGACGCTCCGGCGGTTCCCCGAGGGGGTGGCAGGCGCGTCGTTCTACCAGAAGACCTGCCCGGACGGCCGGCCGGGGTGGATCGCGACCGTGCCCCTCGGGCGGGAGGGACGGGAGAAGGTCGTGGCGCACTGCGACCTCGCGGAGCCGGCGGCGCTCGCCTGGGCCGCCCAGCAGGGCGGGTTGGAGATCCACGTGCCGATGGGCCGAGCGCCCGACCCGGCGGTGCCCACGGCGGTCGTGTTCGACCTCGATCCGGGGGCGCCGGCCGACGTGCTCGACTGCGCCTGGCTGGCGCTCCGGATCCGCGAGGCGTTCGACCACCTCGGCCTGCAGGCGGTCCCGAAGACCTCCGGGGGCAAGGGGTTGCAGCTCTACGTGCCGACCAACCGACCCGACACGACCTACGAGCAGACCCGGGCGTTCTCCCACGCGCTCGCGCTGACCTTCGAGCGCCTCCACCCGGACCGGGTCGTCTCCCAGCAGAAGAAGACGCTGCGCCCCGGCAAGGTGCTGATCGACTGGTCGCAGAACCACCTCACGAAGACCACCGTGTGCGCGTACTCGCTGCGGGGACGCGAGCACCCGACGGTGTCCACCCCGCTGGCCTGGGACGAGGTCGCGGCGGCCGACGCCGCCGGCGACGCGGCGGCGCTGCGCTTCGACCACGAGGACGTCCTGGCCCGGGTCGCCGAGCACGGCGACCGGTTCGCCACGGTCGCCACCGAGGTGCAGACGCTGCCGCCGCTCGAGCCACCCCCGGAGCGCTCGTGACGGCCGACGACGCGGCGGCGCGCTGGGCCGATGGGCTCGCGGCCTGGGCGATCCCGGACGGGATCCGGGCGGCGGCACCGCGCGACCCGTACCGCTTCGACGTCGACCGCTTCGTGCAGGCGGCGGAAGCGGCCGAGGCCGGAGGGCCAGAGGACAGCCCCTCGCTGCGGCGCTCGCTGGCGGCAGTGCCACCCGGCGGGTCGGTGCTCGACGTCGGCTGCGGCGCCGGTGCGGCGAGCCTGCCCCTGGTCCCGCCGGCGGCGACGGTCATCGGCGTCGACGCGCAGCCGGACATGCTCGCCGCCTTCGCCGCGCGCGCGGCGGCCCGGGGGGCGGCGGTCACGACCGTCACCGGCCGGTGGCCGGACGTCGCCGACGACGTCCCCGCCGCCGACGTCGTCGTGTGCCACCACGTGCTCTACAACGTCGCAGCCCTGATCCCGTTCGTGACCGCGCTGACCGCCCACGCCCGTCGCCGGGTGGTCGTGGAACTCAGCCGGCGGCATCCGCTCGCGTGGCTGACCCCGTACTGGCGGGCGCTGCACGACGTCGACCGTCCCGACGGCCCGACCTGGCGCGACGCGCTGGCGGTGCTCCGGGCGACCGGCATCCACGCCGAGGTGGAGCACTGGGACGCACCGAACCGGCACCAGGACGAGGACCCTTCGGAGCGGCTGGTGGCGCTCCGACAGCGGCTGTGCGTCGGTCCGGAGCGGGACGCGGAGCTGGCGGCGGCGCTGGCGGCGTTCCCGCCACCGACGGTCCGACCCACCACGACGGTGTGCTGGGACGTCGGCTGACGTCACCCGATGACGGCGGATGACGGCGGATGACGGCGGATGACGGCGGATGACGGCGGATGACGGCGGACGCCGGGCTGCCCGGGTCAGCCGCTGAGCGCGAGCGCCTGCGGCAGCGTGACGAAGCGGTAGCCGCGGTCGCGCAGCCCGCTGATGATGCGCGGCAGCGCCTCCGCGTCCAGCATCGACCCGTCCGTCGGGTGCGAGCCGACGTGCAGCAGCACGATGTGCCCGGGCGTGGCGGTGTCGAGCACCCGCGCGACCACCTTGTCGACCGTCATCCCACCGCTCGTGCCCTGCCAGCCGAGCGTGTCGACCGACCAGCGGATCGAGCCGTAGCCCTCGCCGTTCACCAGCGCGATCGTGCGGGCGTCACGATCGCCGTACGGGAAGCGGAACCAGGGTTTGGTGGTGCGACCGGTCACGTCGCTGATCAGCCGCTCCGTCGTCGTGAGCTGCGTGCGGATCGCCGCATCGGTCAGCCCGGTGAACTCCGGATGGTCGTAGCTGTGGTTGCCGACCGGGTGGGCGGCGGCGATCTGGCCCGAGAAGGTCGGGAAGCTCTCGACGAACCGCCCGGTGAGGAAGAACGTGGCCGGTGTACCGGTCTCCCGCAGGGTCCGCAGGATCGACGGGACGGCGTCGCCGTTCGCGCCGGCATCGAAGGTCAGCGCGACGACCTTCTGGGTCGTCGGGATCGTCGTCCACTCCGTCCCGACGAGCGAGGCCGGCAGGGTCGGCGTGGGTGCGGGCGGCGGGGTGGGGGGGTCCGGGGCCGGCGGTGACGGCGAGGGCGGCGG
>SLMP01000017.1 GCA_007133465.1 Nitriliruptoraceae bacterium | reverse complement strand
GTGTCGTGCACGGCCCTCGGCGAGGAGGCGTTCCGCCAGGACTCGGGCGTCCAGGAAGGTCTGGCGGCTGGCCTCGGTGAGATCGGCACCCTGCGCCTTCTGCATCTCGGCCTCCGAACGACGCACCGCCGCTACCTGCTCGGGGTGATCGACGCTGACGAGGTCGAGCACGGTGCCCTCGGTCGCGACGTAGCCCCGTGCGTTGGCAACGCGCTCCACGAGTTGTGTCATCCCAAGGGCCGCTCCCTGCGGTCCGTCGACGAACGATCGGAGCAGTTCATCGAACTGCTGCTCCAGGCTCTCGGCGTCGGACTCCTCGAGATCGGCGAGGTCCACCCTGCTGCGACGTGCGGTGCGGCGCTCGAGGTCCTCCTCCGTATGCTTCCTGCTCGACGAAGAGGCGGTGCGGTCGTACTCCGACTTGAACTGGTCCTTGAGCCGCTCGGTGCGGTGCGCCTTGCGTCGAGCTGACCAGACCAGCAGTCCGAGCAGGAGGACGACCAACACGACCAGCACGATCCACCAGATCGGATCGATCATCGTGAGGTCCATGGCTGGCTCCCTGTTCGCTGACGACCAGTGTGAGGTGGCGCCGAGCGGTTCGCATGGCCGTTCAGCCAACGCGCGGATCGCCTTGGCCGTCGGTTCCACCGACGACCACGTACTGCGCGAGATCGGACGACACGGCCTGGTGGGCGGATCGCATCCGCGAGTGGGACGCCCAGGGCAACGACGTACGAGACGTGTGTTCGAAGAGGGCGCTTCGGGCACGGATCGCGACGAGGATCGGACGCGCATGCCCGGATGGTGTGTGATGGTGGGTTCCTTCGGGTTCCGGTGGGGCGATGGTGAGCCGCTCGCGCTCGAGCGGCTGGCATGCTGGCAGATGCCGTACAGCAGCGACCGTTGGGCCATCACCGCCACGGTCGACGGTGACGGCTGGATCGAGCTCGTCGAATCCGGTCTCGATCGCCGGGACGCGTGTGTCGAGGCAGACATCGGCGGGTCCATCTGGCGCGATGCCGACTACCTGGCGAACGAGGAGCCGTTCGTGCTGTCCGCCGACGGGCTCACCGGTGAGAGCACCCTGTTCGCGGAGAGCGAGGATGGCGAGCGGAACGAGGTCCAGCTGGTCGTCGACGTCGCCTGCTGAGGAGGTGCCGCGATGAGCAGCCGGATGGCGTACGAGATCCGCGAGCAGCCTGAGGCCCTCGCCCGCACCCTCGACGCGTTGTTGCCGCTGCGCGGCCGGGTCCGGGCGCTGGCGGACGGCTGCGATGACGTCTTGCTGGTCGCCAGAGGCTCATCCGACAACGCCGGGGTGTACGGCCGCTACCTGCTCGAGATCCACAGCCAGCATGCCGCCAGCCTCGCCGCGCCCAGCCTCGCCACCCACTACCGCGTCGAGCGGGACCTGCGGCGGACCCTGGTCGTGTCCCTGTCGCAGTCGGGTACGACGGACGAGATCGTCGAGACGCAGGCCTGGGCTGCCGCCCACGGGGCCCGGACCGTGGCGATCGCCAACGACGGCGCCAGCCAGCTGGCGACGGAGGCCGACCTCGCGCTGGTGACGGCCGCCGGCCCCGAGCTCGCCGTGCCGGCCACGAAGTCCTACACCGCCCAGCTCGCCGCCGTCGCCGTGCTCGCCGACGCGCTCGGGCCCTCGGGGCGATCGCTCGAGAGCGAGCTGCGGCGAACGCCGGAGCAGCTGGCGCGGCTGCTCGCGGCGCCCGACAGCGTCGCGGCCGCCGTGGAGCTGCTGGCCGCTCCGGCACCCACGCTCGTGAGCGGGCGCGGTCTGGTCTACGGCACGGCGCTGGAGATCGCGCTCAAGCTCGAGGAGACCTGCCTCCAGTCGGTGCGGGGCCTGTCCTACGCCGACCTGCGTCACGGGCCCATCGCGGTGGTCGACCCGGACCTCGTGGCGATCCTCGTCTCGGCCGCGGACGGGCCGATGCTCTCCGGCATGATCACGCTGGCCGAGGATCTCACCGAACGCGGGGCACGCATCCTGGGCATCGGCGGGGACGCGACGTTCGCCGGGGCGTGCGACCTGCGGCTGCCCGGACCCGACCTGCCGGAGCTCGTCGCCCCGCTCGGGCTGATCCTGCCGGCGCAACTCACCGTCGAAGCGCTCGCCCGCCGCCGCGGCCTCGACCCCGACGCGCCCCGGGGCCTGTCGAAGGTCACCCAGACCGACCTCGACCCGTCCACCCGCTCCAGCGACGGATCGAACGACGACTGAACGGACCGTGCGTCCTCCGAACCGGAGCGGCCTGTCACGGAGACCTCGGGGTCGTCTCGGCGTCGCCGGCGTCGACGATGGGAGCAGCGGGAAGGTGACGGGGATGGCCGAGTGGATCTGGAACCTGCTGTTGCTGGTGGCGGTCCTGACCATGATCTTCGGGGTGATCCTGTTGCGCCGCTGGGCGGGTGACGCAGCGCCGTCCGAGACGCGCGACGCCGCCACCCGACGGACCGGCATCTGGCTCGCGGCTGGCCTGTCGATCCGCTCCTCGCACCACGGCAGCGGCGACCCGGGCGGGGCGACCCTTGGCGGAACGCGGTCGGCCGATCGCACCTCCGGCGTGGACCCGTAGGTCGTCGCCGCCGAGGTCGGCGCGGGGGCTCGTTCCCTGCCTCCACGGAGCACGTCGTCGGGCCTCGAAGGCTGCGGTCGACGGCGGCGTCGCCTCCTGGTCCGTGTCAGCCACCGACCGCGATCGGCCCGTTCGCCCGCCGCCACTCGGGCAGGCCGTCCTCGAGCCGCATCGCCCGTCGTCCGAGCCGGTGCAGGCGCCGCACGGCATCGTCGGCGTAGACGCAGTAGGGCCCACGGCAGTAGGCGACGACGTCCCGGTCCGCAGGCAGGTCGTCGAGCAGTTCGAGCCGGTCGGGGGGGACGGAGATCGCGCCGGGCAGGTGCCCCGCCGCGTACTCGGCCACCGGTCGGACGTCGACGAGCAGCACCTCGCCGCGCGCGAGGCGATCGAGCACCTCGTCCCGGTCGACGACCTCGACCTCGTCACGGGCGCCGAGGTAGCCCGTCGCGAGCTCGTCGAACCCCTCGAGCTGGGCGGCGGCGACCCGGCGCACGGCTGCCCACAGCTCCAGCACGTCGTCGGACGCCAGCCGGTACCGGACGTGCGTCCCGCTGCGCTGACTGCCGACCAGCCCCGCGCGTGCGAGCGTCCGCAGGTGGTGCGAGGTGTTGGCGACCGACTGGTCGAGCTCCCGAGCGACCTGCTCGACCGAGCGTTCGCCCTGCGCGAGCAGCTCGACGATCTCCGCGCGGCGCCCGGCGGCGAGTGCGCGGCCGATCGTCGCGAACCCGTCGTACAGCGCGTCCTTCGCGATCCGTCGGGTCGTCGTGTCGGTCATCGCTGCCACCTCGTCGCGAGGGACGGTACCGCCAACGTTCAAGCCGACGTTTGACTTTTGGGTCGGTCATCGCCCATCCTCGACATTCAAGCAACGGTTTGAACAGCGAGGTGCGCCATGAGGTCGGGGCAGGCACGACACCGTCCGCGGGGTGGCGCGTGACCACGTCGCGCACCCCGGTCCGGCTGGGGCTGCGGGAGAACCTGCCGCAGTTCGCCCTGCTGGTCGGGGTGAACGCGCTGGTGGGCGGGCTGGTCGGCCAGGAACGCACGGTGCTGCCGCTCCTGGCCGAGCAGGAGTTCGCGCTCCCCGGCTACACCGCGATGCTGACCTTCATCGTCGCCTTCGGGATCACCAAGGCGATCGTCAACTACGTCGCCGGCACCCTCGCCGACCGCTACGGACGCAAGCCGGTGCTGCTCGCCGGCTGGCTGGTCGGCCTGCCGGTCCCGCTGCTGCTGATCGTGGCCCCGTCCTGGGGCTGGATCGTGTTCGCGAACGTCCTGCTCGGCATCAACCAGGGGCTCGCATGGTCGGTCACGGTCATCATGAAGATCGACCTCGTCGGTCCGACCAAGCGCGGCACCGCGATGGGGTTCAACGAGGCGGCCGGCTACGGAGCGGTCGCCGTCGCCGCCTGGGCCACGGGCCTGATCGCGGAGAGCTACGGGTTGCGGCCGGCGCCGTTCTTCCTCGGGCTCGCGTTCGCCGGGCTCGGGCTCGGCCTGTCCGCCCTGTTCGTCCGCGAGACCGCCGACCACGTCGCCCACGAGGTGGCGAACCACGACAGCGCCGGAGGCCACGACGGGGCCCTGAGCCAACGGCAGGTGTTCGCGCTCGCGACCTGGCGCGATCGCTCCCTGTCGTCCGCGTCCCAGGCCGGGCTCGTCAACAACCTCAACGAGGGCATGGCCTGGGGGCTGTTCCCGATCTACTTCGCCCTCGCCGGCCTGGAGGTCGGCACGGTCGGGCTGCTGGTGGCGATCGCGCCAGCCGTCTGGGGGGTCGGGCAGCTGTTCACCGGCGCGCTGTCCGACCGGGTCGGGCGGAAGTGGTTGATCGCCGGCGGGCAGGTCACCGAGGCCGCGGGACTGCTCGTGATCGCCCTGGGCGACACGTTCACCGTGTGGGCGGTCGGCTCGGCGATGTTCGGCGCCGGCACCGCGATGGCCTACCCGACCCTCATCGCTGCGATCGGGGACGTCGCCCACCCCTCCTGGCGCGGTGCCGCCGTCGGCGTCTACCGGCTGTGGCGCGACCTCGGGTTCGCCGTCGGCGCGGTGCTCGCGGGGACGCTGGCCGACCTGTACTCGCTGACCACCGCCATCGTCGTGGTCGCCGCGATCACCGCCGCATCCGGCCTGGACGTCGCCATCCGCATGGCCGAGACCCACCCCCCGTCCGCCCGCACCCGACCAAGGACCACCGTGTGAGCGTCCTGCTCGTCGACGTCCCGGTCGAAGTGATCGACGCCGAGGGCCCGGCGGATGCCGAAGCACCGCGCCACCGACACGTCGGTCCACACCGCTGGGACGGCCAGCACGGCGGGCGGGACGGCCCGACGCAGCGCCGGCCACAGGGACGAAGCGCCCCAGGAGGCATCCACCTCGTTACGCTCTTCTGTGCGGAGCACGAGGGCGAGGGTGGTGACGCCGATCGCGGCGACGGCGACGACCGAGCTGCTGGAGCGGGAGGCGCCGCTCCGTGCGCTCGAAGCCGCCCTCACCGAGGCAGCGCGTGGCCGCGGGTCGGCGGTGCTGATCAGCGGCGAGCCGGGCATCGGCAAGTCGGCGCTGGTCGCACACTTCGGGTCCGACCACGCCGGGACGACGCGCGTGTTGGTCGGGATCTGCGACGATCTGGCCATCCCGCGTCCCCTCGGCCCGTTCCGGGACCTCGCCGACGACCTCCCCGACCCGGTGGCGGAGGCGCTGTGGGACGGGCGTCCACCCGGCGAGTTCGCGACCCTGTTGGTCCGGGAGCTGCGCCGTGACCCGGGACCGACCGTCCTGGTCGTCGAGGACGTCCACTGGGCCGACCAGGCCACCACCGACACACTCACCGTCATCGCCCGGCGGTTGTCCGAGCTCCCGGTCGTCCTGATCCTCACCATGCGGCCCGGTGAACTGGAGCCGGATCACCCGTTGCGATCGGCGATCGATGCCATGCAGCGCAGCACGATGCGGCACATCGAGATGGTCCCGCTGTCGCGCGCCGCGGTCGCGCAGCTCGCCGGCGACGACGTCGACCGCGTCTACGAGCTCAGCCGGGGCAACCCGTTCTTCGTCAGCGAACTGCTCGCGCACGGCACGGACCCGTTCCCGCCGTCGCTCGCGAACGCCGTGCTCGGGCGGGTGGCCCGGCTCGGGCCCGACGCCCGCCAGCTGCTGGAGCTGGTCTCCGTCGTGCCCGGCCGGGTCCCCGCGGCGGTGCTCGACCGCGCCGAGCCGGACTGGGGGACACCCGTCGCAGAGGCCGAACGCCGGCAGCTCGTGACCAGCGAGAAGCGGCACGTCCGCTTCCGTCACGAGCTGACCCGGGCCGCGATCCACTCGAGCCTCCCTCCGGCACGCCGACGGCGGCTGCATCGCCGCATCCTCGCTGCCCTGCTCGAGCTCGACGCGGATCCCGCCGACGTGGTCCATCACGCCGAGGCAGCCGGCGAGACGGACGTCGTGGCGGAGCACGCGCTCGCGGCCGCTCGGCGGGCGGTCGCCAGCGGCTCGAACCGGGAGTCGTACGCGCACTTCCGGCGTGCCGTCGAGCTGGCGGCCGATCGGCTTGCCGACGCGGAGCTGCTGGCCGTGCTCGAGGCCTTCGCCCGGAGCGCGTGGCTCACCGGCCACCTGGACGAAGCGGTCGCGGCCATGTCACGAGCCGGCGAGCTCGCCGGCCACCTCGATGATCCCGTGGCGCGCGGTCGCTGCCTGCGCCTCCGCGCCCACCTCCACTGGTTCCGTGGCGATGGGCAGGCCGCGTGGCGTGACGCCTGCGCCGGGGTGCGCAGCCTCGAGGCGACGGGTTCGTCCCTGGAGCTCGCCCACTCCTACGCGCAGTCGTCGGAGCTGAGCATGCTCGCGGGCCGCACCGACGACACGGTGCGGTTCGGGCAGCGGGCGTTGCGCCTCGCCGGGGACGACGCGGCGGTCCGTGCCCAGGCGCTCGCGGCGATCGGTGCCGTTCGGATGCAGCTCGACCTCGACGAGGTCACCCCGCTGCTCGACGCCCTCGAGGTCGCGCTCGCGTCGCAGCAGCACGATCAGGTCGTGTTCACCCTCGTCACGCTCGCCTACCTCCACCTCCAGTGGGTCCGGCCCGAGCCCGCACGGATCCACGCGGAGCAGGCGCGCGCCTACGCCCGATCCCGGGAACTCGACGGCATGGTGCGTTTCATCGACGCGTTCCTGGCCGGCCTCGAGCTCCGTGCCGGCCGGCTCGACCGGGTGTCGGTGCCGCCCGCCGGTCGCCGTGGCGCCCGGCCGGTCGCCGAGGGCACGATCGCAGACCACCAGAGCCGGGCGGTCGCGACCGAGCTCGCGATCCGCAGAGGCGACGCCGATGCCGACGAGAGGCTCGCGGAGCTCGTCGCCTTCGCGGACCGCACGGGCATGATCACGCACATCGGGGCGACGCTGGAGCTGCAGGTGGAGCGGGCGCTGACGTCCGAGGCGCCGCTCCCCGTCGAGCGGTTCGACGAGATCGCGCGCATCCTCGGGCCGCAGGCGCTCGCTGCGGGGAGCATGGCCGGGCGGGTCGCCGCATGGGCGGCGGTGTGCGAGCGGCCGGTGCGCTTCTCCGGCAAGGCGCCGAGGCCGCACGCCGCGATGATCGCCGGGGACTGGGAAAGCGCCGCCGACGCGTTCGCCGCGGTCGGCTGGCACCACGACCAGGCGTTGCAGCTGTCGCTGCTGGACACCGAGGAAGCGTTGACCCAGGCGCTGGACCTCGCCCGGTCGCTGTCCGCGGCGCCGCTCGAGGAGCGCATCTGCCGGCGGATGCGCGACCTGCGGTTCTCCGTCCCGCGGGGCCCTCTCGCCGCCACCCGAGCCAACCCTGGGCAGCTGACCGCGCGCCAGCTGGACGTGCTCCGTCTGGTGGGCGACGGCGGCAGCAACGCGCAGATCGCCGAGCGGCTCCACATCTCGCCGCGGACGGTCGAACACCACATCGCCGCCGTCTTCACCAAGCTCGGCGTGTCCTCGCGGGCCGAAGCGGTGGCGCGGTGCGTCGACCTCGACCTCACGTAGGGGTCGACGCGCCGTCACGCCCGTGAGCGGTGCCGCAGAGATGGGGGCTGCCACCGATGTCCGCACGCGCCCTGCTCCGTACGGTCGATGCCGTCGACGCGCACGCTGAACGCCTGATGCCGTCGACGCGCACGCTGAACGGTCGACGCGCACGCCGAACGGAGGAGAGCAACGTGACCGAGACGATCACCGCGAGCACCAACGGCATCGACGTCCCCCGGCTGGTCGAGACGATCGAGGCGATCGGCGACGACCCGGCCCTGGGGTCGTTCACCTTCCGGGCCCGCAGCGCCTGGCAACAGGGCACCTACAACATCGGGCAGATCGGGACGTTCACCCATGCCGGCAACGAGGACGCGAGCCGCGCAGCGTCCTTCGTCCTCCACGGCGACGAGCCACCGGTGCTGCTGGGTGAGAACAAGGGCCCGAATGCCGTCGAGCTGATCCTGCAGGCGCTCGCGTTCTGCTACGCGGTCGGCTTCGCCGCGAACGCCGCCGCCAAGGGCATCGAGATCGAGCACATGGAGTACGAGGTCGAGGGCGACCTCGACGTGCGTGCGTTCCTGGGGATGGACGGACCCCGGGCCGGCTTCGCGCGCATCCGTGCCACCGGCCGGGTGTCCAGCCCGAACGCCAGCCGCGAGCAGCTCGAGGAGCTGTGCCGCTACGTCCAGGAGACCTCGCCGGTGCGCGACTGCCTCGTCGACCCGGTGCCCGTGGAGACGACCCTCGAGGTCGTCTGAGCCGGGGACGGTCGGTGACGGCCGCGTACCCGCACGGACCCAGCACGGCGACGAAGGAGAGAACCATGAGCACCAGCACCTCGACACCCATCGACACCGACGAACTGCTCACCAAGGTCAAGGACATGTACCGGGCGGTGGCCGAGACACCGCAGGACGAGTTCCACTTCGAGACCGGGCGGGCGCTCGCCGAGCGGTTGGGCTACCCGTCCGAGGTCCTCGACGAGATCCCCGGCGGCGCCATCGAGTCGTTCGCCGGCGTCGGCTACTTCTTCGATCTCGCCGGGCTCGAACCGGGGGAGCAAGTGCTCGACCTGGGATCCGGGTCCGGCATGGACGCCTTCTTCGCGGCGCACCAGGTCGGCGCCGAGGGTCGCGTCGTCGGCATCGACATGACCGTCGCGCAGCTCGCGAAGGCGAAGAGCCTGGGGGACGAGCGCGGGGTCGCGAACGCCGTCTTCCAGGAGGGGCGCATCGAGCAGCTGCCGTTCCAGGACGCGAGCTTCGACGCGGTCATCTCCAACGGGGTGATCAACCTCGCTCCCGACAAGGACGCGGTCTTCGCGGAGGCCGCACGGGTCCTGCGTCCCGGCGGCCGGCTGGCGATCGCCGACATCGTCACCGAGCACCCGCTGACCGACGCCATCGTGTCGAACGTCGATCTGTGGGCGTCGTGCATCGGGGGTGCGCCCGAGCAGCGCTCCTACCAGGAGGCGATGGGACGCGCCGGCCTGCGCGTGGAGCTCACCAAGTCCAACCCGTACGAGTTCCTCTCGGACCAGGCTCGCGGCGCCAGCGAGACGTACGGCGTCAAGAGCGTGTCGGTGCTCGCCCGGCTCCCTGCAGCATGACCTGTCGGCCGGCGGGATCCGTCGGGCGGGACCGCGCGACGCGATCCGTCAGCTGCGATCCTGCCGGCGACGCCGCGTCACGATCCAGACCAGCGACCCGCTCGCGAGCAGGACCACCCCGCCGGCCACGGCGACCATCGGCAAGGTGACGGCGAGCAGCAGGCACAGGCCGACGCCGAGCCCGGCGAGCCACCGCGGCCACCGGCGCTCGGCGTCGGCCAGCCGCCACGCGGAGGCGTTGGCCAGGGCGTAGTAGGTCAGCACCGCGAAGGAGCTGAACCCGATCGCGCCACGCAGGTCCGCGACCAGCACGACCGCGCTGACCACGACGGCGGCGGTGGCCTCCGCCCGGTACGGCGTGCGGTGCTTCGGATGGACGGCATCGAGGTAGCCGGGCAACTCGCGTCGCCGCGCCATCGACAGGACGGTGCGGCTGATCCCGGCGAGCAGGGACAGCAGCACGCCGCCGGCGGCGATCGCTGCCCCCACCCGCACGACCGGGGTGAGCGCCGACCAGCGGCCGGCCGCGACGGCATCGGCGAGGGGGGCGGGGGAGTCGGCCATCTGCTGCGGCCCGATGGCGAGCAGCACGGAACTCAGCACGACCACGTACACCACGACGACGATGCCGAGCGCGATCGGGATGGCCCGCGGGATCGTGGTCGTGGGGTCCCTGACCTCCTCGCCCAGGGTCGCGAGCCGCGCGTAGCCGGCGAAGGCGAAGAACAGCAGCCCGCCGGCCTGCAGCACCCCCCACGCTCCCGCAGGGAGCTCGACGACGAGGTTCGCGGTGCTCGCCTCCCCACCGAGCAACGCTGCGGCGACGACCACGGCCAACGCGGCGAACACCAGCGCGACGATGACCCGGGTCAGGCGGGCCGTCTTCTCGACCCCCAGGTAGTTGACCGTCGCCATCGTGACGACCGCCCCGACACCCAGCGGCCGGGCGAGCGACGCGGACAGGTAAGCCCCGAACGTCAGCGCCATGGCGGCGAGGCTCGCGGTCTTGCCGACCACGAAGCTCCACCCCGCGAGGAAGCCCCAGTAGTCACCCAGCCGCTCGCGGGCGTAGACGTACGTGCCGCCGGCCTCCGGGTAGAGGGCCGCCAGCTGCGCCGAGGACGTCGCGTTCGCGTACGCCACCACGGCCGCCAGCGCCAGCCCGAGGAGCAGCCAGCTGCCGGCTGCGGCGGCTGCGGGACCCGGTGCGGCGAAGACGCCGGCGCCGATCATCGCGCCGAGCCCGATGACGACCGCGTCGACGGTCGTCAGCCGCCGGGCGAGCCGACGCGACGGTTCGCTCACGTGCCCCGCCTCCGTCCGCAGGTGGTCGCTCGCAGCGCACGCTAGACGACGGCTCCCGCCGTCCCGGAGGCTCACGGCACCCTCCCTCACCCGCAGGGGTCGGGCGCGCCGCGGTCGACGTCGATCTCGTACAGGTAGGCGTCCGCCAGCGAGGTGGGGTCGGCGTCGGCCGCGGCGACGACCGCTGCGACCTCGTCGAGCGGGCCGGTCACCACCAGGCTCGTCACCTGCGGGTCCCCGGTGCGCATCGCGTCGGCCGTCGCCATCGGGTCCGGCAGATCCGCGTCACTGCGCTGTCCGTCGGGCCAGTCGGCGGCCGCCAGGTTGGTGGTCGCCCGGCGCAGCTGGTCCAGCGCGTGCTCGACCCCGTTCCCGGCCACCTCCCGGTCGCGGAACCCGCCGCTGGATCCGAACCCGCCCAGTCGCGGGTAGTCGAGCGGGACGCGGGCGATCGTGCCACAGGCGCTGTACCCCAGCGCCGCCCCGACCGGCGCGAGGGAGTCGGATTCGTCGAAGGGGACCTGCGGCGTACCGGGCACCTCGAAGCCGACCCAGAGCAACGCCACCTCGTCCGACGTCCCGGCGATGGCCTGCGCATCTGGCCGAGCGATGGGTGTGTCCCACGCCACCTGGACGGTCACGGCCGTCCCAGCGGCCAGCCGGTCGGGCTCGAACGGCACGGGGGACTGGTCGACCGGACCGACGCGCGAACCGTCCGATCCGTGCAGCGAACCGTACGACAGCGCCGGCCACGACGTGTACGGGGTCGACGTGCCGATCGGTCCGAGCCGGGTCGTGAGCGATCCCAGATGCGTCGATCGGGAGCCGACGAACCGATCGAAGCTCGCCTCGGTGGTGCGCCGCAGGATGCCCGGGTGCGACCGGATCTCTGTCAGTTCCGCCCCCCGGGGTGGTCATGATCGGGACGTCCATCGTGGCGATGATGGTGGTGGCGAGCCGATCCCCGCGAGCGACGAGCAGCGGCTGGAGGACGAACCACCCGAGCAGCTGCAGCGTGATCGCGACGGCGATGAGCAGCAGCGCGGCGTTCCACGCGGTGCGCAGCAGCGTGCGTCGGACGGAGCGCCGCATGCGCCGCTCGTCCCACGCCGGCACGTCGCTCGATCCCGCAGCGACGGCGGAGGCAGTACGGGTGGCGCCTCGCAGGCGTCCAGCCGGGCCGTGCAGGTCTCGCAGGCGGCGAGGTGCTCCGCCACCTCGTGGTCCTGCTCGGGACCGAGCGTGCCGTCGAGGTGGGCGCGCAGGCGCTCGACGGACGGGTGGTCCTCGGGGCGCCCGGGGACGCCATGGTCGTCGTCGTTGCGGGGCGTGTCAGACATCGCCGCCCTCCTTCGCGTAGGCCTCGCGGAACGCGGCGCGCGCCCGGTGGATCAGGACCGTGGTCGCGCCGAGGCTGCGACCGATCGTCTGCGCGACGTCCTCGTCGGACCGCCCGACGTCGGGGACGACGTCGACCGGCGTCGTCACGCGCTTCCGGGTGGCGTCGAGGAAGGTGGTGCGGGCGATCGCCAGCAACCATGCGCGTGGGCTCCCGCCCTGGTAGCCACCGAGTGCGCGGGTCGCCCGCACGAACGTCTCCTGCATCAGATCCGAGGTGGGGCACACTCCCGTCCGACCGGACCGGACGTCGAGGTGCCACGGGCACGCGCCGACTACCGACGTCCGATGAGGCGATCGACGAGGGTCGGCAGGTCGGCTCCGCTGACGTCCGGCGCGCCGTACGCGGCCGGGTAGGGCGCACCGCGACGGTCGAGCCACGCTCCGACCATCCCGACGGCTTGGCCCCCGAGCACGTCCCATGGATGGACGGCGATCATCGCCGCGTCCGCAGCCTCGGTCGCGTGAGCGGTGAGTACGGATCGGTACGGCTCGGGAGCGGGCTTCCACCGCCCCACCTCGGCGACGTCGTGGACCGCGTGGATCAGGGGTGCCAAGCCTGCACGGTCGAGATTGCGGCGGGTCAGGTCTGCTGCACCGTTGGTCAGCGCGACCGCGCGGATGCCGGCCGCCCGCAGGGCTCGGAGGCCCGCGGCGACGTCGGGGTGGGGGACGAGGTGCTCGAAGCCGGCGAGGACGTGATCGACGGCCTCGCGCACGGACACCGAGCGCAGGCTGGTCGCCTCGGGGTCGACCGGGGCGGCCTCGGCCCGCTCGTCGGACAGCAGGACCTCGAGGTGGTACCCGGCGAGGTCGCCGAGGCGCGCGAAGCGCCCGGCGGCCGCGGCGGCGACGCCGTCGCGGACCACGCTGGCGAACCAGGCGTCGAAGCGGCCGGCGAGCCCGACCTCCGCCATCCGGGAGACGATCTGGTCCAACGAGAAGAGGGTCTCGTTCACGTCGACGACCACGAGCCGCACCACGTCACGGACCTCCGTTCCGCGAGCGACCCGGGGACCGGGAGCACGGGTCAACGGTAGTCGGGATTCGGGTGGTCGAAGCGGCAGCCGGCGTCCCACAACGATCGCTGGTTGCCGTGCGCCGGGAAGCCGCCGGCGTCCTTCAGCCAGCGGGCGGTGTGGAGCAGGTTCCAGGTCATGAAGGCGGTGTTGCGGCGGGTGAAGTCGTTCTCGGGCCCGCCGGAGCCCTCGTCGGCGTACGACGGGCCGGGCCCGACCCCGCCGAGCCACGCGGCGTCCGCCTGCGGCGGGATCACGTAACCGAGGTGCGCCAGGGAGTACAGCAGGTTCATCGCGCAGTGCTTGGCGCCGTCCTCGTTGCCGGTGACGAGGCAGCCCGCCGTGCGGCCGTAGTAGGCGGACTGGTCCCGGTCGTTGAGCTCCCCCGAGTTGCCGTAGAGCCGCTCGACCACCTGGGTGGCGACCGAGGACTTCTCCCCGAGCCAGATCGGCGTGAGCAGCACCAGGATGTCGGCCGCCATGACCCGCTCGAACAGGGCCGGCCAGACGTCGCGCTCGGCACCGTGCTCGGTCATGTCCGGGTAGACCCCCGTCGCGATCGTGTGGTCGACCGCCCGGATCACGTCGACGGTGACGCCGTTCGCGCGCATGATGGCGATCGAGCGCTCCGCGAGTTCCTGCGTGTGGGAGAGCGCCGGCGACGGCTTCAGCGTGCAGTTGAGGTACAGCGCGGTGAGGTCGTCGTAGTCGGCAGGGGCGTTGGCGCACAGGTCCTGCTCGAAGGCGGACAGCTCGGCCATCGGTGGCTCCGTTCGGGGTCGTGTCGGTCGTCGGGCCCCGACGCCGCAGCGTCGGGGCCCGGCGCGGTCGGTGCCCGAACCGTAGGAGCACCGCCCGGGTGGCGTGCGATCCCTCGCGGACCGGGTCCCGCGACTCAGGTGGTGACGAGTTCGCCGTCCTCGGCAAGCGTCGGCGCTCCGGCCTCGATGCCGAGGGCATGGTCGACCGAGGGCTTGCCCGGACCGAGGAGCGCGACCGCGAGCAGCCCCGCCAGCAGGCCGAACTCGAGTTCCGCTCCCGGCATCTCCGCACCCATCGGGGCGATCAGGCCGATGTCGAGCTTGACGAGCACCAGCGCGCCGACGAGCACCGCGGCGTTGAGGAGCGCTGCCACGCGGGTGAACAGTCCCGCGATCAGCAGGGCCCCACCGACGAGTTCGATCAGCGTGACGACCCAGCCGAAGGCGACCGGCGCCGGCACGCCGAGCCCGGCCAGCATCCCCTCGCCGAAGCCGGCCGGGGTCATGTCCACGAGCTTCTGCCAGCCGTGGACGAGCATCACGACACCGACGAGCAGCCGCGCGATCACGGGCGCGAGGGGTGCGAACCGCCGTAGCGGCGAGAGTCCGAGGGTTTGCATGAACGACCTCCAGGGTCGGGGTGGGCGACACGCGGGGAACCGACGCTGCGGTGATCGCTTCCACCCAGCGCGCCGTGCGCGCGCCGCGCCGCGCCGAGGTGCGTCGAGCGCGCGTACAGCCACGCGTGCGTCGAGCCGCGCAGCCCGACGATCAGGTGCCCGCCACGACGGTGTCCGGACGGAAGGCCACCCACACGAACCAGAAGGTGTCGTCGTGGGGGATGGCGGTGAGCTGCTCACCGGCGTGGGGCCCGTCCAGCGCACGGCCACGCAGGTCGAAGGTCGAGCCCGTGCCGGTGTCGACGTACCGACCGTCCTCGTCCGCCGGCGCGAGGCTGACGGGGACACCGTCGAGGTCGGTGAAGAACGCGGCGGTCTGGCCGACGTCACGGCCTTCGTCGATCGACGCGGTGTCGAGAGCGGATGCCTGACCGGGTGCCCACACGACGGCGACCTCGCGACCGTCGAGCTCCACCGTCACCACCCGCTGCTGTTCCAGGTCGTCGACGAGGATCGCGACCGCCTCCTCGCCACCGAGCCCCACCAGCCGCGTCATCGGGGGGAGGCGATCGTCGAGCTCCCCACGGAACAGGAACGGGTTGCTGTCGACCTGGTCGTAGCCCGTGTACGGGTTGCGGCCGTAGTCGCGCACGTAGCCGGTCTCACGGGACAGCACCTGCGCGTCCGGGTGCAGCTCGCGGAGTTCGCCGAATCCGAACAGCCACGCAGGCAGCCGCGTGAGCTGCGTGCCGAGGAAGCGCTCCCCGACGACCCCCTCGCCCTCGAACTGGGTCCACAGGTTGCGGTGCTGCCGGTCGTACATCACCAGGTTGGACCGGTACAGCCGCCCCGAGGTCCCGAAGTCGAGCAGCTCCTCGCCGTCGGGCCCCACCACCGTACGCTCGAAGACCAGCGCCGAGTTGCACAGCGGGCAGTAGGTCACCACGACCGGCACGCCCCCGACCACGTCGTTGACGATCTCGTGCCAGGTCAGGATCGCGAGCGGGTAGGCGCGGACGTCACCGGCGACCTCGACGACCATGACCGGGCTCGCGTCGTCGAGCCAGGACGCGGCATCCTCGACCGTCTCGTAGACCGGGTCGTCGATCGGTGGGATCCCGTCCGGGGGCGGGCCGCCGGAGATGATCGCCTCCAGGTCGATCGAGTGGGCCGGCTGGCATTCGGGCTGCGACCAGTGGAACTCCCCCTCCGCGCAGCCCTCGGAGGTGGCCCGCATCGGATCGCGCGGGCCCGCCCCGGCGAGGGAGGCCGCGGTCGCGGCGTCGGGCTGGTCGGCACCGGCGACGTCCTCGGTCGTCGTCGCGGTCGACGCGTCGTCGCCACCGAGGGCGGAGCAGGCGGAGGCGGTCACCGCGAACAGGGCGAGCAGCAGGGTCCGGCGCACGAGCGGGCTCCTTGGGGCGGGGGTTCGGGGTCGCCGGCGTCCTCGGGACCCGGGGCCCTCGGCCTGAGGGAACCCGGCGCCGAGCTCCTCGCTTCCACCCGTTGCTACCAGGCCGCGGCGCGGTCGACCTCTCGTGGAGCGCGAGCGGTTGCTGTTGCGCTGAGCTTCGGCGCAGCCGGTCCGTCAGGGCCGGTGCCGGTCGTGAGCCTGTTGGCGCAGCACCGCGGCGTGCCGCGCCTGGAGCCGGGCGACGACGGCGCCCATCGCGACCGCGGCACCGGCGAGGCCGAGCACCGTCGACCACCGCGTGACCCCGTTCGTCACCCGTGACGACAGCCGCTCGACCGCCGTCACCGCCGCTAGCTGCGAGGTCCCGTCACCCGCCACGGTCGCGATCCAGAAGACGACGATGTAGGCGCCGGCGACGATCAGGACCCCGCCCGCGATGCGGTTGACGTGCTGCGAGCTGCGACGCAGCCGTCCGAGGAACGCCCGCTTGCCGGTCGCGACGGCCAGGGTGACGAGGAGCAGCAGGGTCGACATCCCGAGCCCGTAGACCAGGAACGTGGCGACCCCGGCGAGGAAACCGAGCTGCGGGATCGTGCCGGCCACCACGACGAGGAAGACCGGCAGGGTGCACGACAGCGAGGCGACCGCGTAGGACACGCCGAACAGGTAGACGCCCCGCAGGCCACGTCCCCGAGGCGCGCCACCGACCGTCGGCAGGGTGACCCGCAGCTCGTGGCCGCGGAGCAGCGCGACGCCGAGGACGGCGACGCCGATCCCGACGGCCATCGCGGCCCAGGGCAGGACCTCGACCGCGGCCCGGACCCCCGCGGTGAGCAGCACGCCGGCGAGCCCGAACACGGTCAGGAACCCCGCCGAGACGACGGCGCCGACGACGAGCCCGCGGCCGATGAGCCCGGCGGCGGCACCGTCGGGGCCCTCGTCGAGACCCAGGAAGTACGACAGGTACGCGGGCAGCATCGCGAAGCCGCACGGGTTGATGGTGGCCACGAGCCCGGCGGTGAAGGCGAGCGTGAAGGGGAGCTCCATCAACCGACCAGGTGCTCGTCGATCAGGTCCCGCAGTTGCCCCTCGGTGAGGATGCCGGCGTGCCGGTGGACCACGGCACCGTCGGCGGTGACGAAGAAGGTGCTCGGCATCGCCACCACCCCGAAGTCGCGGAAGAGCGCACCGTCCGGATCGAAGCCGAGGTGGTAGGTCACGCCGGTGCGCGTGACGAGCTCGCGGGCGGCCGCTTCGGTGTCCTGGGTGTTCAGGCCGACGAAGCGGACCTCGTCCCGCACCGCCTGGTGGACCCGTTCGAACTCGGGCAGCTCCGCGACGCACGGCGGGCACCAGGAGGCGAAGAAGTTCACCACCATCGGCACGCCCTCGTGGTCGCGCAGGGACACGTCCTCGCCGTCGAACGAGGTGAACGTGCGGTCGGGGACCGACGGGCCAGCGGCCTCACGTGCTGGGCTGCCGGAACAGGCGGCCAGCACGAGGCCGAGGCCGAGGAACATCGCGGACAGGCGGTTGCGGGTCGGGCTCACGCGGGTCGATCTCCGGTCGTGGTGGCTCGGGGCGTCGGTACCGGGTGGGGGTGGCACGCCCCGAGGCGGTGGGTCGCGTCCCGGGCGATCCGGTGCCAGGGCAACCCGGCGCGACCGCACGTGCTTCCGCCGACTGCATCGGGGAGGGGGGAAGCGGTCGCGCATGCGCCGTGTTCCTCCGGCATGACCTCCCATGGACCGCCTCCCGGGAACGGCTCGCGCCCTACCCTGCCGACCATGACCGCTGGCGACCGCTCCGACCCCGACGCCCGGTTCCGGGATCAGGTGCTGCCGGAGCTCGACGTTCTGTTGCGCGTCGCGCGGCGCCTGACCCGCGACCCCGTCGACGCCGAGGACCTCGTCCAGGACACCCTCGTGCGTGCCTACCGGGGCTTCGACCGGTTCGACGGGCGCTACCCGCGGGCGTGGCTGCTGACGATCCTGCGCAACACCCACATCAACCTGCTCCGCAAGCGCCGGCCGGACCTGCTCGAGGACGAGGTCGCCCAACGGCTACCGGCGCCCGGCCAGGACGGCCGCACGGACGGCGTCGCGGAACGGGCGCTCGCCGAGCAGTTCGACCCGGCGGTACGCGAGTCGCTCGCGGCCTTGTCCGCGAACCACCGGGCGGTGATCGCGCTGGTCGACCTCGACGGGCTGACGTACCAGGAGGCGGCGGACCTGCTCGGCGTGCCGGTGGGTACGGTGATGAGTCGCCTGCACCGTGCGCGACGGAAGGTCCGGGCAGGGCTCGAAGCGAACGGCATCACGGAGGTCCACCGATGAGGCTCCGACGTGCCCGGCCGACCCCCTTGCCTCCCGATCCCGACTGCGGGCAGGTCGCTGCGGTCCTCCAGGCCTACCTCGACGGGGAGCTCGCACCGTCCGACACCGACGCGGTCGCCGGTCACCTCGAACACTGCGAACGCTGCCACATCGAGGCCGCGACCGTCCAGCGGGTCATCGACGCGATCCGACGGCAGCGGCCCGACCTCGAACAGGGGTCGCTCGACCGGATGGCGGGCTTCGTCGACCGGTTGACCGGGGACGGGCAGTCGTCGTGACGGTCGTGGTGTACTGGCGACCGGGCTGCGGGTTCTGCTCCTCGCTGCTGCATCAGCTGGACCGCGCCGGGCTGACCTTCGACCGCGTCGACATCTGGGAGGACGAGGACGGGGCGGCCTACGTGCGCTCCGTCGCGGGAGGCAGCGAGACCGTCCCGACGGTGCGGGTCGGGGACCACGCCTTCGTCAACCCGTCGGCGTCCGAGCTGCTGCGGCTGGTCGCCGAGGAGGCGGCGGAGCTCCTGCCAGAGGGCTACGAGCCCCCGCAGCCCGGCCCGATCGCGCGGGCGTTCGGTCGGCTGCTCGGCGGCTGACCCGTAGCTGACCGGGCCGCTGGTCGCACGCTGACCGTGCCGCCTGTCGACCGCCGGGCGGGCGCGCCACCGCGTTGCGCGGGCACCCCGGGGCATCACCCCTTGTCGCGGAACGGTCAGGCGGTTAGCGTTCCGTCGCCGCGGTGGGACCAGCGGTGCGTCGTCGCATCGGACCGCGACGGCGTGGTGGAGCGGCGCCGTCGTCGTCGGCGCGTACGATCGGGAGGACCGAGCCATGACCGTCCAGGCACTGCGAGCGACGACCCTGCGCCGGGCGGTGGTGGCGGTGCTGGCCGCCGCGCTGCTGCTGACCCTCGCGGGTCCCTCGCCGGCCGCTGACGCCGCCGAGGGCACGCTCGTCGTCCCGGCGCCCGTCGTCGAAGGGCCGATCCCGGCGACGGTCGAGCCGCCCGGGCAGCCGCGCGACTACCCGTTCCTCGCCACACCCGTCGACCTCGCGTCGCGCGGGTACGTCGAGGAGGAGTACTTCGTCTCGAAGGCCCCGTCGGCGGCGGGAGCTGGCGACGGCGCGTGCACCTACGCGACGGCCGGAGGGACGACCGGGTCGGTCACCGACTGCAACGGCGCCTACAAGACCCGCATCGTGGTCCGGCGGCCGACCTCGCCGGCCCGCTTCAACGGCACCGTGCTGCTCGAGTGGCAGAACGTCACGGCCCAGTACGACGTCGACCACTACTGGCTCGAGTCCAACGAGCACATCCTGCGCGAGGGCTACGCGTGGGTGGGCGTCTCCGCCCAGCGTGCCGGGGTGCACCCGTTCATCCCGGCGTGCGTGCCGTCGCTCGAGGCGACCTGGATCTTCTGCAACGGCCTGCGGACCTGGAGCCCGCTGCGCTACGGCACCCAGGGCGGCGACCTCAACATCCCGAGCGACAACCTGTCGTTCGACATCTTCGCGCACGCCGCGCAGGCGCTGCGCAGCCCGGACCCCGCCGGGCCGGCGCCGCTCGGCGAGCTGGTGCCGGAGACCGTCATCGCGCTCGGCACCTCGCAGTCGGCCGGGCGCCTGACCGCCTACCACAACGCGATCCACCCGCTGCAGGCCGAGCCGGTGGTCGACACGTTCTTCCTCGGTGAGTCCCGCACGGGGCTGCGGACCGACCTCGACGTGCCGGTGCTCCGGCTGCTCTCCGAGGTCGACGTCGCCGCGACCTACGCACCCGCCGACGCCGACAACTACCGCCACTGGGAGGTCGCCGGGTCCTCCCACGCCGACGCCGGCTTCACCGAGCCGATCCAGGCGTTCGTCGAGCAGGGGGTGATCCTGCAGTCCGAACCGACGTGCAACCGCCCCGGGCCCAGCCGCATCCCCAAGCGCTACACCTACCACGCCGCCTGGGATGCCATGGTCCGGTGGGTCCAGGACGGCACGCCTCCGCCGATCGCCCCACGCATCGCCTTCGAGGACGGCGCGATCGTCCGTGACGCGTACGGCAACGCGCAGGGCGGCATCCAGCTGTCCGAGCACGCCGTGGCGACCGCGTACAACGGCACCGGCAACGGCGGCGGCACCTTCTGCACCCTGTTCGGCGTCCACGAGCCGTTCACCGACGCGCAGCTGCGGGCCCTGTACCGCAACCCCGGCCGCTACACCTCCCAGGTGGCACGGGTGAACAACGACAACCGCCGGGCGGGCTACCTCGTCCCGGCGGATTCCTCCGCGTCGACCGAGGCGGCGGCGCGTTCGGGCATCGGCCGCCGCTGATCCTGCTCACCCCGACCGAATCCCACCGTGACCCGGTCCCGGCACCGGGGTCGGCGCTCGTCGACCCCGGCGGCACGCCCGCGCCAACCTAGGCTCGACCCACGGCGTCGACCGGAGGAAGCGGCATCGCGGTGGGGCTCTGGCTCGGGGTGGTGGTGTTCCTCGTCGGGCTCGTCCTGACGTTCGCGGGGACCCGGGTCGACCGACGGGTCCCCGGGTTCGCGGTCGCCGCGGTCGGGGCGGTGATCACGGTCGCGGCGAGCTCGGCACGGCCGGCCTGGCCGGCCGCGGTCACGGTGGCGCTCACGCTGGTGCCGCTGGTCCTGGTCGCCGCGGGGCTGGCCCGCCGGCTCGATCACGTCACGCGCCCTGGTGCCGCGACCCTCGACGACGATCCGCGGTGAGCGTCGGGCTGGTGTCGCTGCTGCTCGCCCCCCTGGCGGGGGCGGGGCTGACGCTGGCGCTGCCTGGACGGCACCGCGCCGCAGCGGGAGGGTCCGTCGCGGTGCTGGTCGCCGTGGCGACCCTCGCGCTGGCACGGGAGGTGCTGGCGATCGGGGAGGCCGTCCGTCTCGTCCTGCCGGGCCCGGCCGGGGTGGAGATCGCGCTGGTCGCCGACGGTCTGACCGTGGCGCTGCTGGTCATGGCCGCCGTGGTCGTCGCGGCCGTCGCCCTCTTCGCCGTCGCCGAGGACCTCCGGGTGCCCGAGCGGCGTCACGCCGCCTACTGGCCGCTGCTGTTCGTGCTGTGGGCCGGCCTGACGGCGCTCTTCCTCGCCGGCGACCTGCTGACGACGTACCTGATGCTGGAACTCGTCGCCCTGTGCGGGGCGCTGCTCGTCACGTTGCGAGGGGACCGTGCCAGCCTGCTCGCCGGCACCCGCTACTTCTACGCGGAGCTGGCGGCGTCGACGACGATGCTGCTCGGCATCGCGCTGGTGTGGTCCGCGGCGGGGACGGTCACCTACGAAGGGCTCGGCACCGCCCTGGCCGGTGACCCCGTCGGCACGGTCGGGCTCGCCGTCGTGACCGCCGGGCTGCTCGTCAAGGTGCCGCTCGCCCCGCTGCACTTCTGGCTGCCCGCCGCCCACACGTTCGCACCGAGCGCGGTGAGCCCGGTCCTGTCCGGCGTGATGGTCAAGGGGGCGCTCGCGGTCGTGCTGCGCCTGTGGTTCCTCGGCGCGCCGGAGGCGCTCACCCCGGCGGCCGCGCAGCTGCTCGGCGCCCTCGGCGCCGTGGCGATCGTCTGGGGGTCGGTGAGTGCGCTGCGAGCCAGCGGGCTCAAGCGGTTGATCGCCTTCTCGACGGTCGCGCAGCTCGGCATCGTGTTCCTGCTCCCGCCGCTCGTCCACGCCGGCGAGGTGGACGGCTGGACCGGCGGGGTGGTCCTCGCCGTGACCCACGCGGTGGCGAAGGCGGCGATGCTGCTCGCCGCGGCCGTCATCGTCGACAGTGCCCGCCGGGCGAAGGCTCCGACGGTCCAGGTGGGCGCCCCTCACCGCCGCGAGCGACCTGCCGGCACCCCTCCCGGTCGCGAGCGGCTTGCGGGGACCCCCAGGACCGCCCCGGCCGGTGAACCGAGCTGGCCCGTGCTCGACCAGCTCCGGGGCAGCGTGGCGCGCCGACCGGTCGCGGTGATGGCGTTCGGGGTCGCGGGGCTCAGCCTCGTCGGGCTGCCGCCGACCGGCGGGTTCGTCGCGAAGTGGTACCTGCTGCTCGCGAGCGTCGCGTCCGGTCAGTGGTGGTGGGTCGCGGTGCTGGTGGGCGGCACGCTGCTGACGGTCGGCTACCTGATGCGGTTCGTCCGACCCGCGTTCGCCCCGCCGCCGGAGGGCGAGGTCATGGCGCAGCGCGACGCTCGTGACGTCGTCGCCCTGGCGCTCGCCGGCGTCACGCTGCTGGTCGGGGTGCGGCCCCAGCCGCTGCTGGACCTGCTGCTGGTCGGCGCGCCGGTGGTGGGTGGGTGATGCGCGCCACCCTGCCGCTGCTGCTGCTCGCCACCTCGCTGGTGCCGGCGGTGATCATCTTCCTGCTCCCCGAAGCGGCCGAGGGGCCGCGCCGAGCGATCACCCTGGCCGGCGCGGTCGCGAAGGTCGTGCTGGTGCTGGTGCTGGTCGTCGGGGTGTTCGGCGGGCGGACCTACGAGTGGCGTGCGAGCTTCCTGCCCGGTGTCGACCTCGTGCTCCGAGCCGACCCGGTGCCGCTGCTGTTCGTGTTCCTCTCCGCGCTGCTGTGGCTGACCACCACCGTCTACGCGATCGGCTACCTCGCCGACGACGGCCACCGCGCCCGCTTCTTCGGCTTCTTCAGCCTCTGCGTCGCCGCCACCGTCGGGATCGCCCTCGCCGGCAACCTCCTCACGTTCCTCGTGTTCTACGAGCTGCTGACCGTCACCACCTACCCGCTGGTGGTCCACCAGGGCGACGACCGCGCCCGGGCCGCCGGCCGCACCTACCTGTTCTACACCGTGTCCGGCGGGGCGGTGCTGCTGATCGGCGCCGTGTGGCTGCAGCAGCTCGCGGGGACGGTCGCGTTCGGGCAGACCGAGGTGCTCGCCGCCCTGCTCCCCGAGCAGCGCCCCGCGCTGACCGCGATCTTCGTGTTGCTGATCGCCGGCCTCGGCGTCAAGGCCGCGCTGGTGCCGCTGCACGGCTGGCTGCCGCAGGCGATGGTTGCGCCCGCACCGGTCAGCGCGTTGCTGCACGCCGTCGCGGTCGTGAAGGCCGGGGTGTTCGGGATCGTGCGGGTGGTCCACGACCTCTACGGCGCGGAGCTCGCAGCCGCACTCGGGGTCCTCACCCCGCTGACGGTCGTCGCCGCCGTGACGATCGTCTACGGGTCGTTGCTGGCGCTCAACCAGGACGATCTCAAGCGCCGCCTCGCCTACTCGACGGTCAGCCAGCTGTCGTACATCGTGCTCGGCGTCGGGGTGATCGGCCTGACCAGCGTCGCCGGAGGGCTCGCCCACCTGGTCCACCAGGGCGTGATGAAGGTCACGCTGTTCTACTGCGCCGGGATCCTCGCCCGGACGGCCGGCGTGACCCGCATCCGCCAGCTCGACGGCATCGGGCGCCGGTTCCCGGTGACGATGACGGCGTTCACGATCGCGGCGCTCGGGATGGTGGGGATCCCGCCGACCGTCGGGTTCGTCACCAAGTGGTACCTCGGCGTCGGCGCCGTCGAGGCCGGCCGCCCCTGGGTCGTCGCCGTCCTGCTGCTGAGCTCCGCGTTGAACGCCGCCTACTTCCTGCCGGTCGTGGCCCGCGCCTGGCTGCCCGCGCCCGCGCCGGCGCCGGCCCCCGCCCCAGCGGGCTCGACGCGCGTGGACGTCGCGGCGACCACGGGCACCGGCCAGCCCTCCGACGGAGACCGTCGCCCTGGCCCCGAGGTGGCTCGTCACACCCTCGGTCCGCTGCGGCTCGGTCCGCTGCGGTTCCCGAAGGTGCGGTTGGAGAGCGACCCGTGGCTGCTCCTCCCGCCGGTGACCACCGCCGCGAGCGTCGTCGTCCTCGGCGTGCTCGCCGGCGTCCCGCTCAGCCCGATCTCGTGGGCGCACGACATCGCCGTCGAGCTGCTCGGCCGCGGCCCATGAGCGCACTGGCCTGGCTCGCCCCCGTCCTGCTGCCGCTGCTGGCGGCGCCGCTCGCGCTGCTCGTCGCGCGGGGGCGATCCTGGGTGCCCGCCGCCGCGGCCGTCCCGGCGTTGGTGCTCGCGTTCGCCGGTTCCCCCGGACCCGCCCCCGACCTCACCTGCATCCTGCTCGACGTCCGCCTCGCCCTCGACCCGGTCGGCCGAGTGCTGCTGGCGCTGACGGCGATGGTCTGGCTCGCCGCCGGCGTCGCCGCCCGACCGCTGACCGCACGCCACGGCGGCTTCGCGGCGCTGTGGCTGGTCACGCTCGCGGGCAACGTCGGCCTCGTGCTGGCCGCCGACGTCGTCACGTTCTACACCTGCTACGCCGCGATGACCTTCGCCGCCTACGGGCTGATCGTGCACGACCGGACCCCGGAGGTCCGACGGGCCGGCCGCGTCTACATCGTCCTCGCGGTCATCGGCGAGGCGCTGCTGCTCGGCGGGTTGGTCCTCGCCGTCGGGCGGACCGGCGAGACGGCGCTGGCGGCGCTCGCGCCGGCCCTCGTCGCCGCGGCGGACGGCACGGTGCACGGCACCGCCCCGGGCACCGCGATCGGCGGACTGCTCCTCGCCGGGTTCGCCGTCAAGGCCGGGATCATCCCGCTGCACGTCTGGCTGCCGCTCGCACACCCGGCGGCCCCCGTCGCTGCCAGCGCGGTGCTCAGCGGCGCGCTGATCAAGGCCGGCCTGGTCGGCTGGCTGCGTCTGTCCCCGCTCGGCGTCGCGCCACTGACGGTGCTCGGCACGGCGCTGATCGTCGCCGGGTTGGTGTCCGCGTTCCTCGGCGCGGCGTTCGGCATCGTGCAGGACCGGCCGAAGGTCGTGCTCGCCTACTCGAGCGTGAGCCAGATGGGGCTGATCGCCACCATCGTCGGCGTCGGGCTGCTGGTGCCGGCGGCCGCACCCGCCGCCGTCGCGGCCGTGGCGACCTACGCGTTCCACCACGGGCTGGCGAAGGGGGCGCTCTTCCTCGGCGTCGGGGTGCATGCACGGACCGCGGACCGGCGGGGCCGACAGCTCGCGGTCGCGGGCACGGTGGTCGCCGGCGCCGCGCTCGCCGGCGCGCCGCTGACCAGCGGGGCGCTGGCCAAGGCCGCGACGAAGGCGCCCGTCGGTGCCCTGCAGCCACCATGGGATGGTCGTCTCACGCTGGCAACGACGCTGGCCGCCATCGGCACCACGTTGGTGATCGCGCGGGTCGTCGTGCTGCTCCACCGCGCCGAGCCGCCGACCGCACCCGTCGACCGCGCCGCTGCGGCGACCAGCCTCGTCGACGGCCCCGCGTCGCCCGCGTCGCCCGCGTCGCCCGCGTCGCCCGCGTCGCCCGCGTCGCCCGCGTCACCCGCGTCGCCCGCGT
>SLMP01000115.1 GCA_007133465.1 Nitriliruptoraceae bacterium | reverse complement strand
GCCACACCGAGACGTGCAGGTCCTCTCCCCCGGCGTACAGCGCGGTGCGAGCCAGCGGCATCCAGTTCTCCCAGCAGTTCAGCCCCCCGACGCGCCAGCCGGAGGGCAACGTGTGCACCCGTAGGCCGTGCCCGTCGCCCGACCCCCACACCAGCCGCTCCTCGTAGGTCGGGCGCAGCTTGCGGTGCGCGGAGACGATCCCAGCGGCAGGATCGATCGCGACCAGCGTCGCGAACACCGTCCCGCGGGCGTCGCCGCTCCCCCGCTCGGTGACGCCGAGGTAGGTGAACACCCCGAGGTCGCCGACAGCCTCGCGGATGGTGGCGAGCTCCGGTCCGTCGAGCGTCACGGCCGCGTCGAGGTAGGCCGCGTACGCCCGCTTCTGCTTGGCATCCTCGAAGCGGGCGCCGCCGGTCGACGAGACCCACGCCGGGTAGCCGGACAGGAACGTTTCCCCGAAGGCGAGCAGCTCCACCCCTTCGTCGGCGGCACGCGTCGACCAGTCGACGACCAGCTTGGTGCCGGCGCCGGGATCGAGCCAGGCCGGGTGGGCTTGCGCAGCTGCGACTCGCATCAGCGGGCGACCTCGGGAGACGGGGCAGAGCGAAGGGCAGGCGCTGCGACGAGCGCTGGAGGAGTCTGCCAGCTCCATCGACGACCAGCTCGCAGCCACGACGGTGATGCAGCCGTCCATCATGAGCCACCGCGCCCAGATCACCCACACCGACGAGCAGGACGCCCGGCTGCTGGAAGAGTCGCGGCAGCGGGGCAGCAGCCTCGCTGAACTCGTCCTCCGAGCGGTCGACCGCACGGTCGCGGCAGCGAAACACCTGACGCTGCGTGGTGTGGGGTGGCGGTCGTGGCCTCCCTCGGGACAGCTCCGCCCCCGATGCCCTCACTCCGGTTGCTGCCAGCGGACGTCGGGGAAGCGGGAGAAGTCGTGGTCCCACGACACGACGACGCACCGGTGCTCGAGGGCGAGAGCAGCGAGGTGCGCGTCGTTGACGAGGTTGCCGCCGACCCCGACATCCTGCAGGAGGCGTCGCAGCGTCGCCGGATGATCGGCGGTCGGCTCCACGACCACCGCCGGACTGGCCGCGAGCCACGCATGGACCCGATCCATCGCCTGATCGACCGTCAGAGGCTGGGGGAACAGCCCGGCTTTGGTCACCAGTCGCACGAACGCGAGCAACGCGATCCAGGCGAAGGCGACCGTGTCGTCGCCAGAGAGCGCCCGATCGAGCCACCGACGTGACGGTTCATGGCGCTCTGCGTCGGTGTTGACGGCGTACAGCAGGACGTTGGCGTCGACCAGCTTCACGAGCCGGCCCGAAGGCGTCTGATCAGTTCGTCGTCCTCGAGGTCGGCGACCACCTGCAACGCTCGGTCCAGGTTCACCGTCGAGGTGCCGAGCGAGGCGGTCTCGGTGCGGAACGGCCGTCGTTCGCTCTCGACCCCCGCCCCGCCACGGACGAGGTCGTTGATCGCCTGCTTGAACGACACACCGCGCTCGCGCATCCGACGCCGCACGAGCTGCTCCACGTCGGGCTCGAGCGTCACGGTCGTCCTCATGTCCGCATCGTAGCATCACCCTGACTGATGTCGTGATGCGACCCGCTCGGATCGCGAAGGCGCATGAACCGTGAGGTTGTGTTACGTTGCTGCACATGGCGCGTATCCAGGTGCTCACCGATGACGCCGAACGGGAGGCGTTCCGCGCTCAGGCTCGTCGGGAGGGTCGCTCGCTGAGCGATTGGCTGCGCGAGGCCGGCAGACAACGCCTCCAGCAGGCCCAGCAGTCACGGCTGCGCACCCCCGAGGACCTCGACGGCTTCTTCGCGCAGATCGATGCCCGGCACGGCGACGCCGTCCGCGAGGACGATTGGGAGGTCCATCGCGCCCGCATCGAGCGCTCACAGCGCCGAGGTCTCCCCGATGACGCGTGAGCCGCGAACGTGATCTTCGTCGACACCAACGTCGCGATGTACGCCGTCGGGCGCCCGCACCCCCACCGCGACGAGGTCCGCGCCCGGCTGCGCTCGCTGCCCCCCGGGTCGCTCGCCACCTCGGCCGAGGTCCTGCAGGAACTGCTGCACGCCTACCTACCCGTCGGCCGCCTCGACGACCTCGACGCCGCGCTCCGGCTGCTGCTCGACCTCGCGGTCGTGTGGCCCGTCACCGCCGAGGACGTCCAGACCGCCCGGCTCTACGCCGACCGCCACCCGGCGCTCGGCGCACGGGACCTGCTGCACCTCGCCGTCTGCGCCAGCCGAGAGGTCACCGAGCTGTGGACCTACGACCGGGGGCTCGCGGCCGCGTTCGGCGGACCAGTGCGCTGACCGCCGCAACGCCGCTGGCGACGCCGAGGAGGAGTCTCGTTGGTCGACAAGCGGTCCTACCAGGCCGAATCGGGCTGCCACCGCGGCGATGCGCGTCAGCCGGCGACCTCCCGGCGGTCGCGACACCTACAGGTACTTGGCGCTGAGCGTCTGGACGAAGTGCTCCAGTGCATCGAGGTGACCGAGTTGCTCGATGACCTTCTCGTCGACGATGTCCGCGTACCGGTGCACGAGAACGTTGCGGAAGCCGACGGCTCGCGCCACCTCGTCGGCGAGATCTGCGGCCAGCACCTCGTGTCGGGCGAGCTCGCGCACGGCGTCCGCATTGGTTGCGGGGGTTCGAAAACCTTGGGCCGCAGCGACGTGATGAGCGGCATCGATGACGGCTTCGATGGCCGTCACGAACCGGTACTTGACGTGGTCGAGCGACACCTCGTCGGCGAGGAGCGCCGCCGAGCGCTCCCCTGCCCAGGGCCGTAGACGAGCGAGATCGTCGGTGGTCCGACGTAGCAGCCGAGCCAGACGTTCGGCATCAACCATCGCGCTGGGCCGCGGCGAAATCGGTGCGTGCGCGTTCGATGCGGGGTTGCTCGTCCAGGTAGATCTTCCGGGTTGTGGCCTGCCACGCGATGCGCTCCGCGGGGTCCGACTCGAACAACAGCCGCCCGTGCAGCGCCACCCGGCCCGCCAATTCGAGCGGCGCGTCGTCGAGCACGAGCAGGTCGACCCTCGGTGGGAGCTGACTGCGCAGCGCCAGGTCGTCGCCGGGTCCGCCGAACCAGACGGCGACGTCCACGTCTGAGTCCACACGACTCTCGCCGGTGACCCGGCTGCCGTGGAGGAACGCGAACCGGCCCCCGGCAGCGCGGAGCAGTGTTGCGACGGTGGCCAGCGCTTCGTCGGTGGTGGGGGTGGCAGCGTTCATGGGACCATGGTGCCACGTGGCGGGTGACCGCGTGCCTGGAGCGTGGGGTTGGACGGGGTCGGCCGAGAGCAGCCGGCCGATCGCCGGGTCCAGCATCCGTGCCCGCAGGTAGACGAGTCCGGACGGGTCGTGCTGCTTGCCGGCGAACCCGCACCGTGACGGCTGTCCGGTCGTCGACCGTTGCCCGAACGCGGTGAAGCACGCGGCACCGACGCCCTGCCCGGAGGAGCCGGGGACCGTGCGATGCTGCCCAGCGGATCGCCGGCGGGAGCGTTAGGCGTTTGACGTCAACCTCACTGCTCTCAGCACGGGCTCGAGTCACGACTCCATGGCTCGATACGTGAGCGCTCGGTCCACAACCTCCTCCGGAGTGGGCTCTTCATCGAAATCGGCCGACCAGTGGAAGATGAGGTCCGTAGCCCGGGGGTGCGGAACGCTGGACGTGAATTCGGCGATCGCGCGATCCCCCTCGGCCTCGTCCTCGAAGTTGCCAGCCATGACTCTCGTCACGAGCTGCACGAGGTGATCCCACCCTTCACGGTGCGAGCTCGACATCGCCGACCTCCGAAGTGCCCAGCTCGAGGAGAAGAGACGGTACGTCGGAGGGAACGACAGGTCGAGCCGCTCCTCCGCGGCCTCGATGAGGCGCTCCTCTCTCGAGGGCCAACGAGATCGGCATCGGACTCGTACTCCTCGACGAGACGGAGGAAACGTTTGAGGTCGTCCATCGACACGATCAGCATCCTCCGAAGTCTCAGGCTCGCCGGTAGCGGCTCGTCGCCCAGCTCTCCACGCTCGGCCACGACTTCGCACTTCAGCCCGATCGCCTGACCCACCTCCGGGTTTCGCCATCTATCCCACCTCACAGTGGGCCATCTCACCACGGGCTCATTGCGGATCCGGCGACGATCCGGTCGCCTCGCCTCGCCCCGATCCGAGCTCGGCTTCGGACCGGCACCGACCTAGCAGGGCGTCCACATCGTGACCTTGTCGCTCGATCCGAAGAACATCGCTCCAGAACCCTCGTACCACGTAGGTACCCATCGACGTCTCCTCGATCTCGAACACCCAGTTCGGCAGTTCATCGAACCGGATCGCGCGTCCCATCACGGAATCTCGCGCTGGATGCCGCGGCGAAGAAGCACACCGAGCTCGACGTTCGACCGGAATTGCGTGCCGAGACCCAACTGGTGGAACGCTGGAGCCGCGGTCCCCGCTTCCACCGGGAAGGGCCTCATGACCTCGAACCTCCTGAGCGGCTGATCTCCCAACCCCAGGGGGCGACGCTTGCATCGGTGCAGGCGGGCCAGTCGGAGAGAAGAAGCGCGAGTACTCACTGCCGCCATAGCGATCGATGCGCTGACCCACTTCAAGGAACCGTTCGGCCGTCGCACCGATGAAGCCGTTGTTCGTCGGATGGAACGTCTGAAGCTCGGTCGTCGCCGTCCTCGAGGTTGGCAGGTGGCTGCCGGACTGGATGCTAACGGGTCCGGTCTGCTGGGTGAGGTGTGTGCCGCGTCTGCGTTGGACGAGTGGTCCGAGGGTGTGGTGAGCGATGCCGAAGGTGGCGGCCGAGAGCATCCCGTCGACGCCGACCTGCAGCGGGTCGATGCCACCCTGCATGCCCTGGCGGACCAGCGACTCGGCAACCCCGGCCCCGCCGGCCACCCCGAGCCCGCCGAGGATCCCGACACCGGGGATCGCGGCGACCGCACCGCCGGCCGCGCCGGCTGCATGCACGATCCGCTCGGAGCCGGCACCGATCAGCAGCGGCCACGGTCCGAGCCGGCCGTCGCGGCTGGTCGCCGTCGCGAACAGCGTGCACACCTGCCCGCCCTGTGGGTCGCTCGTCGACGCGATGAGCCCCACGCCGAGGGCAGCGCTCACCGGTGCCGGTTCGCGGGCGAATCGTGACCCTCGGGACCTGGGCCCCGGTGGGCGGGAGCGTCGGGCGTTTGACGTCGAGGTCACTCGTCTCTAGCACGGGCTGGGGCTGTGTAGACCGGTTCGTCGTCCCGGACGCATAGGTACACGTGCACGTTCGACGGCCCCCAGCGAGAGCCCTGAGGGAACGCCCTCAGCTCCGAGGAACCCGAGAAGCTCCGTGGCGATGACGGCGAACCGTGTCGAGCTCAGTGGTTGCGAGCGGCGTCTCGGAGTCGTTGGGCACAAGCTGAGGCTTCAGCCGTCAACGGTGCCGTCAGGGACCAGCTGTCGATCGCCGCACGCGCAACCTCGTTGATGAACCGAGCAGCCGTCTCCACGTCACGCGCTGCGAGGGCATTGTCAGCAGCCTGAACCAACTGATCCGCCGACTTCAGAGAAGCGTCCGTCGCTCCCGACGGTCGATCCTCGCGTGACGCCCGAAGCTCGTTGTCGAGTGCGAGGCGAAGACGGGCCAGCGGTCGGATGCTCGTCATTGTCGCACCAGGCTGTCAAGGTTCGGCACAAAGTACTGCCTTCCGCCACCCGGGTGGCCGAAGTTGGGCGCGACGCGGCCCGTGAAGTAGGTCGCGCCGGGTTCGATCTGGAACTGCGCGATCCCCGACATGGTGTTGCCTGGTGGCAGTGCCAGGGAACGGCGCGTCGCTGGCAGGGTTGGAGCGAGGAATCGACCGACCGCGTCGGATCGACCGCCGTGGAAACGGATCCCGTACGTGTTCAAACCAGCTCGTTGCACGCGGATGGTGTTCAACTCGAAGGACGCAAGGACCTCCTTGCGCACGTGCCGCGGAACTCCAGCGTCTCGTAGGTGGCGAGATGCCTCGCGGACCCCTGCGAAGTCATCGAAGACTCTCGACCGGCCCGTCAGGTGCTGGGCTGAACGAGGGTCAACCGTGATCGGTCCTGCCTGGTTGGTGAGGTGTGCGCCGCGGAGGCGTTGGACCAGGGGTCCGAGGGTGTGGCGGGCGATGCCGAAGGTGGCGGCCGAGAGCATCCCGTCGATGCCGACCTGCAGCGGGTCGATGCCGCCTTGCATGCCCTGGCGGACCAGCGATTCGGCGACCCCTGCCCCGCCGGCCACGCCGAGCCCGCCGAGGATCCCGACACCGGGGATCGCGGCGACCGCTCCCCCGGCCGCACCGGCGGCGGTCTCACGCAGCAGGCAGGCCAGGTCGAGGTTGCCGGACAATCCGCCGCAGGTGAACCAGCCGATCGACGCACCGATGCCGGCACCCGCCAGGGTCGAGCTGATCCCCGTGACCACCGCCCGCTCGACCAGCGTGACGTTGCCGGTCGGGTCGGTCCACGACGTCGGGTTGTTCGCGGTGTAGCTGTAGCGGTGGAAGCCCTGCGTACCGGGCGCGTTGGGCTGCACCGGGTCGGCCGAGAGCAGCCGCCCGAGCGCCGGGTCCAGCATCCGGGCCCGCAGGTAGACCAGACCGGTGGGGTCGTGCTGCTCGCCGGCGAGCCCGAACCGAGACGGCTGCCCGGACGTCGACCGCTCACCGAACGCGGTGAAGCTCGCGGCACCGACGCTCTGCCCGGCCGGGCCGGTCACCGTGCGGACGGAGCCCAGCGGATCGCCGTGCAGCCAGCCGACATCGGTGCTGCTGATCTCCGCCAGCGGGCCGGCCGCGTGCACGACCCGCTCCGCGCCGGCACCGATCAGCAGCGGCCACGGTCCGAGCCGGTCCCAGTGCTGGGTGATGCCGTCGAGGCCGACCCGGGTGCCGTCACCGTCGTAGACGGCGGTGCTGGTGGTGCCGTCGACCTCGGCGGTGACCAGCCGCCCGGCCCAGTCCCAGGTGTAGGACGCAGCACCGTCAGCGGTCACGTTGCCGGCCGCGTCGTAGGTGAGGGCGCGTCCGCCGACGTCGGTGAGCCGGCCGGTGTCAGGGTCGTAGCCGTAGACGGTCGTGGTCCCGTCGGCTGTCTCGGTCAGCCGGTTGCCGGCCGCGTCGTAGCTCCACGACCACTGCGTGCCGTCCGCCTCGGTCGCCCCGATCAGCCGGTACAGCTCGTCCAGCACGTAGCTGGCCGTACCGTCCGGGCCGGTCAGCGCCGTGCGGTTGCCGACCGTGTCCAGCTGCGAGGTGAAGGTCGCCACCGCACCCGCCGGACCGGCGTGCGCCACCTCGACCAGCCGGGCGGCGTCGTCGTAGCGGTAGGTGGACGCCACCCCGTTGGGCCGCTCGATGGTCGCCAGGCGGCCGTCGGCGTCGTGCTCGAACGCGACCGTGCCGAGATCCGGGTCGGTCAGCGTCGCGAACGCCCCGTCGTCCCCGTAGCCGTACGCGAGCACCGCACCGTCAGGCCCCGTCATCGACACCCGCCGGCCGGCGGCGTCGTAGCCGTACCCGACCGTGCCCGACGGCGCGGCGACACCGACGACCCGGTCCGCCGGGTCGTAGGTGAAGGCGGTCACGCCGGTCTGGTCGATCAGCCGCGTACGTCGCCCCTTCGCGTCGTACAGGTGGTGGATCGCCCCGTCCGGGGTGTCCATCCGGACCGTGCGCCCGACCGCGTCGTTCACCACCCCGACCTGGATCCCGCGGGCGTCACGGGCCGAGGTCAACCGGCCCGCCAGGTCGAAGGTGAACGTGCTCGCCCCCGTCGCCGGGTCCGAGGCCGCGACGAGGTTGCCCGCCGGGTCGTAGGTGAACGTGCGTACGCGCCCGAGCGGGTCGGTGAGCTCCGTCAGCTGCCCGGCCGCGTCGTAGGTGAACCCGACCGTCCCATCCAGCGCGTCGATGATCGCCGTCAACCGTCCGGCGTCGTCGTGCTCGTGCCGGGTGGTGGACCCGGCCGCGTCGGTCACCGACGTGAGACGTCCAGCCGCGTCGTAACGCAGCGTGGTTCGGTGCCCGAGCCCGTCGACCGCGGCGATCAACCGGCCGACCAGGTCGTACTCGAGGCGGTCCTCGACCCCGGTCGGCGATCGGCGTGAGACCAGCCGGTCTGCGTCGTCGTAGGTCTGCTGCCATGCCCGTCCGACGGGGTCGGTGACGGTGACGACCCGCCCGACCACGTCCACCTCGTAGCCGACGGTGCGGCCGGTCGGGTC
>SLMP01000130.1 GCA_007133465.1 Nitriliruptoraceae bacterium | reverse complement strand
TCTGCTCGGGCTCGGTCTGCTCGGGCTCGGTCTGCTCGGGCTCGGTCTGCTCGGGCTCGGTCTGCTCGGGCTCGGTCTGCTCGGGCTCGGTCTGCTCGGGCTCGGTCTGCTCGGGCTCGGTGAGCTCTGGCTCCTCGGCCGGTTCCCCCTCCTCGCCCTCGGTGGTGTCCGCGGTGTCGGTGTCGTCGATCCTCGCCGTGTCTGGTGCGTCGCCCCCGACGAGCCCCGTGGCGCTCGCCACCAGCCACAGCCCGATGAGCGCCGCCAGGGCCACGACCACCGGCAGCAGCCAGCGGGGCGCGCCGGAGCGTGCCGCCGTCGGCAACGCGGCCGTCGAGGTGGCCAGTGGTTCGGTCGGTGCGGAGTCGGACACCGGCGGGAGGACCGCCGTCCGGGCCGGCGAGGGCGCGGGGGACGGGCCGTCCAGCAGCGCGCTGCGCATCGCGGCCGCGTCCGGATACCGCTCGGCCGGGTCCTTGACCATCGCCGTCGCGACGACCGTCGCGAGGTCGCGGGGCACCTCGGGGCGCAGGTCGGCGACGTCGGGGACGGGCTGGTGCACGTGGGCGTACGCGATCGAGACGGAGCTCTCGCCGGAGTAGGGCGGCTGGCCGGTCAACAGCTCGAACAGCACGCAGCCGACGCTGTAGACGTCGGACCCCGGGCCGGCGCCGCCGCCGCTGATCAACTCCGGTGCGAGGTAGTTCGGGGTGCCGAGCACCGTTCCCGTTGCGGTCAGGCCTGCACCTGCCTCCTCCTGCGCCTTCGCGATGCCGAAGTCGCTCAGCTTCACCCCGCCGGCGTCGGGCAGCAGGACGTTGCCGGGCTTGACGTCCCGGTGGACGATGCCGGCGGTGTGCGCGACCGCGAGCGCATCCAGGATCCCGAGTGCGATGCCGACCGCTTCCTCGATGTCCAGCCGGCCGCGTGCCCGCAGCTCGTCGGCGAGGGTCTTGCCGCGGACCAGCTCCATGACGATGAAGGGTCGGCCGTCGTGCTCACCCGTGTCGTAGACCGCGACGACGTTCGGGTGGTGCAGTCGGGCGGCGGCGCGGGCCTCGCGCAACAGACGGGCACGCGCGTCGGGCTGCTGGTAGCGGCCGAGGAGCTTGATCGCGACCGGCCGGTCCAGCACGCGGTCGTGCCCGGCGACCACGGTCGACATCCCGCCGGTGCCCAGGGTCGCCCCGAGCTCGTAGCGGTCAACCAGCAGCGACACGTCCGCCCTTCCGTCGCGCCGAGGCTACCGCTGTGCGCCGCCCGTCCGGCTCCGAGCCGGCCGCCATGGCGGTGCGCACGATCCTCGGGGGGATGTGCTCTCCTGCAGGGCTCGTGGGTGCCGGACGGCGCCGCGCATGGACCGCGAAGGAGGACGAGGCATGGAGCGTCGACGCATCGCGTCCGGATCACCATGGGAGCCGGCCGTCGGCTTCAGCCGCGCCTACCGGGTGGGCGACACCGTGCACGTCGCCGGCACGGGACCGGTGGAGTCCGATGGTGGCTGCGCCCCGGACGCCCACGGCCAGGCGATGCGTTGCTTCGCGATCGTCGAGGCCGCCCTGCGGGACGCCGGCGCGAGCCTGGACGACGTCGTGCGCACGCGGATGTACGTCACCGATCCGGCGGTGATGGACGACGTCGGCGCGGCCCACCATGCGGCCGTCGGCCACGTGCGTCCCGCCGCGACGATGGTCGTGGTGGCGGGGCTCGCCGACGAGCGCTGGCTGGTGGAGATCGAGGCGGAGGCGGTGGTCGGCTGACGCGCCGACGCGATCGCAGGAAGTAGCCTCGGCCGCCCGCCCCACCGCTGCCGTCACGACCCCGCTGCCGTCACGAGGCGACCCCGGTGCCCGACGTCCCGAGCGACCTCCGCGAGGCGCGCCGACGCCACGACGAGTTGGCGCGCACGCTGCGCGACGCCCGCTACCGCTACTACGTCCTGTCCAGCCCACCGATGACGGACGCCGAGTTCGACGCCCGGCTGCGCGAACTGGAGGCGCTCGAAGCCGCGCACCCGCCACTGGTCACCCCGAGCTCACCGACGCAGCAGGTCGGCGCCCCACCGGACACCGCCTTCCCGCCGGTGACCCACCCCCAGCCGATGCTGAGCCTCGACAACGTCTTCTCCCGCGAGGCGCTGGTGGCGTGGGCGGAGCGGGTCGTGCGCTCCCTCGGCTCGGAGGCGACCCCGAGGTTCGTCTGCGAGCTCAAGATCGACGGTGTCGCGATCGACCTCGTGTACCGGGACGGCGTGCTCGCGACCGGCGCGACGCGGGGCAACGGGGTCGTCGGCGAGGACGTGACCGCGCAGATCCTGACCGTCGACGACGTGCCGTTCCGGCTCGCGGTGGACGACCCGCCGGCGCTGCTGGAGGTCCGCGGTGAGGTGTACTACCCGCTGGCGGCGTTCGAGGCCATGAACGCCGAACGGATCGAGCGCGGCGAGGCAGCGTTCATGAACCCGCGCAACGCCGCCTCCGGCGCGCTGCGGCAGAAGGACCCGGAGGTGACCCGGCAGCGGCCGTTGGCGGTGTGGTGCCACGGGCTCGGCGCGCTCGCGGGCATCGCGTTCGAGCGGCACGGCGACGCGCTCGCGTGGCTGCGCGACGCGGGCCTGCCGACCGCCCCGGAGACCCGCGTCGTGGACGACGTCGATGCGGTCTGGGAGGTGGTGGGGCGCGCCACCGCCGCCCGCCACGACGTCCCGTACGAGATCGACGGCGTCGTGGTCAAGGTGGACGACCTGGCGCAGCGTGAGCAGCTCGGCTTCACCGCCCGTGCGCCGCGCTGGGCCATCGCCTACAAGATGCCGCCGGTCGAGCAGGAGACCGTGCTGCGGGCGATCGAGGTCAACGTCGGTCGGACCGGCAAGGCGACGCCGTACGCCGTGCTCGAGCCGGTGCTCGTCGCCGGGACGACCATCACCTACGCGACCCTGCACAACGAGCTCCAGATCCACGCGAAGGACGTGCGGGTCGGCGACACCGTGATGGTGCGCCGTGCCGGCGACGTGATCCCGGAGGTCGTCGGCCCGGTGCTCGCCGAGCGCCCGGCCGACGCGCAGCCCTGGTCGATGCCCGCCGACTGCCCGTTCTGCGGCCAACCGCTCGTCCGGCCGGAGGGCGAGGCGCACCACCTGTGCGAGAACGTCGACTGCCCGAACCGCCTGCTCGAGTCCCTCGGCCACCTCGCGTCGCGTGGCGCGCTGGACATCGAGGGGCTCGGGGCGCAGACGGTCGAGCTGCTGGTGCGCGAGGGCCTGGTGCGCGACCTCGCGGACGTCTTCCGGCTGCACGAGCACCGCGACGAGCTGCTCGCGCTGGACAAGTGGGGCGAGAAGCGCGTCGACAACCTGCTCGCCGGCATCGAGGCCGGGCGGCAGCGGCCCCTCGACCGGGTCCTCGTCGCGCTCAACATCCGCCATCTCGGCCCGACCTACGCGAAGCTGCTCGTTCGCGCCCTGCCCTCCCTGCAGGCGATCCGCGAGGCGTCACCGGACCAGCTGGAGGCGATCGAGGGCATCGGCCCCGTGATCGCGCAGGCCGTGCACTCCTGGTTCACGACCCCGCGCAACGCGGAGCTGATCGACGACCTCGTCGCGCTCGGCATCACCACCGAGGCAGCGGGCACGGCGGCGCCCGCGAACGTCGACCCGGAGCTGCTGGCCGGCTGGACGGTGGTGGTGACCGGGACCCTGGAGGGCGTCACGCGCGACGAGGCGAAGGCCGCCCTGGAGGCGCGTGGCGCGAAGGTGACCGGCAGCGTGTCCGGCCGCACGTCGCTGGTGGTCGCGGGGACGGATCCGGGCAGCAAGCGGGACAAGGCCGAGCAGCTCGGCGTCCCCGTCACCGGCGAGGCCGGCTTCGAGCACCTGCTCGCGCACGGCGAGCTGCCGGCCGCGGGCTGACCGATGGCCGGACCACCCCGCTTCGACCCGGCGCGCTACCCGGGTGAGCGGCCAGGCGGGCCGGTGCTGGTGACCGACACGGCCGAGGTCCCGGTGCGGCTCGAGGTCGCCGGCGACCGGCCGCGGGTGGTGGCGGGCCGACCGCGATCGCCGCTGCCTCGGATCCCGGGCGGTCTCCTGGGTCGTGCCGGCGGCGAACCCGTCGCCGTCCGATGGGTGGTCGCCTACGGTGCCAACGCCTCGCCCGACCGGCTCCGGGACAAGGGGCTCACCGGTCCGGGGGCGCTGCTGGTCCCGGCCGAACTCGACGGCTGGGTGGCGGCCTTCGAGGCGAGGGTGACCGGCTACGGGGCGGTGCCGCTGACCCTGGTGCCGCAGGCCGGCGCACGGACGGCCTCGTGGGTGCTGGGCGTGCACCGTGACCTCGTCGACGAGCTCGATCGGACGGAGGGACGGGTCGCGGGCGGCGCCCCCCGACGGGTGGACCCGCGGGCCGGCAGCACCCGGCACGCGCCGCCGGGGACCTACCAGCTCGGCCACGTCGGGCCCGTCCGGGTCGCTGGCGGCTGGGTGCTGCCCGACGGGCTCGCGTACCTGCCGGGTACGAGCACCGAGGTGCAACGTCACGACGGCGGCTGGCGGACCTGGCCCACCCACGACCAGACGACGGCGCGACGGCACCTCGCCACCGGTGGGCCGAGTGCCCCGGCCCCGCCTCCGCCCGCGCCGGTCCTCGGCCCGTGGCCGAGGACCCCGCTCGTACCCGAGGGGGCGTGGCACGACCGTCAGTCGGGCCGCAGCATCGCCGGGTGCAGCCGGGTGGCGGCCCCGCGCCGGTAGCGGCGGGCGGGACGACCCCCGCCCGGCCCGGGCTTCGCGTAGCCATCGGCGGGGACGATGAAACCGCGGGCGGACATCACCTTGCGCCGGAAGTTGGCGGGGTCGAGCGCCACCCCCCAGACCGCCTCGTAGACACGGCGCAGCTCCGCCAGCGTGAACGGCTCGGCGACGAAGGCCGTGGCGAGCGAGGTGTACTCGAGCTTGGAGCGGGCCCGTTCGAGGGCGTCCGGGACGATGCGGTCGTGGTCGTAGGCGAACCGCGGACCCCCCGGCGTGCCGAGGTCGGCCACGTCCCAGAAACGGGCGTGCCGGCCCGCGGACGGGTCGTCGGTCGTCGGGGTCAACGCGAGGTAGGCGACCGACACGACCCGCCCCCGCGGGTCGCGCGACGGGTCCCCGTAGGTGCGCAGCTGTTCGAGGTGGGCGTCGGGCGCGCGGATGCCCCCGAGCTCCGCGAGCGCCCGGTGGGCGGTGTCGTCGAGGCCCTCGTCGTCGCGGACCCGCCGGCCGGGCAGCGCCCACCGGCCGCGGAGTTCCGGCGGGTCCGGCTCCACCAGCAGCAGTTGCAGCCGGTCGTCACGCAGGGTGAGCAGTGCCACGTCGACCGCGACCGCGCAGGTGGAGACGGAGGCGCGGCGGGCGGACGGCGTCATCCCCCCTCCACCTCGACCCCGGCGTCTCGCATCGCCGCGATCGCCCGGTCACCGTCGCCCGGCTCGAGCTCGACCATCCGGGTCAGCTCCAGGGGGACCACCACCTCGTAGCCGAGGTCGCGCCCGTCGAGCGCGGTCGAGCGCACGCACCAGTCGCCGGCCAGCCCGACGACGACGATCCGGCGGGCGCCGGCGTCGTCGAGGATGCGCCCGAGGTCGGTCTCCGACTCCTCCCCGGTGACCGGGTGGCGCACGGAGAAGGCCGAGTAGCCGTCCTCGCCGTCGACGCCCTTGCGGATCATCGGCGCGTCCGGGTCGACGTCGAGGCCCGGGTGGAAGGCCGCGCCCCAGCTGGCCTCGACGCAGTGGACGGGCCACACCCCGCCGTCCTTCTCGAAGTGCGGTGTGGTCGGCGGGTGCCAGTCCTGGGTGTAGACGACCGTCGCGCCCGCGTCGCGTGCGGCGGCGATCTCCGCGTTGATCGCGGGCACCGTCTCCTCGCCTCCGGGCACGTAGAGCCCGCCGTCGGGGTGGGCGAAGTCGTTCTGCACGTCGGTCACGATCAGGGCGGTCGTGGGGGTGTAGGCGTGCGGCATGCGTCGGCTCCTCGGGTCGTCGGTCGGCGTGGTCAGGACGGTTCGTGGCGGGTCGGGATGGCCGGCTCGCCGGGTTCCAGGAGGAGGGCCGACGCCGGCAGCTCGGCGAGCGCCATGGCGTGGTGCGCCCGGACCTCGTCGAGCGTCGGGGCCTCGGCCACCTCGCCGTCGCGGATCACGGCGACCTGCAGGTCGCGTCCCTCGCCGACGGGTGGCGGGTCACCCCAGTGGCGCAGCACCTCGGTGACGGCCGTGCCCTCGATCGTGCGGCGCCACGCGGCCTTGCGTCCGCCGACGGTGGCCTTCGCGCCGCCGGACTTGGCGACCGGGACGAGAGGACCGCCGGGCGACGTGGCCCGGGCGACGAGCTTGTAGACCATCGAGGCGGTGGGCGCGCCCGAGCCGGTGACCAGCCGCGTGCCCAAGCCGTAGGAGTCGGCGGGCACGTCACGCAGGCGGAGCAAGCCGTACTCGTCGAGGTCGCCGGACAGCACGATACGGGTGTCGGTCGCCCCGCGGGCGTCGAGCATCGTGCGGGCCCGGTGGGTGTCGGCGGCGAGGTCACCGGAGTCGATGCGGATGGCGCCGAGCCCGGTGCCGCCGGCCGCCACCGCCCGGTCGAGCCCGTCGAAGGTGTCGTAGGTGTCGACCAGCAGGGTCGTGCCGGCGCCGTGGGCGGCCACCTGCGAGCGGAAGGCGGCGTCCTCGTCGTCGTGGAGCAGGGTGAAGGCGTGCGCCGAGGTCCCGAGCGTCGGGATGCCGTAGCGGCGCCCGGCCTCGAGGTTCGACGTGCCGGCGAACCCGGCGACGTACGCGGCGCGGGCGGCGGCGACGGCGGCGTCCTCATGGGTGCGGCGGCTCCCGAACTCCATCAGGGGCCGGCCGTCGGCGGCCCACACCATCCGGGCGGCGGCGCTCGCGATCGCGGTGTCGTGGTTGAGGACCGACAGCACCAGCGTCTCGAGCAGGACCGCCTCCGCGAACGTGCCCCTGACGCTCAGCACGGGCGAGCCCGGCAGGTAGAGCTCGCCCTCGCGGTAGGCGTCGACCTCGCCGCGGAAGCGGTAGGTCGCGAGCCAGGCCACCGTCGTCGGGGAGACGAGGTGGTGGTCGTCGAGGTAGCCGAGCTCCGCGTCGCCGAAGCGGAACCGTTCGAGCGCCTCGAGCAGGCGGCCGAGCCCGGCGACCACGCCGTAGCGGCGTCCCTCCGGCAGGCGCCGGGCGAAGGTCTCGAACACGCACTCCCGTGTCGCCGTGCCGTCGCGCAGCGCGGCGTCGAGCATGGTGAGCTCGTAGTGGTCGGTGAGGAGTGCGGTGGAGGTCATGACGCGACGCCCATGTTGTGGTCAGCACGACCATAACCCGGGAGGGGAGTGCTCGCCACCGGCGGACGGGGCGGGCGACGGGCCTTCGTCACCTGCGCCTGCCTCCCGCGCCTACCCTTGGACGGACGGGCCGCCGTCGCGAGGAGGATCGCCGTGGGGCACCGGATGACGTCGATCCTGCGCGGGGCCGTCGGCCGCTGCGCGCACTGTGGTGGGCGCGGCATCTTCCGCACCTACTTCGACCTGAAGGAGCGCTGCCCGAGCTGCGGGTACCTCTTCGAACGCGAGGAGGGCTACTGGCTCGGCGCGATGATCGCGAACATCGGCGTCACCGAGGCGATCTTCGGCGTCTTCTTCGTCGCCGGGATGATCGCCACGTGGCCGGACGTGCCGTGGACGATGCTGCTGATCGTCGGTCTCGCGATCAACGCGATCGTGCCCGTCCTGTACTACCCGCTGTCGAAGACCCAGTGGGTGGGCCTGCACCTCGCGTTCGTGCGTCCCGACCCGGTCGAGGAGGCCGCGGCGGTCGCCGCGAAGGCCGCGAGCGACGCGCGGGAGGCGGAGCTGCGCGCCGCCCGGCAGCAGCGGGACGGCGCCGACCGCGCTGACCGCGCCTGACCACCCGCACGGCCGTCGACCGCCGCGCCTAACCACGCGCACGGCCGTCGACCGCCGCACCTGTACACGCGCACGGCCGTCGACCGCCGCGCCCCGGTCCGCCGTCGGCCGGAGGGCTCCGTCCGCCCGGACCGGCGGGCTCAGGCGGACACGTCTGTCCGGTTCCTCACACCGCAGGCCCCGGCGAGGATGGTGCGGCGGCAGGAGCCGGACATCGTTGACCCGCTCCGCACGCTGGAGCGGATCAGTCCCGCAGGGCGGCGATCAGCGCCTGCAGCCAGGGCCCGAGGTCCCCGGGGTGGCGGGAGGAGATCAGGTTGCCGTCGACCACGACCGGCTCGTCGACCCAGTCGACACCCGCGTTGACCATGTCGTCCTTGATCGCGCTGAAGCTGGTCGCGCGCCGCCCGGAGACGATGCCCGCGGAGATCGGCACCCAGCCCGCGTGACAGATGAACGCGATCGGCTTGCCGGCAACGTCGAAGGCGCGGACGAGGTCGAGCGCCGCCTCGGAGCGACGGACGGCGTCGGGGGCGAACCCGCCGGGGATCACGACCGCAGCGAAGTCGTCCGCGGCGACGTCCTCGAAGCTGGCGTCGGCGTCGACGGGGCCGTGCCCCTTCTTGCCGGTGATCGCGGCGCCGCCGGGGGTGGCCAGCACGACGTCGGCGTCCTCCTCCTGCAGTCGCAGCATCGGGTAGAGCAGTTCGCTGTCCTCGAACAGGTCTCCACCGAGGACGAGGACACGGGTTCCGGACAGGCTCATGGCGATTCCTTCGTGGTCGGGTGCGCTGGTGGTCGGGTGGGATCGGTGCGGACCCGCACGGTGGCGGGCAGCGAGCGTGCTCGCCACCGGTGTGCCCCGTCCGGACGGACCGTGGCGCGCTGGTGCCGCGCCAGAGGAACCGCCCGCGGCCAGAGGAACCGCCCGCGGCCAGAGGAACCGCCCGCGGCGGAGTAGCGGACGGCGAGCGCTAGCCTCGGCGGGCGTTGCCCGCTCCCGAGGAGGCCCCCGTGGCCCTGTCCGAAGCCGAGGTCCGGCACGTCGCCCGCCTCGCCCGCCTGGCGCTGACCGACGACGAGGTGGCCGCGCTCGCGCCCCAGCTGTCGAAGATCCTCGAGTACGCGGAGCAGGTCGGCGAGGTGGCCGCCGGGGACGACGTCGAACCGACCGTCCACCCGTTCGCGCTCGCCAACGTCGTCCGGGCAGACGAGCGGCGGGACGGGCTCACCCGGGACGAGGTGCTGGCGGGTGCCCCGGCGACCGAGGCCGACCGCTTCGCCGTGCCGCGCATCGTGGCGGAGGAGGGCTGACGATGGCCGACCCGACGCCCCCGACGCCCCCGACGTCGACCACGCCCCCCGCCACCGACGCGGCCGGCGGCTCCGCCGCCGACGGCGCGTTGACGCGATCGACGGCCGTCGCCCTCGCAGCGCGGCTGCGCCGCGGTGAGGTGTCCGCTCGTGAGGTGGTCGACGCCCACCTCGACCGGATCGCCGCGCTGGACGGCGTCGTCGCCGACGGCCCCGTCTGGGCCGCCAAGGCGGCCGAGGAGCTCACCGCCGACGACGTCCACGCCTACCTCGCCGTCACCGCCGACGCCGCCCGCGCCCACGCCGACGACGTCGACCGGCGCCGCGCCGCCGGCGAGGAGCTCGGCCCACTGGCCGGCGTCCCGCTGGCGCTCAAGGACGTGCTGACGATGCGGGGCGCCCCGACGACCTGCGGGTCGCGGATGCTCGAGGACTGGGTGCCGCCCTACGACGCGACCGTGACGCGGCGGCTCCGCGACGCCGACGTCGTCGTGCTCGGCAAGACCAACATGGACGAGTACGCGATGGGCTCGTCCACGGAGAACTCCGCCTACGGCCCGACGCGCAACCCGTGGGACCTCGACCGGGTGCCCGGCGGGTCGTCCGGCGGGTCGGCCGCGGCGGTCGCGGGCCTGCTCGCCCCGCTCGCGATCGGGACCGACACCGGCGGCTCGATCCGCCAGCCAGCGGCGCTGACCGGACTGGTCGGCGCGAAGCCGACCTACGGCACGGTGTCGCGTTACGGGCTGGTCGCGTTCGCCTCGTCGCTCGACCAGGCGGGCCCGTTCGCCCGCACCGTCGAGGACGCGGCGCAGCTGCAGGCGCTGATCCAGGGTCACGACCCCCGCGACTCCACCTCGGTGCGCGAGGAGGTGCCGGATCTGCTGGCGCACCTGCGGGACGGCATCGACGGGCTGCGGATCGGCGTCGTGACCGAGCTGCAGGGCGAGGGCTACGAGCCCGGCATCGCGGCGACCTTCGAGGCGTCGCTCGAACGCTTCGAGCGGCTCGGCGCCACCATCGTCGAGGTGTCCCTGCCGCACGCCCCGTACGGACTGCCCGCCTACTACCTGATCGCCCCGTCGGAGGCGTCGTCGAACCTCGCCCGGTTCGACGGCGTGCGCTACGGCCTGCGGGTCGACGCGCCGACCGCGGAGGAGATGAACGCCGCGACCCGCGCCGCCGGGTTCGGCCCGGAGGTCAAGCGGCGCATCATGATCGGCACGCACGCGCTGTCGTCCGGCTACTACGACGCCTACTACCTGCAGGCCAGCAAGGTCCGCACCCTGATCGCCCGCGACTTCGCGGCGGCCTTCGAGACCGCGGACGTGCTCGTCAGCCCCACCTCGCCGTCCGTGTCGTTCGGGCTCGGCACGAAGACGGCCGACCCGATCGCGATGTACCTCAACGATGTGGCCACCGTGCCCGCGTCGCTCGCCGGCAACCCGGCGCTGTCGCTGCCGGCCGGGCTCGCGGAAGCGCCCGACGCGCCCGGCACGCAGCTGCCGGTCGGGCTGCAGCTGATGGCGCCGCTGCTGCGTGACGACCTGATGTACCGGGTGGCGTGGGCCTTCGAGCAGGACCTCGGGTTCGACCCGGTCCCCACCGGCCCGCGCGCCGTGGAGGTGGCCCGATGACGACCGCGTCGATCCTGCCGGAGGGCTGGGAGCTGATCGTCGGGCTCGAGGTCCACGTCGAGCTGACCACCACCACGAAGATGTGGTGCGGCTGCTCGACCGACTTCGGTGCGGCGCCGAACACCAACGTCTGCGCGGTGTGCACCGGCCAGCCGGGCTCGCTGCCGGTCGCCAACGCCCGCGCGATCGAGGACGCGACCCTGCTCGGGCTCGCGCTCAACGGGGGGATCCACGGGCGGTGCTGGTTCCACCGCAAGAACTACTTCTACCCCGACCTCGCGAAGAACTACCAGATCAGCCAGTACGACGTCCCGCTCGTCCACGACGGTCACCTGGACGTCGAGGTGGAGGTCGCCGACGGGGCGTTCGAGACCCGCCGCGTCGGCATCGAACGCCTGCACATGGAGGAGGACACCGCGAGGTCGCTGCACGTCGGTGACACCGGCCGGCTGCACGGCGCCGACCGCTCGCTGATCGACTACAACCGGTGCGGCATCCCGCTGCTGGAGATCGTGTCCCACCCCGACATCCGCGACCCGGAGACCGCCCAGGCCTACCTGCGGGAGCTGCAGGCGATCGTCCGGGCCGTCGGCGTGTCGGACGCCCGCATGGAGGAGGGCTCCATGCGCTGCGACGCGAACGTCTCCGTCCGACGGTTCGGGGAGCCGCTCGGCACCCGGTGCGAGATCAAGAACCTCAACTCCGTGCGCTCGCTCGGTCGCGCGATCGCCTACGAGGCGCAGCGGCAGGTCGTGCTGCTCGAGGACGGCGTGGCGATCCGCCAGGAGACCCGCCACTGGGACGAGGGCAAGGGCGTCACGGAGACCCTGCGCGTCAAGGAGACCGTGACCGACTACCGCTACTTCCCCGACCCCGACCTGGTCGCGGTCGTGTCGCCCGCCGAGCGGGTCGAAGAGGTGCGCGCGCGTCTGCCGGAGCTGCCGGCGGCGGCGCGGGCGCGGCTGGTGGCGGCCGGGTTGTCGCCCGCGCAGGCGGTGACGGTCGTCGGTGGCGGGTCGCTGACGGTGCTCGACGACGCGATCGCGGCGGGGGCGGACCCGTCGACAGCGGCCAACCGCCTGACCGGCGAGGTCGCCGGGCAGCTGGGCGCGGAGGGCATCACGCTCGAGGAGAGCGGCCTGACCGGTGCGCACCTGGCGGAGCTGGAGGGGCTGGTCGCCGACGGGACGCTGTCGACCAAGCTCGCGAAGCAGGTGCTCGCGAGCGTCATCGACGGGCGCGGTGCCCACGGTCCGAAGCAGGTCGCGGAGACGGAGGGCCTCCAGCAGGTCTCCGACGAGGGGGAGCTGCGGGCGATCGTCGAGCAGGTGGTCGCCGACAACGCCGGCACGGTCGCGGCGATCCGCGGCGGCAACGACAAGGCGATCGGCGCGCTCGTCGGGCAGGTCATGAAGGCGACCCGCGGGCAGGCGGACCCGCGGAAGACCAACGAGCTCCTGCGCGCGGTGATCCACGGCTGACGCAGCGCCTCCCGGCCCGTCATCCACGGCAGACGCGGCGCCTCCCGGCCCGGCGATCCAGGGTCGTTGTTGCCGGCCGGGGCCGACCGGGCAGGTGGGACCGGGTGCTGGCCGGCGATGCTGGCGGGGCCGTGCGACCGTCGCCGGCCGCGATGTCAGGACCGAGCCATGACCCCAGCCCCCACCTCGGACGACGCCCTGGCGGCCGGGTACGACCGGAGCTACTGGCGGGCCACCGCCGACGGGCGCGACGACCCGCCGCTGCTCGGGGAACGGGACGCCGACGTGGTCGTCGTCGGGGGTGGGATCGTCGGCCTGTCCGTCGCGGTCCTCGCGGTCGAGGCGGGTCTGGACGTCGTCGTGCTGGAGGCCAGGGAGCTCGCGAGCGGCACCACCGGTGGCACGACGGGCAAGTTCACGAGCCAGAACGGCACGCGCCTGCGGGAGCTGCGCCGCCGGTTCGGCGCGGAGGGTGCCCGCCGGTACGCGCAGCTCACCGAGGGCGGCATCGCTCGGCTCGACGAGCTGGTCGACCGCTACGGGATCGCGTGTGACCACGAGGTCGTCCCGGCGCACCTCGTCTCCCTGATCGCCCGCCGGGACCGGGTGGTGGAGGAGGAGGCGGCCGCCTCCCGTGAGGCGGGACTCGCGGTCACGACCGACGGCGAGCTGTCCGAGGTCGGCTTCACGGTGCGCCGGTCGCTGACGGTCCCCGACCAGCGGCAGGTGCATCCGGTCAAGCTCGTCCACGGGCTCGCCGACGCCGTGACCGCCACCGGCGGCGCCGTCCACGCCGGCTCGCGCGTCGTCGACCTCGAACCCGCCGACGGGGCCCGGCGCTGGCGCGTCCGCACGACCCGGGGCTCCGTCACCGCCGACCAGGTGGTCCTCGCGACGCGCCTGCCGACCCACCGGGACACGCGCCTCACCTTCGCGCGGACCAAGCCCGTGTCCGCCATCGGGATCGCCGGTCCGGTCGAGGACGCCGCCCCCGTCGGGATGTACGTGTTCAAGGGCCGCCGCGACTGGTCGATCCGGGGCAGCCGCACCGATGGGGGCAAGGAACACCTCGTCGCGGTCGGCATGAGCGCCTCGACCGGCGACCAGCAGGCGCTGCGGCAGCGCGGCGACCGCCTGACGAGCTGGTCCCGGGCGCGGTGGCCGCTCACGGATGTGACGCACGTCTGGATGGCGCAGGACCAGAAGGCCGCCGACGGACGGCCCCTGATCGGCCGCCTGTGGGCGGATGGGTTGTGGACCGCGACGGGGTTCGGCAAGTGGGGGCTGGCGGCGGGACTCGGCGGCGCCGACCTGCTTCTCGCCGGCATCACCGGCCGCAGCGACCCGAGCGACGGGTTCTTCGCCGCATCCCGTCTCGACCCGCCGGCGGCGTGGCCGACGCTGCTGCGCGCGAACCTGCGGGTCAGTGCGCTGCTCGTGGGCGACCACCTGCGCGCCGGGCTCCGCCACGACCTCGACGACCTGGCCGCCGGCGACGGGCGGGTCGTGCGCCGCGGGCGGCACCTCGTCGCCGTCAGTCGCCGCGACGATGGGGGGCTCGAGGCGGTCAGCGCCCACTGCACCCACCTCGGCTGCCTGGTGCGCTGGAACCGCCAGGAACGCACCTGGGACTGCGGCTGCCACGGGTCACGGTTCGCACCGGACGGCGAGGTGCTGGAGGCGCCGGCGACGTCACCGCTCCAACGGGTGGATCCCGACGACTGAGACCGCGTCGGTGGCTGGACGTGGCGCCGTCGGCGGACCGACGTACCGTGGTCGACGTCCGACGAACGTGGAGTGCCGCCATCCGCAGGCCGACCACGCAGGAGCGGTGCTGGTCGTGCACCACGACGGTCGCACGGCGGGGTGCCCGCTGGTGTGGGCATTGCGGTGCCGCGCTGGACCCGGGTTCGGCGACGAACGCGGCCACCACGACGCGCCGCCGGACGCGCCGTGGCGTGCCGCACGGGCCGGTGCTCGCGGCGGCGGCGGTCCTCGGCGTCGCCGCGGTCGTCCTGGCCCTCTGGCAACCGCCGGATCCGGCGGGATCGGAGCGAGCGAGCCTGGCGCTCGTCCTCCCGGGCCGCGGCGAGGTCGCAGCGCCCGCCCCGGGCGGCGAACGCCCGGCTGTCGACCGCGATGGGCCGGAGGTGGACACGTCGGACACGTCGGACTCGTCGGACACGCCGGACGCTCCGGACGCGGTCGCCGTCGGCGTCCGGTCCACGCCGCCCCGTTGCCTCGACGGTGTGGCCTGCCGGGTCTGGCAGGTGGACCTGCCCGCCGGCACGGAGCCCGGGTCGATCGTGACGGGCGACGGCGTCGTCGTCGTGCCGTCGATCCGCGAGCTGCGTGCCTACGACGCGCGGACCGGCACGCCGCGCTGGTCGGTGGGGGTGCGGGCACCGGGCAACCGGGTGGTCGCCCCGCGTGCGGCGATCGCTGGCGGGCTCGTCCTCGTCGTCCGCACGGGGGAGCGGCTGCACGCGTACGCCCTGGACGACGGTGACCGGAGCTGGTCGACCACCGTCGGGGGCCTCGAGGGCGTCCGGGACGCCCGCGAGCTGGACGGGCAGCTGCTCGTACTCGGCACCCGCCCCGACCAGCGGTCCCGCCACACCGTGCTCCTGGCGCTCGACCCCGCCGACGGCACCGTGCGCTGGCAGATCGACGTCGACGGCGCGATCCTGACCGACGTCGGCCCGGTGTCGCAGGACCGCCGCGCCGGCCTGCGGGGCCACGATCCGCGTGACGGCGACGCGCGGTGGTCTGCGCTGCAGGGCCGCGCGATCGGCGACCTGCGCGCAGCGGGACCGCTTGCCCTCGTCGCGGCCGCGGAGGAACGGTTGCTGCTCGACGCGGCGACGGGGGAGCAGGTGGCACAGCTGCCGCGGCTGCCGATGATCGGTCCGCTGCCGACCGAGTCGACCACGGTCGTCCCGGGCGAGGACCGCGCACTGCTCGTCGGCGGGGACGGCGTCGCGTGGGACGCGGCGGTCCCCGGGAGCTGCTGCACCGGCCACCTCGTCGGTGGTGAGGAGGTGACGTTGCGCCGTACCGACGGCAGCGTCCTCGTGCTCGATCGCGCCGACGGTTCGGTGCTCGACGAACGTGGGCCGTTCGACCGCGACAGCGGCGAGGTACCGGGCTGGCTCCTCGGTGGACTCGAGTTCTCCGCGCTCCCGGACGCGGGCGGTGCCGAACCTCGGCTGCGGGTCCGCGACGTGCGAACCGGCCGGCTGGTGGAGGAGCTGCCGGGCGTCTCGCCCGTCGCGGTGCTCGGCCGCGACGTGATCGTCGCGAGCGACGAGCGGATGCTGCGGCTGACACCGACCCCGAGCCGGTTCGGACCCACCGGTTCGCTGCGGACCCAGTAGCCGTCGGGTGCGCCAAGCAGAGCGGAGGCATCCACCCGACCGTCCGGTCGCGGATGACCGGAGAGCCAGGCGGGCCGGTTCGCGTACCCTCGCCTGGCCACCATGGGCGGACGGCGACGGATGTGAGGAGCCGACGTGGTGCTCGAGACGATCGGTTCACCCGCGGACGTCAAGGCGCTCGCGCCTGACGAGCTGCCGCTTTTGGCGGAGGAGCTGCGCACCGCGATCGTCGACGCCGTGTCCAAGGTGGGCGGCCACCTCGGCTCCAACCTGGGTGTCGTCGAGCTGACCATCGCGCTGCACCGGGTGTTCGACTCGCCGCGCGACCTCTTCGTCTGGGACACCGGTCACCAGGCGTACGCGCACAAGATGCTCACCGGGCGGCTCGACGGGTTCGCGACCCTGCGGCAGACCGGCGGCCTGTCCGGCTACCCGTCGCGCGCCGAGTCGCCCCACGACCTCGTGGAGAACAGCCACGCCTCGACCGCGCTGTCGTGGGTGTCCGGGCTGGCACGCGGCCAGGCGTCGCTGCCGCGGAGCGAACGTCGCCGGCTGGTCGCGATCGTCGGCGACGGGGCGCTGACCGGTGGGATGGCCTACGAGGCGCTCAACAACCTCGGGCACCACCAGCTGCCCGCGATCATCGTGCTCAACGACAACGGACGGTCGTACGCGGAGACGGTCAGCCGCTTGTCCGAGCGGGTCGCCGACCTGCGCACCGACCCCCGCTACCGGACGTGGCGGGACCAGGTCGACCGCACGCTCGGTCGCCTGCCGCTGTTCGAGCGGCTCGCCGGCGCCGGGCTGGAGGCGATCAAGGCCGCGGTCTCCGAAGCGCCTGCCCTGCAGTCGTTCGTCGAGGCGCTCGGCGTCCGCTACCTCGGCCCCTACGACGGGCACGACCTCGTCCGGCTCGAGCACGCCCTGCGGCACGCAGCCCGGCTGGACACGCCGGTGCTCGTGCACGTCCTGACGCAGAAGGGCAAGGGCTACGCGCCGGCGGAGACCGACCCGGAGAAGAAGCTGCACGACACGTCCGCGTTCGACGTCGCGACCGGTCGTCCACCGTCGCAGCGCACCCGCAGCTGGACCCACGCGTTCAGCGAGGCGGTGCTGGAGCTCGCCGAGGAGCGGCCGGAGCTGATCGCGGTCACCGCGGCCATGCCGGGCTCGACGGGGCTGCTCCCACTCGCGACCCGCTCGCCGGAGCAGGTGATCGACGTCGGGATCGCCGAGCAGCACGCGGTGACCTCCGCCGCCGGCATGGCCCACGCCGGGAAGCTGCCGATCGTCGCGGTCTACTCGACCTTCTTCACGCGCGCGTTCGACCAGGCCAACCTCGACGTCGGACTGCACGACGAGCACGTCGTGTTCGTGCTGGACCGGGCAGGCATCACCGGCGACGACGGCGCCAGCCACCACGGCATCCTCGACCTCGTCCTGTCGCTGCGCATCCCGACGGCGTCGGTGCTGACCCCATCGTGCGAGGAGGACCTGGTCGCGCTGCTGCGCGCCGCCGTCGACCTCGACGGCCCGGTCGTCGTGCGCTTCCCGAAGGGCACGGCGATCCCCCGCAGCGCGCTCGGGCCGGCGGCCGACGCGCCGGTCACCGGACTGGCGGCGAGGCAGCTGGCCGACGGGGGCGACGTGTGCCTCCTCGCGGTCGGTGACCGTGCCGCGTCGGCGATGGAAGCGGCCGGCCTGCTCGCCGAGGAGGGCATCGAGGCAGCGGTCTGGGACGTCCGGTCGGTCCGGCCGGCCGACCCGGCCATGCTGGCCGCGGCGGCCGCGGCGCCGCTGGTGGTCACGGTCGAGAACGGCCTCGTCGGGGGAGGCGCCGGCGCCGAGCTGAGCGACCGGATCGTCGAGCTCGCGGGCGTGGGGCAAGCACCGCCGGCCCTGCGGCTCGGCGTGCCCGCGCTCTACCTCCCGCAGGGCAAGCCGGACCGCATCCTGGCCGAGCTCGGGCTGGACGCCGCGGGGATCGCGGCGGCGACGCGCAAGGTGCTGGCCGACGAGCGCTGAGCGGGCCAACGGACGGAACTGCTGCGGCGCCGGGACGCGGGGCGGAGCGGGTCGACGCGAGGCCCGCCGGCGTCGTGACGGGGCCGGCGCGCCCGGCTGCTCGCCTGCGGGCGCCCTGCGCCTACCGGTGCGCGACTTGACCTCACCCTCGCGACCGGGGACCATATGGCCCGCCGGGCCCGTCGGGCCCGGTCGAACTGGATGGAGCGCACGTGCTGCGGGACCAGGGCACCGGGGAGTGGCGCCGTCGCGTCCTCTTCCTCGACGTGCTGGTCGTCGTTCCGTAGCGCGTGCTCGGCTCCCGAGCACGCGCGAACCTCCCGGGAACGGGAGGTTCTCTCGTAGGAGGGACCGACCCGGTCCGGCCACCGCGGCCGGGCGGGGCCCAGGAGCCCGGTACGGCCGCCCCCCGGTCGTCCCGCAGACCGACCCCCACCGCGGGGAGGGAGCACGAGATGGAGATCACCGGCGCGCAGGCCGTCATGCGGAGCCTCGAAGCGCTCGGCGTCGACACGGTCTTCGGCTACCCGGGCGGCGCGATCCTGCCGGCCTACGACCCCCTGATCGACGCTGACCTCAACCACGTGCTGGTCCGCCACGAGCAGGGCGCGATCCACATGGCCGAGGGCTACGCCCAGGCCACCGGCCGCGTCGGGGTCTGCATCGTCACCTCCGGTCCGGCGGCCACCAACCTCGTGACGGGTCTGGCCGACGCGTACATGGACTCGGTGCCGGTCCTCGCGATCACGGGACAGGTGGCCTCGACCGCGATCGGCTCGGACGCCTTCCAGGAGGCGGACGTGACCGGCATCACCATGCCGATCACGAAGCACAACGAGCTCGTCAGCAGCCCGGAGCGGGTCGCCGACGCGATCAAGGAGGCCTACCACGTCGCCCGTACCGGCCGGCCCGGGCCCGTGCTGGTCGACATCCCGAAGGACATCCTCAACGCCACCGTCACCTGGGAGTGGGACGAACGCGTCGACCTGCCGGGGTACCGGCCGACCGTCCGTGGGCACGGCAAGATGATCCGCGAGGCCCTGGAGCTGATCGCCGAGGCGGAGCGGCCCGTGATCTACGCCGGTGGCGGGTTGGTCCGTGCCGGCGCCGGCGACGAGCTGTTCAGCTTCGCGACGCGGCTGCGGCTGCCGGTCGTCACGACGCTCATGGCGCGTGGGGTGTTCCCCGACACCCACGAGCTCGCGGTCGGGATGCCCGGCATGCACGGCCACTACGCCGCCGTGCGTGCGTTCCAGGAGACCGACCTGCTCGTCACCCTCGGCGCGCGCTTCGACGACCGGGTCACCGGCAAGCTGTCGGCGTTCGCCCCCCATGCGCGGGTGATCCACGTCGACGTCGACCCGGCGGAGATCGGCAAGAACCGCGTCGTCGACGTCCCGATCGTGGGCGACGTGAAGGTCGTGCTCGGTCAGCTCAACCGGGTCCTCGAGGACCGACAGGACAAGGGCACCTTCGAGAAGCTGCTGCCGGACACGACGACGTGGCGGGCGTACCTCGACGAGCTGAAGCGGGCGCACCCGCTGCGGGTCGATCAGCCGGAGATCGGCGTGCTCAAGCCGCAGACGGCGATCGCTGCGGTCTATGACCACTGGGGCGACGAGGCCGTGTACGTGGCCGGCGTCGGCCAGCACCAGATGTGGGCGTCGCAGCTGATCCCGTACACGCGGGGTGGGCAGTGGGTCAACTCCGGGGGGCTCGGCACCATGGGCTTCGCGGTCCCGGCCGCGATCGGCGCCAAGGTCGGGGTCGGCCGCGAGACCCCGGTCGTCGCGATCGACGGTGACGGCTGCTTCCAGATGACCTTCCAGGAGCTCGCCACGGCCGTGCAGCACGACATCCCGGTCGTGTTCTGCGTGGTCAACAACGGCTTCCTCGGCATGGTGCGCCAGTGGCAGCACCTGTTCTACGACGATCGTCTCTCGCAGGTCGCCCTGCCGCAGGACCTGCCGGACCTGATGAAGATCGCCGACGCGTACGGCATCCCGGGCTTCCGGGTGGAGCGGGTCGAGGACCTCGACACCGTGCTCGCCAAGGCGCGGGCGATCGACGACCGGCCGGTGCTGATCGAGTTCCGCGTCCACCCCGACGAGATGGTGTTCCCGATGGTCCCGGCCGGGGCCAGCAACGACGAGATCCTCGAGTCCGTCGAGGAATGGCGCGCCCGGGCGGCGCAGGCGTGAGTGAGGCGACGATGCACAACCGACACACCCTGTCCGTGCTGGTCGAGAACAAGCCGGGCGTGCTGACACGCATCGCCGGGATGTTCGCGCGCCGTGCGTACAACATCCACTCGCTGGCGGTCGGTCCGACCGACGACCCACGGTTGTCGCGGCTGACGCTGGTGGTCGGCACCGAGGCCGTGCAGCTCGAGCAGATCACCAAGCAGCTCAACAAGCTCGTGCACGTGCTGAAGATCGTGGAGCTGGACCCCGAGGAGTCCGTCGAGCGCGAGATGCAGCTGATCAAGGTCGCCGCCGACCCGGTCACCCGCTCGCAGGTCATCGAACTGGCCGACGTCTTCCGTGCCAAGATCGTCGACGTCGCCCACGACGCCATCACCATCGAGGTGGCCGGCAGCCCGGCGAAGCTCGAGGCGATGGCGGAGCTGCTGGAGCCGTTCGGGATCCGGGAGCTCGTCCGCAGTGGCACGATCGCACTGGCCCGCGGGTCGCGGTCGATCACCGACGGGTCGAAGGTCCGGATGCAGCGGGTGGTCTGAGCACGCCCGAGCCGCGACCGGGGCCTGTCCGCAGCGACGGGGCGGTGGACTAGCGTCGTGGGAAGCGTTCATGCTTCGTACGGGAGCGAAGGACTTGAGTGACGACGTGACCACCACCCTCGACGCCGGTGAGCCCGACCGGCCGTCTCGCGCGTCCCGCCCGCACGTTCCCCCATCGCCGACCCCATCCGTCGCCCGACCTCCGGCAGCCCTGCCGCCCGAACGGCTCCTGCTCGGGCCGGGCCCGTCGCCGGTACATCGACGGGTGCTCGAGGCACAGGCGCGTGGCATGGTCGGCCACATGGACCCGTGGTTCTTCACGGTGGCCGATCAGGTCGCCACCATGCTGCGGCTGGTCTTCCGGACGGAGAATCGCTTGACCTACGCCGTTTCCGGGACCGGCTCGGCAGGCATGGAGACGGCGGTACACAACGTGGTGGAGCCCGGTGACACCGTCGTCGTCGGGGTCGCCGGCGTGTTCGGTGCGCGCATCGCCGAGACGGCACGACGTGCCGGGGCGGACGTCGTCGCCCTGGAAGAGCCCTGGGGGCGGATCGTCCCGACCGAGCGGATCGCGTCAGCCGTGAAGGCGCACCCCGACGCCAAGCTCGTCGCCCTCGTCCATGCGGAGACCTCGACGGGGGTTCACCAGCCGCTGGAGGAGGTCGGCGAGTTGCTCGCCGGCACCGACGTCCTGTTCCTCGTCGACTCCGTCACCGGGCTCGGTGGGGTTCCGCTGGAGGTCGACGATTGGCATCTCGACGTGGTCTACAGCGGCACGCAGAAGTGCCTGTCCGTTCCGCCGGGTCTCGCGCCGATCACCTTCAGCCGCAAGGCGGAGAGGGTGATGGACGAGCGCCGCTCTGCTGTCCGATCGTGGTACTTCGACGTCGCCGGCGTTCGGCAGTACTGGGGTACCGAGCGGGTGTATCACCACACCGCGCCCATCAGCTCGATCTTCGGGCTGCACGAGGGGCTGTCACTCGTCCTCGAAGAAGGGCTGGAGAAGCGGTGGGCTCGTCACGCCGAGGTCGGCTGGCACTTCCAGGAGCAGATCCAGGATCGCGACGCGACGTTGCTCGCGCAGGAGGGGTACCGGCTGCCGCAGTTGACCTCCCTGGCGTGGCCCGATCGGGTCGATGAGGGCGTGCTTCGTCGCCGACTGCTCGAACGCCACGGCATCGAGGTCGGCGGCGGGCTCGGGCCGTTCGCCGGCACCGCCTGGCGTGTGGGGCTGATGGGCGAGGGAGCCACACACGCCAACGTGGACCGGTTGCTGGACGCGGTCGACGAGCTCCTCGAGTCGACCCTTCCATAGGTCAGTCGACGGCGGCGTGGCGGGTCGGCCCTCGGCCGCGATCACCGCGGCCCGTAGGCGTGTGTGAACCAGCCGACGAACGGACCTCCTTGGCGCTGCTCGGCCGGCTCGGCCGGATCGACGACGCTCCACGGGTCGGTCGCCTCGATGGCAGCGAGATGCACCTCCGCATCGTCCTGCGGCTGGTAGCCGAGCGCATCGCCAGCGGGATTCGACCACCACGAACGGCTGTTCGCGCTGACGCCGTAGACGATCGCGTGGCCTTCGAGTTCGGCGGTGAGGCATCGGTCGAACAGGTGGACGGCATCGCGGTGGCTGAGCCAGGTCCACAGGTGCCGCCGGTGGGTCGGCCGGTCTCGGAAGGTCCCGATGCGGACACTCACGGTGGCGAGGCCGAACTTGTCGGCGTACAGGCTCGCGAGCCCTTCGCCGGCCACCTTCGACACGCCGTAGAAGGTGTCCGGTCGCGGCGCGGAGGAGTCGTCGAGGCACTCGCCCACGGGGTGGAAGCCCACCACGTGGTTGGTGCTGGCGATCACCACGCGGCGGACACCGAGCTTCCGCGCCGCCTCCAGCACCCGGTACGTCCCGAGGATGTTGTGCTCCATCACCTCCTCGAACCCGGATTCGCTCGGCACCCCTGCGAGGTGGACGATCGCGTCGACGTCGCTGACGGCCTCGGCCACGTGACCCTCGTCACGGAGGTCGCCGACGACGACCTCCTCGCCGGCGACGACGGGGTCGTAGGCCCGTCGGTCGAGGCCTCGCACGTGTGCCCACCGGGGACCGAGGTCGCGTCGTAAGACGGTCCCGATCGCCCCGGCTGCACCCGTGATCAGCAGCCGTCCCATGGTTGGCTCCTTCGCCCGTGCCTTCGCCGTCCCGATCGCGGCTCCGCCCGGTCGCCGCGACGCCGACCGGCCCGGAGACCGGCGTGAACCGGCAGAGGCCGCGATGCAGCGGTCACTCCTCGCTCGGTGGGGGCAGGAGTCGGTCGGGGGACGGGGCGCGGCCGTCGGCCGCCCGCCGCCGCTCCGCGATGCCCGTCAGCAACTCCAGCACCACCCGGTTCGCGAGACGCGCCGTGATGTCCATCGGCTGGTCGTAGTGCGGCGCCACCTCGACGATGTCGGCGCCGAGGACGTGCGTCTCGCGACCGAGCCGGCGCACCGCGTCGAGCAGCTGCCTCGGCTGCAACCCGCCCGGTTCCGGGGTCCCGGTGCCGGGTGCGCCGCTCGGGTCGACCACGTCGATGTCCACCGACACGAACACCCCGGCGACGTCGCCGGCCGTCGCCCAGGCGACCGCGTCGTCGACCACCGCGTCCAGCCCTCGTCGCACGCACTCCTCCATCGACCAGGACCGCATCCGCTGCTCGCGCATCCACGCGACGATGTGGGGTGGCGGCCAATAGCCCCGCAGCCCGATCTGCACGAACCGGTGGCCCGGGACGGCACCCGACTCGATGAGCCGGCGCATCGGGGTGCCGTGACCGTGGAGGTGGCCGTAGTGGCTCTCGCCGGTGTCGGCGTGCGCGTCGAAGTGCACGAGCGCGACCCGTCCGTCGCCGTGTGCGCGGGCGACGCCGGTGGCGTCCGCGAACGTGATGGTGTGGTCCCCGCCGAGCACGACCGGGATCGCGCCGGCTGCCGCCACGTGGTGCACCCGCTCGATGATCGCTTCGAGGGCCTCGTCGACGTAGCCGATCGGCAGCGGGACGTCGCCGGCGTCCACGACGGGCAGCTCGGTCAGCGGGTCGACGCCGGCGGTCAGGTGTGGTCGCTTGCCATCCGCACCGAGGTAGTCCGCCTCGCGGATCGCCTTGGGGCCGAACCTCGCCCCCGGGCGGTGGGTCGCGCCCCAGTCGAACGGGGCGCCGAGGATCACCGCCTGGCCCGCCTCGACCCGGTCGAAGGGTCGCGTCGGCACACCGGCGAACGACCCGCGGGCGAGGTGGCCCTCGACGCCGTGGAAGACCCCGGGGTCGTCCTCGGCGCCGCGGTCCGCGCCGGCGCCTGCGCCGGCGTCGTCAGCCATCGGTCTGCTCCAACGTCCCGTGCCCGCCGAACCGGTCCCGCAGGACCGCGACCGCCTGCATCGCAGGCGAGTCGTCCTGGCGGGAGGTGAAGCGGGCGAACAGCGCGGCCGCGATCGTCGGTGTCGGTACGGCCAGGTCGATCGCCTCCTGGACGGTCCAGCGACCCTCGCCCGAGTCCTCGGCGTACCCCCGCACGGACTCCAGGCCCGGCTCGTCGACGACCGCCTCCGCGAGCAGGTCCAGCAACCACGAGCGCACGACGCTGCCGTGCCGCCACACCTCCACCGCCGCCGGGACGTCGATGCCGAGCTCCGAGGCGCGCAACAACTCGTAGCCCTCGCCGTAGGCGTGCATGAGGGCGTACTCGATGCCGTTGTGCACCATCTTCGTGAAGTGGCCGGTGCCGACGGGGCCGACGTGCGCGAAGCCGTCGTCCGTGACCAGCGCGTCGAAGATCGGTTGCAGGTCCCGGATGTCCTGCGCATCCCCGCCGGCCATGATGCAGTAGCCGAGGTCGAGGCCCCAGATACCGCCGCTCACGCCGGCGTCGACGAAGCGGATGCCCCGCTCGGCCAGCTCGGCGGCCCGTCGTTGCGAGTCCCGGTTGTTGCTGTTGCCCCCGTCGACGACGAGGTCGCCCGGTCCCAGCAGCTCACCGAGCGCCCGGATCGTCGCCTCGGTCGGCTCGCCCGCCGGCACCATCACCCACACGACACGGCGCGGCTGATCGGACAGCGCGGCGGCGAGCTCGTCGAGCGAGGCGACGTCGCGCGCGCCGGGGGAGGTGTCGTAGCCCACCACCTCGTGCCCGCCCCGACCGAGGCGCTCCGCCATGTTGCCGCCCATCCGGCCGAGGCCGACCATGCCGATCTTCACGTGCGCTCCTGTCCGTCGTGGCTGTGCGTTGGGTTCTCCCGGGGCCGAGGGCCCTCGGGGTCGAGGCTCCGTCCCGGCGAGTGTGGCACGCGCCCGCCCATCGTCGCTGCACGGTCCGACCGGCCGGATGGGCTGTCGCCCGCAGGAGAACCGTCCCTGGCGGCGACGTTGCGCGTAGGCTGCCGCGCCATGGCAGAGCGACCGCACCCGCGCGTGCCGCCTCGACCCACCGATCGACCCCTGCGGTTGACGTGGCGATGGCGGGTGATCGCCGGCATCATCATCGCGGCCGTCAACCTGGTGCGCTGGCGTATCCACGTCCGCGGGCTGGAACACGTCCCGGAGCGCGGCGGGGCCGTGCTGGCCTTCAACCACCACAGCTACGTCGACTTCACCATGCTCGCGTGGCCGATCGTGCGCCGTCGCAAGCGGCCGGTCCGCTTCCTCGCCAAGCGGGAGATCTGGTCGAGCCGCAAGGCCGGGTGGGTGGTGCGGTGGGGTGAGGCGGTGCCGGTCGACCGTGGCTCGGCGACGGCCCGCGCCGGGGCGTTCAGCGCCGCCATCGAGGCCCTGCGCCACGGCGACCTCGTCGCCGTCGCCCCGGAACAGACCATCTCCCCGTCGTTCGAGCTGCTGCCGTTCCGTACCGGCGCGGCCCGGATGGCCCAGGGCGCCGGCGTGCCGATCGTGCCGGTGATCGGGTGGGGTTCGCACCGGGCCCTGACGAAGGGGGCGGCGCCACGGCTGCGCTTCGGGTTGCCGGTGACGGTCCACTTCGGCGAGCCGCTGTGGGTCGGCCCCGACGACGACGTGGTGGCCGTGACCGCGGCGCTGCAGGTCCGGATGGAGGCCCTGCTCGCGGAGGAGCAGCGCCGGTACCCCGACGGGCTACCGGCCGGAGCTGCGTGGGTGCCCGCGACCCTCGGCGGCGGCGCGCCCCCACACGCGGAGATCCTGGCCGCACACGAGGCGCGGGCGGACGGCTGGGAGCACCGCGA
>SLMP01000011.1 GCA_007133465.1 Nitriliruptoraceae bacterium | reverse complement strand
TCCGGCGACGGCGAGCGCGGTCGCGACCCCCGCCGCCCCGTAGACCGAGCCGAGGTCCGTCCCCGCCGCCACGACCCGGTCGACACGGGCGCCGCGTGGCCGCAACAGCGCCGTGCCGACCCTGGCCTCGAGCGCCTGCCCGCGCTCGGACCGCGCGACCAGGTAGCTGCCGATGACGGCCACCAGCGCGGTCCCGAGCCGCCGTGGTCGCGACGGTCGCGACGAGACCACTAGGTCGCCTCGAGGTCGACCGGTGGCGTCGGGGCGGACGCGCCCGCCGGCGGGCGACGGGCCGGTTGCGGCTCGTCGATCATCCCACGCAGCCCCTGCCGCAGGTCCTGCTGCGTCCCACGGACCTCCCGGCGCAGATCACGCAGCTCCGTGTCCAGGCCCTCGAACTCGGCGGTGCGCTTCAGCTCGTCGATGTTGCGGCGCGCCTCCGCGCGGAACTTCACGATCGCCTTGGCCGCGGTCCGCGCGACCTCCGGCAGCCGGTTGGGTCCGAAGACGAGCAGCGCGACCAGCGCGATGACGAGCCACTCCTGGAACCCCGGCATCGCCGTCCTCCTGCCACCCGAGGCCAGGCTACCCGCCGTCGGAGCGGGGCCGCTCGCTCAGCACCACGGTGACCGTCAGCTCGTCGCCCCCGCGGATGATCGCGAGCTCCACCTCGTCGCCCGGTTGCCGCCCGCGCACCTCGGCGACCAGCTGGGACATCGTGGCGATCGGCTCGCCGTCGACGCCGACGATCACGTCCCCGGGCCGCAGTTCGGCCTCCGCCGCCCCGGTGTCCTCCTGGACGTTTTCGATGACGGCCCCGCGGGCGCTGTCGAGGCCCAGCTGGTCCGCGATCCGCGGGTCGACGTCCTTGCCGCCGACACCGAGCAGCGGGTGGCGGACGAAGCCCTGCTCGATCAGCTGGTCGGCGGAGACCAGCGCCTGGCGCACGTTGACCGCGAACCCGACCCCCTGGTTGGCGCCGGTCGCGGACAGGATCGCCGTGTTGATGCCGATGAGGCGGCCCTGGGTGTCGACCAGTGCGCCACCGGAGTTGCCGGGGTTGATCGCGGCGTCGGTCTGGATCAGCGACGGGATCACCAGCCGGCCGCCGGCCTCGGGGTCGTCGGGCAGGTCGATCTCCCGGTTCAGCGCGCTGACGATGCCGGTGGTGACGGAGGCGTCGAGGCCGAAGGGCGACCCGATCGCCACCACCGTCTCGCCCACCACGATCGGTTCCCGCTCGGGGTCGCGGAAGGTGATCGCCGGGAGGCCGGTCGCCTCCACGCGGACGACGGCGAGGTCGTTGAGCTCGTCGCGCCCGACCACCTCGGCGTCCAGCAGCTCGCCGTCGGAGAGCCGGACCCGCACCCGGTCGCTGCCGCGCACCACGTGCTCGTTGGTGAGGATGTAGCCGTCGGCGCGGTAGATCACCCCCGACCCGAGCGAGGCGCGAGCGCCCAACGCGCTGTCGCCGCCCTCCTCGAGCGGGATGTCGACGCGCACGACCGACGGCGTGACGGCCTCCGCGACGGCGGGCACCACACTGGTCGCCTCCACCGTCATCGGCACCGGCGCGGCTTCGTCCTGGGCCTCGTCGTCGGGTGCTTCCTCGGTCGGCGGGGCGGTGCCCTCGTCGGTCTCCCGGTCGGCGCGCAGCTCGAGGAAGGCGAGCGTCAGGACGGTGCCGAGCACGGCGCCGAGCAGCGCCGCCAACGCCACGGCCAGCACGCCACGGCCGCGACGTGGACGCTCCGGCGCGTCGACGGTGCCGGTGGTGTCCGGGGGACGGACCGACCCGGCGGGTGACCCGGGGCCGGCCGACGCCTCGTCCCAGCTCTCCGGCGGCGGCTGGGGGTGCCGCTCGATCGGGACGGCGGCCGGAGCCCCGAGCTCCTCGGTCGGGTCGGGCTCGGGTTCGGTGGGCTCGGTGTCGGTGGGCTCGTACGGGTCGGCGAGCTCGGGGTCGGGCTCGGGCAGCGAGGCAGCCGTCGAGCCGGCGCCCGGCGGGGGCGTCGGATCGGTCGGGGGCACGACCGTGGGGGCGCTGGCCGGCCTCACCGGCGCCGGCCACGGCAGCCGCCACTCCTCACGGTCGTAGGTCACGTCGCGCTCCCTCGGGGTCGTCGTCGCCGCCTGGGGCGAGCCATCGCCCGGCGCGCTGGAACCCTCGGGCGACCCGGTCCAGGGCGGTGGCAGGCGGGTCGTTGGGCAGGGCGCCGATCTCGACGAGCAACTCGTCCGCCGGAGCGTCGGTCAGCGCGGTGAAGGTCAGCTCGTCACCGGTCCACACCACGTGGAGAGGTTCGGAGCCGGGCCATCGCCAGACGGTACCCCCGTGCTCCGTACCGAGCGCGGCCGCGTGGCGACGACCGACCGAGGCGAGGCGTCCCTGCTGCTGGAACAGCGACAGGGTGTACACCCCGTCGCCGTAGAGCAGATGCACGGCCGGTTGGGAGTCGAGGGACAACTCGTGGACCGCGAGCAGCTGATAGCCCGCGCCGAGCTCCTCCGGGGCGACGAAGCCGGCGCTCCGCAACCGCGGCGGCACGGCCCGCGCCGTCGGGACACCCACGGGTTGGGGCGAGGTGCGGACCTTCTCCGGGTCGTCGTCCGGCCCCCGCGGCTCGCTGCTGACCATCGGGACGGCCGCAGGGGAGGGGTCGAGCGCGACGTAGGCGACCACCCGGACGGCCGCGCCGGACCGGTCGAAGGTCTCACGCCGCACCACGAGCCCGGTCGCCGCGTCGAGGTAGAGCCGTTCGCGCACGAGCCCGCTGGTGTGCTCGACCAGCTCGAGCACCGCAGCCGGCCCCGTGTCGAGGTCGACCGCCCCCTGCGGCCGCGCCGCGTACTTCGCGGCGAGCAGCCCGAGCTGGTCCGGGGCGTCGCCGAGCCCGGCGACCCGCAGCAGCCGTTCGGTCGCCCGCGTGCCCCCGCGGGTCGCGGCATGGTCGAGGTGGCCGCTCTCGAGCTGCTCGATCCGCACCTCGCCGGCGTCGCGCTCGACGGTGAGCTCGGTGACCTGCGGCCCCCGCTCCCCGAACGAGACGATCGTCACGCGCCCCCGGTGCGCGACCGACTGGCTGGCGTCGACCGCGAGTGCCAGCAGGCGCTTCGACTCGTCCGCCGCAGCACGTGACGCGTTGGTCTCGACCGGCCCGGCGGGGCTCCACGCCGGCAGCGCGCTGGCCCCGTGGCCGACGGACCCACCCGGCAGGACGAGTCCCCCCACGACGAGGCAACCGGCGACCACCGCCACCGTCGCGAACGCCGCGCGCACCCTCACGGTGCGGGCTCTGCCGGCGGCGCCAGGACGGAGGGCGGCACCGGCGCGCCACCCGCACGAGCCACGTGCTCGACGAGGAAGCGCTCGACGGGCGGCACGACCTCCCCGGCACGGTCACCCCCGACGACGTAGGCCGCCCCGGCGAGCAGGACCGGCACGGCGCACGCGACGGCGACGAAGCGCGCCCGCCGTGACGGCCGTCGGCGGGCCGGCCCGCCCCCGGTGGCGAGCACGGGTGCCTGCAGCCGTGGCAGTCCCCGGAGGGCGGCACGGGTGATCTGCAGCGCCTGGAGGTCCCCGAAGCAGCGTTCGCAGCCGGTGACGTGTCGGGCCACCGCCGCCGCGCGCCCGTCGTGGAGTTCGTCGTCGAGGAACGCCGAGAGTTGCTCGCCGGGGACGTGTCGTTCACCCATGGCGTCGCCCCGGGGGACGCGGTTCGTCGAGCTGGTGGCGCAGCAGCCGTCGCCCGCGGTGGATCCGCGACCGGACGGTGCCGATCGGCCACCCGGTCGCGTCCGCGATCTCCTCGTAGGTCAGCCCCCGCACGTCGCACAGGACGACGGCGGTGCGGAACGTCGCCGGCAGCTCCTGCAGGGCCCGTTGGAGGTCCCCCCGCAGGACCCCCTCCTCGAGCTGTTCGGCCGGGCCGGGCGTGGGCTCGGCGGGTTGACGCCACTCCTCCTCCGGCAGCGGCTCGAGACGCACGCGCCCACCGCGCCGGACCCGGTCGAGGAACAGGTTCTTGGTGATGCGGTAGAGCCAGCCCTCGAAGGTCCCGGGTTGGTAGCGGTCGATGTTGCGATAGACCCGGACGAACACGTCCTGGGTGAGGTCGCGAGCCTCGTCACGGTCACCGGTCAGCCGGTAGGCCATGGTGTAGATCGTCGGGCCGTAGCGGGTGGCGACGTCCTCCCACGACGGGGCCGCTTCGCCGTTGAGGCAGGGCTCCCCGGGGGTGGCGGTCGTCGGCAGGTCGTGGGCCGCCGCCAGCCGGTCCACGTACGAGACGGGGGAGCTGCTCGACGGATCGCTCATCCACCTCTCCCGGTCGGCTCGGCGCGATCGCCGGGCCGACCTCGCATCTCGTCCGCGGCCCGGGCCGGCCGAGCGTAACCCCTCACGACGACCCTTCGACCCGCCTCGCCGGGATGGCTGCCCACCTCGGCTCCGAGGACGCACGACGGCTCAGAAGAAGCGCACCTTGGCGGCGAACTCGACCGCCGGTGCCAGGATGACGGCGAGGTAGAACATCCCGGTCGACGCCTGGATCGAGCGGCCGCCCTCGCGCGCGAGCCGCACGTTGAACCCGGCGATCAGGGCGATCAGCGCGAGGACGCCGAGCCCGAGGATCACCGTCATCGACCCGATGCGCAGCACCGGGGCGAAGGTCATGACGCAGCGCTGGAACTCCGCGCCGGCGAGCCCGTCGCACGGCACCGGGTTGCGCGCCGACAGCAGCACGGACACGAGCCCCGCCCCCACCGCGGCGACGTTGGCCCAGGCGATCCACACCATGTAGCGGTTCGAGAGGCGCCGCTCGACGAGGTACCAGTGGCCGAGGATCATCCCGACCCAGATCGCCCCGAGGAGGACGGACCCGGCCGCGAGTTCCACCAGGCCCTGGGCGACGCCGCCGGCCCCTCCGCGCGCGGCGCGCACGGAGGCGAGGGGGACGAGCGCCGCGACGCCGGCCAGCGAGGCACCGATACCGAGCACGCGCCCGACCAGCGGGGGCAGCTTCACCAGCAACGCGGTCGCCGCCGCTGCGGAGAGCGCGGCGGCCACGTACAGCAGCGTGCGGGCGAGCGCGCCGCTGTCCGCCGCCGCGGCGTCCTCGATCGTCGACACCGGCACCGTCAGGGACGCCGCCGCACCCCACGCGAAGACCGCGACGCTCGCGGCGGTGATCGCCTCGTAGCCGTGCCGCAGCTTGCCCCAGGTCGGCGCGAACCACAGGAAGGCCGAACTGCCGACGGCGAACATGGCGAGCACCAGGGCGAGCACGGCGGCAGGGGCGGTCACGGGGGTCCTTGCGGTCACGACGGGAGCGGGAGCGGCGCGCGCCGACCCTCCGCAGCGGGGCGACACGGGCGCGCAACGTCACAGGGTGCCATCCGCACCGGTCCGGGGACCAACCGGGCCTCCGCTCACGCGCGTCGCGAGGTCGGCGACGGCGCCGGGCGTACGCAGGAGAGCGGGGTCAGGGGCCGACGCCGACCGCACGACGAACGCCCGGGACCCCCCCGTTGGAGTCCCGGGCGTGCATCGCTGTGTCCGGGCGTGGTGCTCTCTCGGGCTCAGCCCTCGTCGCCGCCGTCACCGTCACCGTCACCGTCGTCGCCGCCGTCGCCGTCACCGCCGTCGCCGCCGGTGTCGACGTTCACGTCGACCTCGTCCGGGACGTCGATCCCGCCGTTGCCGTCGCCGCCGTTGCCGAAGACGAAGAACAGGACGACGACGAGCGCGATCACGGCGATGACGACCGCGATGATGGCGCCGCTGTTGCCACCACCGCCGTTGGTGACGACGACCTCGCGATCGCGGGGGGGCGGTTGATCTGCTGCCATGGTCATACCTCCTGGGAGTCGTGTGCGGCGGGAGTCGTGCCGCAGGGGTCGGGCGGAGCGCGGGTGCGTCCTGCCCGTGTCGGGAGAGAGCGTCGCCTGCCGGCCGGGTCGTGACCACGCCGGCAACCTGTCCGACCGGGTGGTCCGCCTCGCTGCGGCGGTCCGACGGACAGGTGGCCCACCGGCGGGGGCGTGGGCCGCCCTCCACGCGGCACCCCGCGCGGCACCCCCACACGGCACCCCACGGAACGGTGCGACCCGACCGCCGCCTGGACGGCGCAGGTCACTAGGCTGGTGGGCTGACGCGCGACGAGGAGGAGGAGGACCCGTGGGCCGCTGCGATCCCGGCTTGCGCTACGAGCGTTCGCTCACGGTCGGACCCGACGACACGGCGCGATCCCTCGGGTCCGGCGACGTGCAGGTCCTCGGGACGCCGGCCGTGCTCGCGCTCGCGGAGGGGGCGTGCGTCGACGCGATCGCCGGCGACCTCCCCGAGGACGAGACCTCCGTCGGGACGTGGGCGGAGGTCGAGCACCTGAAGGCCACCCCGGTCGGTCGCACCGTCACGGCACACGCGACCCTGATCGGCCACCACGGCCGGCGGCTCGAGTTCGTCGTGACCGTCGAGCAGGACGGCGAGACGGTCGCGAAGGTCAAGCACCGCCGCATCCTGCTCCACCGGGAGCGGTTCCTGCAGAAGGTCACCGCGCCCGCCGACTGACGGTCGCCGCCGGCGAGAAGACGGCCGGCCCTCACCGGCCAGGTCCCGTCCACCGGCACCGCGACCGGTCAGGCGCCGTACGCCGCCGCCGACGAGCGCCGGAAGTCGCGGTCGAGCAGCACGTTGACCAGCGCCGGCACGCCGCTCTCCGCCGCGCGGTCGAGCGCCGGCCCGATGTCCTCCGGACGCTCGACCCGCTCGCCGTACCCGCCGAGCGCGACCACCATGTGCTCGTAGCCCGTGGCCTGGGACAGGTCCTGCGCGACCATGCCGTCCGCGCCGTAGACCCGCTCGTGGAACGCCTTCATCTCCCCCCACGCGCCGTCGTTGCCGACCACGCCGACGAAGGGCAGGTCCTGGCGCACGGCGGACTCGAACTCCATGCCGTTGAACCCGAACGAACCGTCGCCGTAGACCACCAGCACCTGCTTGTCCGGGTGGACGTGCTTGGCCGCCATCGCGAACGGCGCCCCCACCCCGAGGCAGCCGAACGGTCCCGGGTCCATCCAGTGACCCGGCCGGTCGACCCGCACCTGCCCGGCGGTGTGGGCCACGATGTCACCGCCGTCGCCGATGACGATCGCGTCGGGGTCGACCCACCGCGCGACCTCCCGCGCGAAGCGCAGGGGGTTGACGGGCGACGCGTCCGAGGTGGCGGCGGCATCGCGCGCGTCGATCCGTCGGGCCTCCTCGCCCCGCAGCTCGGCGAGCCACGGGGTCTCCTCGGCGCGCCCGAGGCTGCCCTCGTGCTCGAGCAGCGCCCGCAGGAACGCGCGGACGTCGCTGACGGCACCGACCTCGACCGGCCGGTTGTGCCCGACCTTGTCCGCCTGTGGGTCGACGTGGATCACCTGCACGTCGTCGTGGTAGGCGGGCGGGCGCCCGTACCCGAGCCGGAAGTCGAAGTCCACGCCGAGCGCGAGCACGACGTCCGCCTGCCGCAGCGCGTGCTTGCGGGTCAGCCCGAACAGGTGCGGGTGCGCCGAGGGCAGGATCCCCCGGGACATGCCGTTGACGTACACGGGCAGCTGGGCCAGCGTGGCCAGTTGGTCGAGCTCCTCCCACGCCTGGGCCCAGTAGGTCCCGGAGCCGGACAGCACGACGGGGTGCTCGGCGCCCGCGAGCAACGCCGCGGCGCGTGCGACCGCGTCCGGGTCGGCGCCGGGTCCGTGGGTGAACCGGTGACCGGCGGAGGGCGCGACCTGGTCGCTGTCGACCGGGGTCATCAGCACGTCCATCGGCAGGTCGACGTAGGTCGGTCCCATCCGGGGGGTGCGCGCCTCCCGGAAGGCGTAGCCGAGGACCTCCCGCAGCCGCCGGGTCTCCAGCGCGGTGTCGACCCGTTTGGTGACCGGCCGCAGCAACTCGATCTGCGGGGCGTCCTGGAGCGCGCCGAGGCCCTCGAGGCCGAGGGGGTTGCGCCCGCCCAGCAGCACCATGGGCGCGTTGGCGTAGTACGCGTTGGTGACGCCGGTGATGGCGTCGGTGACGCCGGGCCCGGCGGTCACGGCCGCGACCCCGGGCCGGAACGTCAGCCGGCCGTAGGCATCGGCGGCGTGGGCGGCGGCCTGCTCGTGGCGGACGTCGATCACGCGGATCCCGACGTCCTTGCAGCCGTCGTAGATCGGGCTGATGTGCCCCCCGGTCAGGGTGAACAGCGCGTCGACGCCCTCCGCGGCCAAGGCCTCGGCGACCAGACGCCCTCCGTGTACGTGCGCTGCCACGTCCCCTCCTCC
>SLMP01000049.1 GCA_007133465.1 Nitriliruptoraceae bacterium | reverse complement strand
GGTTCGTGGCCGTGGCGGCCCGGACGGGTCCCCCGCCGCGGTGGACCGGCCCGGCCCGTAGGGTCGAAGGGTGTCATGGTGCGGCCGCACGACGCCCGCTGGCGGCGGTCGTGCAGGGGCGGCATCCGACCGGAGGGAACGCAGCGTGCCGAGCGTCACCGATGCGTTCACCGCCGTCCTCGCGATCGGGGTGTTCGTCGTCGCGGGCACCTGGCTGCGCGCGCGCATCCCGCTGTTCCGGCGGCTGTTCCTCCCGGCATCGGTGATCGGCGGGACCTTGGCGCTGCTCGTCGGTCCCCAGGGACTCGGACGGCTGGCGGGGGCGCTCGACGGGCCGGCCTGGCTGGTCGACGGGCTGCTCCCCGCCGCGGTGCTCGAGGTCTGGTCGGAGCTGCCGGTGCTGCTGATCAGCGTCGTGTTCGCCGCGCTGTTCATCGGCAAGCACATCCCGGGGCTCCGCGACATCTGGGAGGTCGCCGGCCCCCAGGTCGCGCTCGGGCAGTCGATCGCCTGGGGCCAGTACGTGGTCGGGATCACCCTCGGCCTGGTGGTCCTGTCGCCGGTGTTCGGGATGGACCCGATCGCGGGCGCCCTGATCGAGATCGGCTTCGAAGGCGGGCACGGCACGGCGGCAGGGCTGGCCGGCACCTTCGAGGAGTTCGGGTTCGCCGAGGGCGCCGACCTGGCCCTCGGGCTGGCCACGGTCGGGTTGCTCGCGGGCGTGCTGATCGGCACCGCGATCGTCAACTGGGGGGTGCGCACGGGCCGGATCGCGCTCGACGCGTCCGGGGACCCCGTCGATGCCGCCCGGGCCGCCACCGACGACGATCTGGACGACCTCGACGACCGGGAGGGCGAGCCGGCGCGTGACGACGACGCGGCGCGCGCCACGGACCCGCTGTCGGTCCATCTCGGGTTCGTGGCGATCGCGATCGGGATCGGGTGGCTGCTGCTGCAGGGCCTCGAAGCCGTCGAGGTGGCCACCTGGGGTGGCGAGGACGGGCTCGAGCTGCTCGTCCACCTGCCGCTGTTCCCGATGGCGATGCTCGGCGGGGTGCTGCTGCAGCTCGCGCTCGACCGCACCCGTCGCGACCACGTCGTCGACCGGCGCCTGATCAACCGCATCTCCGGCGCGGCGCTCGACCTGATCATCGTCGCCGCGCTCGGGACCCTGTCGCTCGAGGCGATCGGGGGCAACCTCGGTCCGTTCCTCGTCCTGGCGGTCGGCGGGATCGCGTGGAACGTCGGGGCCTTCCTCGTGCTCGCTCCCAGGATCGTGCCCCACTACGCCTACGAACGGGGCCTGGGCGACTTCGGGCAGTCGATGGGCATGACCGTCACCGGCCTGCTGCTGATGCGCATCGCCGACCCACGGAACCGCTCCGGAGGGCTCGAGGCGTTCGGCTACAAGCAGCTGCTGTTCGAGCCGGTCGTCGGGGGCGGGCTGTTCACGGCCGCCTCGGTCCCGCTGATCGCCCAGCTCGGGCCGGTCCCGGTGCTGATCGGCACCTTCGTGCTCCTGGCGTTCTGGGTGCTCGTCGGGCTCCGGCGGTTCGGACCCGAGCGGGCACCCGCCGGCGAACGCACGGGCTGACCCCCGGACGAGCGGCGGGCCGGGTCCCGCTCGCTCGCCGGCGAGCGAGCGCTCACGACAGCCCGACGATCTCCCCCTGCTCGTCGAGGTCGATGCGGTGCGCCGCCGGGCTGCGGCCGAGGCCCGGCATCGTCCGCATCTCCCCACAGATCGGGTAGACGAAGCCGGCACCGGCCGCCACCCGCACCTCGCGCACGGGGAGCGTCCAGCCGGTCGGCGCACCGACCAGCGTCGGGTCCGACGACAGCGACAGGTGGGTCTTGGCGAGGCAGATCGGCAGCCGTCCGAAGCCGAGCTTCTCCGCGTCGGCCAGCTGCTTCGCGGCGGTGGGCGTGTACTCGACGTCGTCGGCGCCGTAGACGCGGGTCGCGATGGTCGCGATCTTCGTCCGCAGGTCCGCCTCGTCGGGGTAGAGCAGCTGGAACTCGGTCGGTTCGTCGGCGGCCTCCACGACCGCCTCGGCGAGCTCGACGGCACCCGCGCCGCCGTCCATCACGTGGGTGGCGACCGCGACCCGCGCCCCGACGGAGTCGGCGATCTCCCGGATCGCCTCGTGCTCGCTCGGGTGGTCGGTCGGGAAGGCGTTGATCGCGACCACCGGCGACACGCCGTGGATGCGCAGGTTGTCGATCTGCTTGACGAGGTTCGCGGCGCCGGCGTGGACGGCGTCCGGGTCTTCGGCGAGCATCGCCTCCGGCAGCGGCTTGCCCGCGACGATCCGGAAGCGGCCGGAGTGGGCCTTCAGCGCCCGGACGGTGGCGACCAGCACCGCCGCGTCCGGCGCGAGGCCGGACACCCGGCACTTGATGTTGAAGAAGCGCTCGGCGCCCATGTCGGCCCCGAACCCGGCCTCGGTGAGCAGCAGGTCCCCGCCACGGCTCGCGATCAGGTCCGCGACGATCGACGAGCTGCCGTTGGCGATGTTGCCGAACGGTCCCGCGTGCACGAGCGCCGGGGTGCCCTCCAGGGTCTGGAGCAGGTTCGGCTGGAGGGCATCGCGCAGGATCACCGCCATCGCGCCGGCAGCCCGCAGGTCCTCGGCCGTGACCGGTGACCCGTCCGGCCCCCGTCCGACGACGATGCGCCCGACGCGCTCACGCAGGTCCGTGAGCGAGGTCGCCAGTGCGAGCACCGCCATCACCTCGGACGCCGCGGTGATGTCGAACCCGGTCTCGCGCGGCATCCCGTCGACGCGGCCGCCAAGTCCGATCACCACGTTGCGCAGGGCGCGGTCGTTGACGTCCAGGACCCGCCGCCAGGTCACGCGTCGGGGGTCGAGGGGCGGCTCGGCACCGAAGTGCAGGTGGTTGTCGACCATCGCCGCCAACAGGTTGTGGGCGGCCGTGACGGCGTGCATGTCTCCGGTGAGGTGCAGGTTGAACCGCTCCATCGGCACGACCTGGCTGTACCCGCCGCCGGCCGCACCGCCCTTGATCCCGAAGGTCGGCCCCATCGACGGTTGCCGCAGGGTCACCGTCGCCCGCTTCCCGATGTGCTTGCAGCCCTGCGCCAGCCCCACCATCGTGGTGGTCTTGCCCTCGCCGAGCGGGGTCGGGGTGACCGCGGAGACCAGCACGTAGCGCGCCCGGGGCCGGTCGGCCAGCTCGTCGATCGCCCCGAGGCCGATCTTCGCCACCCCGCGCCCGTAGGGCTCGAGGAGGTGGGAACCGATCCCCATCGATGCGGCGATCTCCTCGAGCGGGACGAGCTCGGCGCGGCGGGCGATCTCCAGGTCGGACGGCATGCCCACGAGGTCCTCCTCGGCTCATGCCAGGGGCCGGTCCCCCGGCGGGACGCGCCACTGCCTCCCGAGCGCGCGGGACGGGCAGGGCACCCGCTCACCCTTCCAGACCGCGACGAGGACCGCCAGGGCCGACCCGCCCGGGCCGGTCCGACGGTCCTCGCGTCGTGGACAGGGCCGGATGGCCCGTGGCTGCGTCAGCCGTCGGCGTCGTCGGCGTCGGCGTCGTCGCCGTCGTCGGTGTCGTCGCCGTCGTCGTCGGCCGCCTCGTCGGCGCCGATCGGGCTGCCGTCGGGCGCGACGACGTACCACGCGGCCGCGACGCCCTGGCCACCGGCCTGGCCGGGCTCGTCGCTGACGAAGGTGTGCAGCGGCTGGTCGGCGTAGGTCAGCTGCGAGGACCCGTCGGGCCGCTCGGTCGTGCCGACGAGCGACTCGTCCACGCCGTCGCCGACGCTCGGGTCGCCGTCCACGGAGACGGGCGGCCACACGATCGCGCACTCGGCGCCGCACTCGGCGTCCTCGACGTTGACGTAGAGGGTGTTGCCGGCATCGTCGACGAGGTGATCGCCGAGGTCACCCGTCGCGACCTCGAGGCCGCTCGCGGTCGCGGTACCCGTCGCCGTATCGGCGTCGGCCGCGGCGTCCTCCTCCGTGGCCTCGTCGGTGGTGTCGACCTCACCGAGGTCGTCGTCACCCAGGCCGTCCTCGGTGTCGCCGGCGGGTTCGGTCGTGCCGACGGTGTCGTCGGCGGGGTCGGTGTCGTCACCGCACGCGGCCAGCACCAGGCCGGCCGCGAAGATGACGGGGAGCAGGCGGGTGCGTGAGCGCACGATGTTCCTCCTGGGGCCGTCCGGTCAGGAGCCGCGCCCGCGGCGGAGCAGGGGCGGCGGCTCGGGCACACGCGGCGCTGCGTGCGGGGAACCTCGAGGCTCGCAGCTCAGGACCGACCCGTGACGCCCGACCCACGCCGAAGGGCCATGGCCAACTGGCCGTGCCCGAACGGCCGGCGATGCTCAGCCGACCTGGACACCGCCCCAGAACGCGACGTGGTCGCGGATATGCGCCGCCTTGGCCTTCGGCTCCCGATAGGTCCACGCGGCTCCGGAGTTGACCTGGCCGTCCACGACCACGTCGGAGTACGAGGCGACCCCCTTCCAGGGGCACACGCTGGTGCGGTCGCTCGCCTGCAGGTAGCGCTCGTCGACCGCGTCCGGTGGGAAGTAGTGGTTGCCCTCCACCATCACGGTCTCGTCGCTCTGCGCGATCACCGCGCCGTTCCACGTCGCCTTCGGCATCGGACCCTCCTCGATGTGTCGTCTGTGCGGGGTTCGTACTCGGTCCTCGCCGGGATGCCGCGGCACCGTCCGGCCACCGGGGGCGTCGTTCACGCGAGGCGGTGCCGCAGCTCCTCGACGAACTCGGGATGGCGACCCGCGGCCGCACCGAGTGCCACCTCGCCGTCCCCGAGCCCGTCGCGTTCCAGCAGGAACCGGACGATCTCGGTCGCCACGGTCAATGGGGGGACGCCGTGCAGGCCGAGACCCCGCCGGGTGGTGTGGGACAGGGTCGCGGTGACCCGGTCCCGGCCGGCGGCGAACACGTCGAAGGTCTCGGGGCCGGTCTGCAGGAGCACGAGGTCGTCCATCGGACGGGACGGTAGCCAGGGGATGGCGGTGGCTGCCGCCTGCCGCCCCGGCCGGGGGGCCGCCCGCCGTCGGTCCGCGTTCCGGCGCGCGTCGCGGTGGGCGGTCGCCGACCACCGCGGTGTGCGCACCACGCAGCGGTCGGGGGCGCCGATCCGAGCCCAACCGCCTCGACCGTCCGGCCACCGGGTGCGCCGACACGCTCCCGGCGGGATGGCGCCGGGAGCGTGAGGGGCAGCGGGCCGGGGGGAGGGTCCGCCACGGTTCGAGGTCAGATGAACAACGTCTGTGCGCCCTCGGAGAGCTCCATGAAGTCGGTGGCGCTGATGATGCCCTCGACGCCCTCGTAGAGGTCGTCCTCGGTGAGCTTCATCATGTCGGCCGACATCCGGCAGGCCCACAGGTGGCCGCCGGACGCGTGGATGATGTCGAGGAACTCCGGCACCTCCGGGATGTCGAGGTCGGCGATCTGCTTGCGCATCATCTTGGTCGACACCGCCGTCATCCCCGGCAGGCCCATCACGGCGTTCGGCATGTGCGTCGCCGGGTTGCCCATCGCGACGAACTTCAGGTCGCCCATGGTCTTCTTGTTGATGATCTCGAAGCCCCAGAAGGTGAAGAAGATGTGGGTCTCGATGCCCTCGCCGAGGGCGGCGTTCGCCAGGACGAGCCCGGGGTAGGCCATGTCGAGCGATCCCTTGGAGCAGATGAGGACGAGCTTGCGGCCGCCCTCGTCCTCGTCGTCGAACGACGGGATCGGCGCGGTGGTCGGGTCGGTGACGGTCATCCGGGTCTCCTCGGGGGTCACACGCAGCCGACGGGCTTCTGCAGCCCGGCGACGTACGACAGCTTCTTGGCGGGCTTCTTCGGGAAGAGCTGGAACAGCTCCTTGGTGGGGAAGCCGCCCGTGGCCTGCATGCGGCGCAGCGTCGGCGTCTCGCCCTGCTCCGCGGCGTCGGCGCGGGCGAAACGGATCACCTCGTAGTGGCGGTCGGTCAGCTCGAGACCGATGTTGGTGGCGAGCTGCTTCGCGAGCTCCTCGTCCCACTCGGTCGGGTCGGTGAGGAAGCCCTCCTCGTCGACGTGGATCTCACGTCCCTGCATCGTCGCGACGGGCATGGCGGTGCACTCCTTGTCGGTGGTCGGATCGGGCCGCGTGGCCCGGTGGGGTCGGGTGGTCGGTCGGATCCGGGGGTGCGCGGGGCGGGTGGACCGCACCGCCGGGCTCGGCGGCGGTCGGTCAGCGCGGATCCGCGCCGACGCTGCGCAGCAGCTCCATCATCCGCGCCAGGCCGCGCCGGACCTCCGGGTCGCGCAGCTGCTTGAGCAGCGCGAGCGCGGACGGTGGGGGGCCCTCGAACGGGTCGTCGAGGTGGCTGACCGAGCCGGCGGTCTGGCGCAGCAACCGCAGGATCTCCGGCTGGGTCAGGTCGCGCAGCGTCTCGAGCATCAGGGCGACGTTGTCACCGAGCGCCTCGACGTCGTCCTCGTCGAACGAGGTCACGATGCGGTCGACGACCCGCGCGCTGCTGCGGGCGAAGCCGAGGTAGCCACGCTCCTCCCAGGCGGCCACGCGGGTGGTCACCGACGCCATGGCGGGTCCGGAGAGCACGCCGACCTCGGCGGCCAGGTCGCGCAGCGGTTCGAGCTCCGCCTCGCGACGCTCGGCCTGGGCGAGGAGCAGCTCGAGCTGCGCCTCGATGCGAACCAGCCGGTCGTCGGCGCCGGTCCCCGGACGGTCGCGGTCGAGAACGGTGTCGGTGGCGGTCACAGCGAGACCTCCTGGAGGTCGCGGGGCGAGGTGGAGGAGCCGTTGCCCGACGGTGCCGGCGGGCGGCGCTTGCCGACCATCGACATCGAGGTGGCCAGCGGCAGGGGCCGGCCGGGCAGCAGCAGGTGCCAGTAGATCCAACGGAACGCGAGCTTCCCGAGGTGGTTGGCCTCGCTCTCGCCGAGCAGCTTCAGCGGACCGATCTCCGGCAGCGGGAAGCTGCCGAGCAGCGGCTCGGTCTCGTAGTTGAAGTCGAGCAGCATCGCCTTGCCGTCACCCGACTCGATGAAGCAGTTGGCGTGGCCGTCGAACCGCTCCTGCATCGGCAGGCCCTCGACGTGACGGAGGACGTTGTCGACGAAGACGTCGACCGCGAAGTGTGCGACCGAACCCGCCTTCGAGGTCGGCAGGTTGGCGGCGTCCCCGATCGCGAAGATGTCGTCGTGACCGTCGGCGAGGAAGGTGTGCTTGTCGACCTTGACGTGGTTGAGCTCGTCCCCGAGACCGGAGCGCGCGACGTAGGCGGCACCCATGTTGAGCGGCACGGTCACGAGCAGGTCGAACGGGACCTCGCGCTCGTCGTAGCTCACCAACTGCTGCTCGTCCAGGTCGACGCGCTCGAGCATGAAGTCCGGCTGGAGCGCGATGCCCCGCTCGTCGAACATCCCGCCGAGCTCCCGCGCCGCGAGCGGCTTGGTGAACGCGCCGTCCAGGGGGGTGACGTAGGTCACCTCGGTGCGCTCGCGAAGCCCACGCTCGCGGAGCCACGCCTCGGCGAGGAACGCGAACTCGAGCGGCGCCACCGGACACTTGATCGGCAGGTCGATGAGGTTGACGACCAGCCGACCGCCGTCGAAGCGCTCCATCGCGTCGCGGAGCGCGACCGCGTCCTCCAGCGTGTAGAAGCTGTGGACCCCGCGCTGCTTCGCCTCCGGCTCCGCGAGTCCGGGGGTCTCGTCCGGGTTCGGGTGGGTGCCGGTCGCGATCACGAGCTGGTCGTAGGGCAGCTCGGTCCCGTCGGCCAGGCGGACGAGGTGCGCGTCGGTGACGACCTCCTCGATGACGCCGGTGAGCTGACGGACCCCGTCCTTGATCAGCCGCCTGCGGGGCTTGACGATCTCTTCCGGTTCGTACGTGCCGAACGGCACGAACAGGTAGCCGGGCTGGTAGTGGTGCACCTCGGACTGGTCGACGATCGTGATCTCCCACTCGTCGCGCGGCAGACGCGGCCGGAGCCGGTTGACGACCATCGTCCCTGCGGTCCCCGCACCGAGGACCAGCAAGCGTCGCATCGTGGATCTCCTTCGGAGTTCAGCCGGCCTGCCGGAGGGCGGCGAGCCGGGACAACAGTGCCGCGGTCCGCGGCAACGTCTCGAGCACCCGACGTCGCTGGTCGTCGTCGAGGTGGAACAGGTCGGGGTCCTGTGCGCCGGGGGGCGCGATGCCCCCCGCGAGGACCATCGCGGCCAGGGTCGTGCCCTGGCGGACCAGGCTGTGGGCGCAGAGGAAGCCGTGCCGACCGAGCTGGAAGCGGGGCGCCAGGAGCGGCTCGTAGGCGAAGTCGCGCCACTCGATCGTGCACGCGGCCGTGAAGGCCGGGTCGTCGAGCAGTTGGACGAGCGCCGGCGCCGGGTTGACGATCGGGGTCATCGCGCGGCCCTCGAGGTCGGTCACGACCATCGTGACGCCGAGCGCCGCCGCGACCGTCTCGAGCACCTCCTGCGCGAGCACCGAGGGCAGGACGGACGCGGCCGCCGGGTGCTCGTCCGACGACGGCGGCGCGGTGGCGCCCGCCACCGCCGTCACCGGCTCGTTCGCTGTCACGGTCGGTGAGGACGCGGTCGCGACCGGCGCCGCGGGCATGTCCGCCGCGGCCACTCCGGTCGGCACCAGCAGCCGCTCGATCGCCTCCGTCGGGAAGCGCCACTGGCGGCCGATCCGTACGGCGGGCAGGCGCCCATCACCGGCCATCCGGTAGACGGTCGACGCGTCGACGTCCAGCAGGTCCTGGACCTGCTGAGCGGTCAGCATCCCCGTCGCCATTGCAGTTCCTGCCCGTTGTTGCCGCTGGTGCAGCTCCTGCAGGATGCACCAGTCGCAGGGGCCGCATCAGGGGCAGGTGGCACCCATCGCTGGGACCCTCGGCCCCCGTCCGTGAGCGGCCTCCCGCCCGCAGAGCCGGACGGCCCTCCCGCCGCGGCAGGCCAGCAGCTGCGTGAGGCGGTTCAGGCCGGGTGGCCCGCCTCCAGTGCCAGCAGCCAGGCTTTGCGCTCGACCCCGCCGGCGTACCCCGTGAGCGCGCCGCCGGCCCCGACGACCCGATGGCACGGCACGACGATGGACACCGGGTTGCGTGCGACCGCGGCGGCGACCGCCCGTGCGGCGCTCGGCCGGCCGACGGCAGCGGCCAGCTGCCCGTAGCTGGTCGTCATGCCGTAGGGGACGTCCCGGAGTCGTTCCCACACGGCCAGCTGGAACGCGCTGCCGCGGAGGCGCACCGCGACGTCGAAGCGTCGCTTCTCGCCGCACAGGTAGGCGTCGAGCTGCGCCGTCACGTCCGCGAAGGCCTCCGGGGCCTCGACCCAGGCGTCGGACGCCACCGGGGCGCGACGGTGATCCGGGAAGTACAGCCCGGTGAGGTCGTCGCCCTCGGCGAGCAGCCGAAGCGGGCCGAGCGGGGTCTGCAGCCGGGTGGTGAACACGGTCGCCATGTCGGCCTCGTCGTGGTGGTCGGTCCGCTGCATCGGTGGGTCCGATCAGGCGGCTCGGGATCGCGCGGACGCGTCCAGCGTCCACAGGTGTTGCGCGGCGTAGGCCCGCCACGGCCGCCACCGTTGGGCCGACGCGAGGAGACCGCGAGGGTCGGCCGGCAGGCCCGTGGCTCCGGCGGCGCGCTGCAGCCCCCGATCGCCAGCCGGGAACGCGTCGGGGTCGTGCAGCCCGCGCAGCGCGATCTCCTCCACCGTCCACGGACCGATCCCCGGGAGAGCCGCGAGCAGGGCGCGCACCTCCGTCCGGTCCGCGCCGGCGTCGAGGTGGATCGCTCCGGTCGCCAGCGCCTCGGCGAGCGAGCCGAGCGCCACCGCGCGTGACCGGGGCATCCCGAGCTCGCCGAGGTCCGCGCCGGCGACGGCCGCGGGCGGCGGGAACGTCCGCGTGATCACGCCGCGAGGGTCGTCGACGACCCCGCCCAGGCGCTCCACGAGACGCGACGCCAGGGACACCCCCGTGGCGAGGGTGACCTGCTGCCCGAGGACCGTCCGCAGCGCCACCTCTTCGGCATCGGTGGTCCCAGGCACGCGCAGGCCCGCTCGTGCAGCGACCAACGGGGCCAGCGCCGGGTCGTGGCGCAGGTGGGCATCGACGGCGACCGGGTCGGCATCGAGGTCGAACAGGCGGCGGCACCGCTCCACCGCCGCCGCCAGGTCGCGCAGGTCCGCAAGGTGCAGCCGCGCCCGGACGTGCATCGCGGCCGGCGTCAGCTCCACGATCCCTGCGCCCCGCGGCAGCCGCAGGGCACGCCGGTAGGTGCCGTCCGCCACCTCCTCGAGGCCGGGGACGGCCCGCCGCGCGAGGTGGGCGACGGTGCCCTCGTGCCAGGCCGGCGCTCGACCGGCGAGGCGGATCGCGAGCCCCTCGACGGCGACGGGTGCGCTCCCCGGCCGACGCCGGCGACGCAGTCGCGTCGGGGTCGCGGCGAAGACGCGTCCGACGGTGTCGTTGAACTGGCGGATGCTCGCGAAGCCGGCGGCGAACGCCACCTCACCGAAGGGCAGGTCGGTGCCCTCGATCAGCAGGCGGGCGGTCTGGGCACGCTGCGCGCGAGCGAGCGCCTGCGGTCCGGCGCCCACCTCCGCGACGAGCAACCGGTGGACGTGCCGCTCGGAGTAGCCGAGCCGGCGGGCGAGACCCGCGACCCCGTCCCGGTCGACGACCCCGTCGGCGATCAGCCGCATCGCCCTGCCGACCAGGTCGACTCGTTGGTCCCAGGCCGGCGACCCAGGGGTCGCGTCGGGCCGGCAGCGACGGCAGGCACGGAACCCCGCGGCCTGAGCCGCGGCGGAGGTGGCGAAGAAGCGGACGTGCTCTCGCAAGGGCGTACGGGCCGGACAGCTCGGCCGGCAGTAGATGCCGGTGCTCGTCACCCCGACGGCGAACCAGCCGTCGAAGCGGGGGTCACGGCTGGTTATCGCCGCGTAGCACCGGTCCGGGTCCTCGATCATGTGGCGCAGCCTGCCACCTCCTGCAGGTCGGCGCTGGCGGGCATCGGACCTGGCATCGACCTGCGCTCCGCCCGCCCAGGAGCCCTCGCATCGGCGAGCCGAGCAAGCGGGATGGGATACTCGAGCGCACCCGACGGGAGCCGAACCATGAGCGGTCCGATCCAGCCCCCCGATCTCGAGTGCCAGAACGAGCTGCTGGCCGGTGTGGAGGCCCGCGAGGGACGCACCGCCAGCGTCGGCGGGCTCGACGTCGTCCGCGTCCTGCCGACGAAGGGCCGGCGGACGGTGGGCGCCTGGTGCTTCGTCGACCTGCTCGGTCCGGCCGACGCGGACGAGCCCGATCCGCTCGAGGTGGGACCGCACCCGCACATCGGCCTCGCGACCGTCACCTGGCTGCTCGAGGGCGAGGCGCTCCACAGCGACTCGCTCGGGACCGAGCAGGTCATCCGGCCGGGGCAGCTCAACCTGATGACCGCCGGGCACGGGATCGCGCACGCCGAACTCGCCGCGCAGCCGCCGTTCCGCGGGGTCCAGCTCTGGATTGCCCAGCCGGAGGGCACGCGCCACGACGCGCCGGCCTTCGAGCACCACGAGGAGTTGCCGGAGGTCGAACTCGACCACGCGGCGGGCCAGGTGCTCGCCGGGACGCTCGGCGAGGCCAGCTCGCCGGCGCGCACCGACACGCCACTGCTCGGCGCCGACCTGACCTTGCGGCGGGGCCGGACCGTCCTGCCGACCGACCGGACCTTCGAACACGCGGTCGTCCCGCTCGAGGGGCGGGTCAAGATCGGGCCGGAGGTCGTCGAACCGGGGTGGGTCGCGCTGGTCCCGACCGGGGTCACGGACCTGCCGCTCGAGTCGGAGCATGGTGGCGGCCGGCTGCTGGTGCTCGGGGGCGAGCCGCTCGGCGGATCGGTCCAGATGTGGTGGAACTTCGTCGCCCGCGACCGCGACGAGATCACGGCGGCCTACCGCGACTGGCGCGACCGGACCGACCGCTTCGGGACGGTGCCGTCGCAGCTCGAACGGATCGACGCGCCCCGTCCCCCGTGGCTCCGTGAGACAGGCTGAACGATCCGCCGACTACTCCTCGTCGCGACGGGCCGACGGGCGCTGCAACGGGGTGACGATGCCCGCCAACGCGCCGAGCGTGGCAGCGATGGTCGTGACGAACGGGGCCGGCACGTCGAGGTCAGGCTGGGTCATCAAGTACGTCCAAACGATCACCCCGATCAGCAGGTAGAGCGCCAGTGACGCCACGATGATGACGTAGAGCCAGTCCTCGATGCCCTCGACGCGACGCTTGGCACGCATCGGTGGTCCCTCCCTCGTGTCGCGGTCGTGGACCCTCCACCCTGAACATGCCGGTGTGCACTGTCAAGGGCGGACGGAGCGGGCGGGTCAGTCGAGCCGGAACCCACGGCTCCACGGGTGCAGCACCCGCTCCTCGAGGAAGCCGATCGACGTGTAGAGCCGCCGCGCGGCGACGTTGCTCTCGCGAACCGTCAGGTGAGCCATGGTGCAGCCGAGGTCGTCACGCAACCGCTGGCACGCCGCGACGACCAGCTGCCGACCGATGCCCTGGCGCCGCGCCGGCTCGTCCACGCCGAGGAAGTCGACGTAGCCGGCGCCGTCCTCCTGCCGCTCGGCCGCGACGTACCCGAGCACGGCGCCGTCGCGGGTGGCCGCGAGCACGACCCGGTCGGGTTCGCGATCGAGCCGGTCACCGGGGGTGTGGGTGCCCGGGAACAGCCGGTCGTGGAGCGCCGCGACGGCGGCACGCGTCCGGTCGTCGAGAGGCTCGACCCGTACGTCGCGAGGGTCGTCCTGGTCGCCGCCGACGGACGACGTCAGGCGCTCCCCTGCGAGGTCGGTCGCGAGGAGCGCCGACGAGCCCTCACCGGGTTCGAAGCCGTGCCGCCGCGCGAAGGCCGCGACCGCCTCGTTGCGCCGGTCGACGGCGAACTCCTCCTGCGTGACCCCCGCTGGCAGCAACGCCCGGCCGGCACCCAGCAGTGCGTCGGCGACCGCGTCGAACGTCTCGCGAGACGCGACGAACGGTCCGAACCACCACACCCGTGGGGGATCGTCGGACCAATCGGCGGCGAGCACCCCGACGATCTCGACCTCGCGACGCGCCACGAGCACGGCCTCGAGTCCGCGCGGCTCGAGCGCAGCGAGCTCGGCGGCGATGCCATCGGTCTCGGTCCCGAGGTAGGCGATGTGCTTCGTCGGGTCCGCCTGCTGCGCCGCGACGAAGGCTGCGACCTCCGGCAGGTCGGTGGGTGCGAACGGGCCGACGGCCACCTCGTCGTCGCCGCGATCCGTGGCGGATGACATCGTCGTCCCGCCCCCCGCGTCAGTACCCGAGGCGGCCGAGCTGCTTGGGGTCGCGTTGCCACTCCTTCGCCACCCGCACGTGGGTGGTGAGGAACACCTTCGCGCCGAACAGCACCTCCAACTCACGACGGGCATCGCTGGCGGCCGCCTTGAGGTTCTCCCCACCCTTGCCGATGACGATGCCCTTCTGGGAGTCGCGCTCGACGTGGACGACGGCGTCGATGCGGAGCAGGTCCTTTCGGTCCTCGTCGGGCAGGACCTCGTCGACGGTCACCGCGATCGAGTGGGGCAGCTCGTCGCGGCCCCGGGTGATCAGCTTCTCGCGGAGGATCTCCGCGGCGAGCTGTCGCTCCGGCTGGTCGCTGACCGCGCCGCTGCCGAACAGGCGGGGGCCCTCCGGCAGGTGCCCCATCAGCACCTCCACCAGGTGCTCGACGTTGTCGCCGGTGGTGGCGGACACCGGGACGATGTCGGCGAACCCACGACCCTGGCCCAACAGCTCCGCCAGCCGGGCGAGCTGCGGGAGCATGCGTTCCTTGGTGGGGACGAGGTCCGCCTTGTTCGCGATGGCCACGATCGGCGTCGACACGTCGGCGAGCTCGCCGGCGAGGAACTCGTCGCCCCGACCGACCCCGTCCGCGACGTCGACGAGGAAGCAGATCAGGTCGACGCCGGCCCAGGTGGAACGGACCAGGTCGTTGAGTCGGCGGGTCAGCAACGTCCGCGGCTTCGCCAACCCGGGCGTGTCGAGGAACACCAGCTGGACGTCCGGGCGCGTCAGGACCCCACGGATCGCGTTGCGGGTCGTGCCCGGCACGTCGGTGACGATCGCCACCTTGCTGCCGACGATGCGGTTGAGCAGGGTGGACTTGCCGACGTTCGGGCGGCCGACGAGCGCGATCAGCCCCGCCCGGTGCCCCTCGGGCACCTCCTCTCCCACCCCGGCGAGGATCGCCGCGACGTCCAGGTCCCGACCCTCCGCGGCCACCTAGCCCTGCCCCTGCGCGAGCCGCCGCGGACCGAACCCGTGAGGCAGCAGCTCCGTGATCGTGGCGATCAGGGGCCGGCCGGCGTCACCGGAGGCGTAGACGACCGCGTCCGGGCCGAACTCGAAGACCGTCTGCCGACAGGCGCCGCACGGGGTGCACGGGTCGTCACCGTCGCCGACCACCGCGACCGCCACGATCGGGGACCGGACCCCGGCGGTGGCCATGGTCGCGATCGCCGACTGCTCGGCGCAGGTCGTCATCCGGTAGGAGGCGTTCTCGACGTTCACCCCCTCGAAGCGGTGCCCGTCCTCGGTCACGACGACCGCGCCGACCCGGAAGCCGGAGTAGGGCGCGTAGGCCCGCTCGCGGACCTCTCGTGCGCGCCGGAGCAGCTCGGCCTCGTCGTAGCCGGCATCTGCCGCTCGTCCCTCGCTCCTCATCGCGCACCTCCGGTCCCGCCCCGCGACGGCCGCGGGCCCGGCACGCAGGGTGCCGGGCCCGTCGAGCCTAATGGCGTCCGCCGCGAACTCACTGCAGGAACGTGCTCGCATAGCGGGTGATGGTCTCGAGGTAGTTGGCCCGCTCGAAGGCCGCCGGGTCGGCGACCGACCGCTGGCTGACCGCTCCGATCATCTCCTCGACCGATCCGTAGCCCTTGTCGCCCATCCAGGCCGTCAGGCCCTCGTTCATGGTGCGCGCGTGGTCCGGGCCGTGCTTGAGCAGCGCTGAGGTCGTCATGGCGACGTTGGCCCCCGCGAGCAGGACCTTGGCGACGTCCACGTCGGTGTGGACCCCGGTGGTAGCAGCGATCGAGACATCCAGCCGACCGTGCAGGATCGCGCACCAGCGCAATGGCAACCGGAGCTCGTCGGAGGTCGACAGCGACAGGCGCGGCCCGACCGACAGGGTCTCGAGGGAGATGTCCGGCTGGTAGAAGCGGTTGAAGAGCACGAGGCCGGCGGCACCGGCGTCGACGAGCTGGCGGGCGAAGCTGGCGAACGCCGTGAAGTACGGGGAGAGTTTGACCGCGATCGGCACCGTCGCGACGGAGGCGACCGCCTCGACCAGTTCGAGCGTCTCCGTCTCGACCTTACGGCCGGCCTCCTCCATGTTGGCCGCGACGCGGTAGATGTTGAGCTCGATCGCGTCCGCACCGGCGTCGACGAGCATCTCCGTGTAGCGCGTCCACCCGCCGCGGGTGACGCCGTTGAGGCTCGCGATGACCGGCATGTCGACCGCGGCCTTGGCCTCCCGGACGAACGACAGGTAGCGCACGGCGCCGCTGTTGTAGCCGTCCAGACGCGGGGTGTAGCCGGACGGCGCCTCCGGGTTGAGCTCGAGTTGGGTGGTCGACATCCGCGCGAGCTCCGCGGATTCGTGGTCGACCTGCTCCTCGAACAGACTCGGCAGGACCACCGCGCCGACGCCGGCGGCGTCGAGCGCCCGCAGCGACGGCAGGTCGCCGGTCAGCGGGCTCGAGGAGGCGACAACGGGGCTGCGCAGCCACGTGCCGAGGTACTTGGTCGTGAGGTCGATCGGCCCCTCGTGGGCCGGGCCGGAGAACACGACCTGCCCCGGTCCGGGCGGCGCGTCGTCACCCCAGTCGTCGCCTTCCCAGTCGAGGTTGCGCCCGTCGTCGTAGCCGCTCACGCTCCGTCCTCCTCGTTCGTCGCGTCCTCGGCCGCGGCCTCCTCGACCGCACCCGTCGCCAGTCGCCGTCCGACCCCCGCCAGCTGCTCGTAGTAGCGCCAGCGCTCGTTGGCGTCGGCCTGGGCGAGCGTGCGCAGCTCCTTCGCGCGCTCCGGATGGCTGCGTTCCAGCACCGCGTAGCGCGCCTCGCTGCGGTGCAACTCCCCCAGTGACACCGACGGCGCCTTGGAGTCGAGCCGGAAGGGCTGGGTGTCGGCCCCGGCGCTCGGCTGGTAGCGGTAGAGCGGCCAGTGCCCGGTCTTGACCGCGAGGTCCATGTGGCGCATCGAGTGGGTCATGTCGATGCCGTGGGCGATGCACGTGGAGTAGGCCAGCAGCAGCGACGGGCCCGGCCACGCCTCGGCCTCGCGGAACGCCTTGACGGTCTGGCGTTCGTTGGCACCGAGCGCGATCTGCGCCACGTACACGGTGCCGTACTGCATCGCGACGAGGCCGAGGTCCTTCTTGCCGATGCTCTTGCCCGAGGTGGCGAACTTCGCGACCGCAGCGCGTGGCGTCGCCTTCGACGCCTGCCCGCCGGTGTTCGAGTACACCTCGGTGTTGAGGACCAGGATGTTGACGTCCTCACCCGATGCGAACACGTGATCCAGGCCGCCGAACCCGATGTCGTAGGCCCAGCCGTCACCGCCGACGATCCATACGTCGCGGCGCACCAGGGTGCTCGCCACCACGTCGAGGTGGCGGGCCAGCATCCCGCGGTCGCCGTCGATGTCGGCGAGCCGGCGGCGGAGCTCCGTCACGCGGTCACGCTGCGCGGCGATGCCGGCCTCGTCGTCCTGCTCGGCTCCGAGCAGCCCGTCGACGAGGTCGTCACCGAGGTCGCCGGCGAGCTGGGTGAGCAGGTGGACGGCGACCGCCCGGGTCTCGTCGATGCCCTTGCGGATCCCGAGCCCGAACTCCGCGTTGTCCTCGAACAGCGAGTTCGACCATGCCGGCCCGCGCCCGCTCGCGTCGGTCCCCCAGGGGGTGGTCGGCAGGTTGCCGCCGTAGATCGACGAGCACCCGGTCGCGTTGGCGATCACCGATCGGTCACCGAACAGCTGGCTCATCAGCTTGAGGTACGGGGTCTCGCCGCAGCCGGCGCAGGCGCCGGAGAACTCGAACAGGGGTTGGAGGGTCTGGGTGTGCTTGACGGTGTCGTGGCGGATCGAGCTGCGGTCCGGGTAGGGGATCGACTCGAAGAAGCGGAAGCGCTCACGCTCGACGTCGCGGACGGTCGGCGCGCGGTGCGCCGCCAGGTCGGCGCCCTCGGGCGTGTCGACGGCGTCGCGATCGAGCAACTCCCCGACCTCGTCGAGGTCCCACACCGTGCTCGCGTCGATCGCCGCCGCCTCCAGCGACGGGACCATGTCGATGGCCTTGTGCCCGGACTGCGTCCGGCTCACGGCCGGGCAGGAGTCGACGCACACCCCACACCCCGTGCAGTCGTCGGGTGCCACCTGCACGGTCAGCAGGTGGTCCTTGATCTCGCGGTCCTTGAAGGGCTTGGACAGGAACGCGTCCGGCGCCCCGTCGAGCGCGTCGGGGTCGAAGATCTTGATCTGGATCGCGGCGTGCGGGCAGACGATCGCGCACTTGCCGCAGTCGATGCAGATGTCCGGGTCCCAGATCGGGATCTCCTCCGCGATCGAGCGCTTCTCCCAGCGGGTCGTGCCCGTCGGGAAGGTCCCGTCGACCGGCAGCGCGGAGACCGGCAGCAGGTCGCCCTCACCGGCGATGATGCGCGAGGTGATCCGCTCGACGAAGTCGGGGACGTCCTCGGCCGTGACCGACCGCAGGGCGAGCGCCCGGTCGATCGGATCCGGCCGGCCCCACGGCGAGGTCGCGGCGGCGGGGACGCCGACCTCGTGCAGCCCCGAGCGGGCGTGACGGACGGCGGTGAGGTTGCGTTCGACGACCGCCTCGCCGAGGTCGGCGTACGTCGAGCGGATCGCGTCCTCGATCGCCGGGACGGCCACGTCGATCGACAGCAGGTCCGTCACCGCGAAGAAGCCGACCTGCATGACGGTGTTGATGCGGCCGGGCAGCTTGGCCTCGCGGGCGATCGCGTAGCCGTCCATGACGAACAACCGCGCCTGCTTGTCGATCAGTGCCTGCTGCACGTCCGAGGGCAGCCGGTCCCAGACCTCGTCCGGGCCGTAGGGCGCGTTGAGCAGCACGGTCCCGCCCTGCTTGAGCGACCCGAGCACGTCGAGCTGCTCGACCAACCCGAACTGGTGGCAGGCGACGACGTCCGCGTCGCCGATCAGGTAGGTGGAGGCGATCGGCTTGGGTGAGAAGCGCAGGTGCGAGACGGTCACGGCGCCCGACTTCTTCGAGTCGTAGACGAAGTAGCCCTGCACGTAGCCGTCGAGGTGCTTGGCGGCGATCTTCACCGTGTTCTTGTTGGCCCCGACGGTCCCATCCGACCCGAGCCCGAAGAACATCGCCTGCAGTTCGCCCTCCGGCCGCGGCAGGTCGAAGCCCTCGTCGACGTCGAGCGAGAGGTGCGTCACGTCGTCCTTGATGCCGATGGTGAACCGTCGGCGCGGGGCGTCGGCGGCCAGCTCCCCGAAGATGCGAGCGACCATCGCCGGGGTGAACTCCTTGCTGGACAGCCCGTACCGCCCGCCGACGATGTTCGGCAGCCGCTCACGGGCACCGCTCATGACCGCCTCGGCAAGCACGGTGGTGATGTCGAGCAGCAATGGCTCACCCGGCGCGCCCGGCTCCTTCGTGCGGTCGAGGATCGCGAGCTGCTGCACGGTGTCCGGCAGCGCCGCCAGGAAGGCCTCGGTCGGGAACGGCCGGAACAGGCGGACGACGACGACCCCGACCTTCTCGTCCTGCGCGAGCAGGTGGTCGACGGTCTCCGTGACGGCCCCGACGCCCGAACCCATCAGGACCACGACGCGCTCCGCGTCGGGAGCGCCGTGGTAGTCGACGAGCTGGTAGCGCCGCCCGGTCCGCTCGGCGAGCTGGTCCATCGCGGCCTGGATGTGACCGGGGACGGCGTCGTAGAACGGGTTGCAGGCCTCGCGGGCCTGGAAGAACACGTCGGGGTTCTGTGCCGACCCGCGGAGCACCGGACGGTCGGGGTCGAGCCCACGCGCGCGGTGGTCGATGACCGCCTGTTCGTCGATCATCGCCCGCAGGTCGTCGTGGCTCAGCTCGTCGACCGCGTTGAGCTCGTGCGAGGTGCGGAAGCCGTCGAAGAAGTGCAGCACCGGCACGCGCGAGGTGAGGGTGGCGGCGTGCGAGACCGCGGCGAGGTCGTGCGCTTCCTGCGGCGAGTTCGACGCGAGCATGGTCCAGCCGGTCGTGCGGCAGGCCATGACGTCGGAGTGGTCGCCGAAGATCGACAGCGCGTGGGTGGCGACCGTCCGTGCCGCGACGTGGATCACGGCAGGGGTCAGCTCGCCCGCGATCTTGAACATGTTCGGGACCATCAGCAGCAGCCCCTGGGACGCCGTGAAGGTCGTCCCGAGGGAGCCGGCCTGGATCGCGCCGTGCAGCGTGCCGGCCGCGCCGGCCTCCGACTGCATCTCGATCACCGTGGGGACCACCCCCCACAGGTTCGGGCGCCCCTGGGCCGACCACGCGTCCGACAGCTCCCCCATCGGGGACGACGGCGTGATCGGGTAGAGCGCGATCGTCTCCGAGGCGGCGTAGGCGACCCGCGCCGTCGCCTCGTTGCCGTCGATGTAGACCGTTGACATCCCGGATCTCCTCGTCGGACCGCCGGAGGGTGCGGTGAGTGCTGGCGGGCACGCGACGTGCGGTGACGTGCCGCGGCCAGCATGGCAGAGCGAGCGGTCTCCCGCCCGACGCTACGTGGGTGACCGCTCCCCCGGAGCGGCCGCAGGTCCCCCCGTGCCGGGACCTCCTCCCCCAGCCCGCGGCGTCACGTCCGCGTCGTCCTCGTCCTCGCCGCGGACGGGTGCGACCAGCACCTTGCCGACGCGACGGCCCTGGACGTGCTCGACCCGGATCGTCAGTCCCGCGAGCTCGAGCTCGTCGCCCGCCACGGGCACCCGGCCGAGCGTGCCGAACACGAGGCCGCCGACCGTGTCCCACCCCTCCTCCGGCAGCTGGCTGCCCAGCAGCTCGTTGAGGTCGTCGACGCCCAGTCGGGCGTCGATCCGCAGGGCCCCGTCCTCGAGCGGTTCGACCAGGGGCTCCTCCTGGTCGTGCTCGTCGACGATCTCCCCGACGATCTCCTCGAGGATGTCCTCGATCGTGACCAACCCGACCAGCTCGCCGTGCTCGTCGACCACCAGCGCGAGGTGGACCCGCTCGGCCTGCAGGTCGCGCAACAGATCGTCGCAACGCTTGGTCTCGGGCACGTAGGTCGGGGTGCGGACGAGGTCGTGCCAGCCGCGCGCCGCGGCGCCCTCCACGATCCGCCCGAACAGGTCCTTCGCGTAGGCGACGCCGACGATGACGTCCGGGTCGGCGGGGTCGTTGACGGGCAGGCGCGAGTACCCCCGCTCGAGCGCCAGCGACACCACGTCGTCGAGGCCGGCGTCGTGCGGCACGGTGACCATGTCCGGGCGGGGGGTCATGACCTCCCGCACGACGGTGTCGCCGAGCTCGAAGATCGAGCGGATCATCGCCCGTTCCTCGGGTTCGAGCTCCTCGTCCTCGTCCTCGCCCTCCTCGAGCTGCCGGAGCTCGTCGTCGGACGCGTACGGGCCGGACACCTCGTGCCGGCGTGGGACCAGGGCCCGCCCGAGGCCGACCACCAGCTCCGCCAGCGGCACCACGACACGCACGACCAGCCGGGCGGACCCCGCGAGCCGCAGGCCCGTCGTCTCGAGGTGGCGGAGGGCGACGGTGCGCGGGGTGATCTCGCCGAGGACCAGGCTGCCCACGACGACCACCGCGACGGCCGCCGCGACCTCCCAGGCCTCACCGGCCCGTTGCCAGGCGACGACACCGGCGAGCGCGGCGAGGGTCACCCGTGCCGTCACCGTCAGCACCAGGAGCGCGTTGAGGCTGGTGGCGCGGTGCTCGGTCAGCCACAGCAGCGCCGGTGCGCCACGCCGCTCCTCCTCCACGAGCCGCAGGGCGCGCACGACGTTGATGCGCAGGATGACGGTCTCCACCGCGGCGAGGTAGCCGGTCAGCACGAGCAGCGCGATCGCGACGAGCAACGGCACCATCACGCCGGTGCCCATGCGCCACGGACGAGGTGCGTCACGCCGGGGTCCCGGGCTCGCGGCTCGCGAACGAGGCCAGCAGCTCGTCGGTCCGGCCGAACATCGCGCGTTCCTCGCCCGGATCGGCGTGGTCCATGCCGAGCAGGTGCAGGATCCCGTGCACGGTCAGCAGCCGGAGCTCGTCCTGCGGGCGCCGGCGGTGCTGGACGGCCTGGACGGCCGCGATGGACGGGCACAGCACCACGTCGCCGAGTACCGCGGGTTGCCCCGCCGGCACCTCGCCCGGTTCGTCGATCGGGAACGCCAGCACGTCGGTCGGGCCCTCCTTGCCGAGGTGGGCCTCGTTGAGGGCGGCGATCGCCGCCTCGTCGACGAGCAGCAGCGCGAGCTCCATGTCCAGCGGGACCCGCTGCTCCTCGAGCACGTGGGTCGCCAGGCGCACGAGGTCCTCGCGGTCGACCGCGAGGTCCTGCTCGTCGCTGAGGTAGACGGCCACGCGTCAGCCCTCGTCACGGGGGGCGTGCCCGTCGGGGCTCCCGGTGCCGGTGGCCCGGCCCACCGCCTCCTGCGCGGCGTCGTGCGCCGCGTACGCCTCGACGATGCGCTGGACGATGTGGTGACGCACGACGTCGCCGGCTTGCAGGTAGGAGAACGCGACCCCCTCGATGCCCTCGAGGATCTCGCGCACCACCCGCAACCCGGACCGCTTGCCGCTCGGCAGGTCGACCTGGCTCACGTCGCCGGTGATCACCGCCTTCGAGTTGAACCCGATGCGCGTCAGGAACATCTTCATCTGTTCGGCGGTGGTGTTCTGCGCCTCGTCGAGCACGATGAACGCATCGTTGAGCGTGTTGTGCGTGAGCAGGTGCCCGGCCGTCACGTACAGGGCATCCGGTGCGGCGACCCGGATGCACACGGCCTCCTCCCGACCGTCGGGCTCGATGCGATCGACGAACCGCATCGGGCGGCCGCTGCGGTGCTCCTCGTAGCGAGCGAGCTTGCGCCGGAGCCGGAACGGTGGGAGCTCGGGGGGCAGCCGGATCTCCAGGATGTCCGCGTCGCTGCGGTGGTGCACCGGTCGCCCCCCGGCCAGACCACGGGTGCGCCCCGCAGCGGCGCGGGTCCGCACGTCGGCGACTCCGCCCAGCGACCGCACGAGGGCGACGACGCCGTCGCGCAGACGCGGCGACGTCGTGACGTACTGGATCCGGCAGGTGCGTCCGCGCTGCGTCACCGGGCCGCCGGCGCTGTCGAGGAGCCCCTGCAGCAGCGCATGCCGGGTCCCGGCATCGTTGTCGAGATAGACGTCAGGGATGAACGTGGTCGCAGCTCGCGTCCCCCAGAGCCCGACGGTCCGCAGCACACCCGTCACCGGGTTCTCCACGATCACGCCACCACGTTCCCCGCCTTGCCGGACGAGCGTGTCGTCCCCAGTCGGCCGCCGTCGCAGTTCCACCCCGTCGAGCGCCAGCTCCAACGCCGCGTCGAGCTCCTCGTCCCGGGTGGCGAAGCCCGGCGTCGTCGTCCCGGTCGAGCACCCGTCGCCGAGGAGCAGCCCGAGCGCGTAGGGATCCATCGGGACGTCACGTCGGGGCAGCTCGACCGGCCCCTCGAGCAGGGGAAGCTCGAAGCGGCGGCTGAAGGCGGCGCGGAGCCGGCCGATCATCGACCGGGTCTCGACCACCCTCGCGGGCTCGTCCCGCCGGCGGTCCGCGCGCGTCCAGACCGACCACAGGTGGTCCGCCGTGCACCGCGTGCTCGCACCGTCCTGCGCCGTCAGCCGAAGGATCTCCCGTTCACCCTGCGGGAAGACGCCGAGGACCTCCGTCGGTCGGCCGTCCGAGCCGACGACCGCGTCGCCGACCCGCAGCTCGCCGATCGGTCGCCAGCCTTCCGGCGTGAGCACCGGTTCGCTGACCGGCTGCGCCCGACCCCTCATGAATGCCAGGGGGGCGACCTCGATCGTGCCACGGTCGACGTGGGCGATCAGCTCCTCCGCCTCCATCATGTCGTGGAGGGCGTCCCACAACGGCTTGAGGTAGGGGTCGATCTTCTCGTGCAGCGTGCCCGGCAGGAACCCGAGCCGTTCCCCCGCCTCCACGGCCGGGCGGGTGAGGATCAGCCGGTTGACCTGCTTGGAGCGCAGCGCCTGCACGGCCGCACCCATCGCGAGGTACGTCTTGCCCGTCCCAGCGGGGCCGATGCCGAAGATGACCGTGTTGGCCTTGATGGCGTCGAGGTAGCGCTTCTGCCCGAGCGTCTTCGGCCGGATCGTGCGCCCGCGGTGGGTGATCAGGGCCTCGGACAGGACCTCGGAGGGCCGCTCGCCCTCGTCGGCACGGATCATGCGGATGGTCTGCTTGACCATCGCCTTGTCGAGGTGCTGGCCCCGGTCGAGCAGCAGGACGAGCTCCTCGAACAACCGGGCGACGCGCTCGGTCTCGTCGGCATCCTCGGCCGAGACGGTGATCTCGTTGCCGCGCACGAGGATCGACGCGTGGAAGGCCCCCTCGACCAACCGCAGCAGCTCGTCGCGGGTACCGAGCAGCGACACCATCGCGTGGTCGCCCGGGACGAGGACCTTCACGGCCGACACCGGGGGCTCCGAACGGGCTGCGGGGGGAACGGCGGGCGACGGGTCGGTCGGGTCCGAGGTGCGGGCTGCCACGGGTGGGGACACGCTCCTGACGAGGTGGACCGAGAGCGTAGCCGGGTGATCAGCGCCACCGTCCGAGGAGCGCCGCGACGACGGCGAGAGCGGCGCCGCCGGCGTGCTCGGTCCGGAGCACCGTCGGACCGAGCCCGACCGCCTGCGCGCCGGCGGCGACCAGCGCTGCCACCTCGTCCGCGGTGAACCCTCCCTCCGGCCCGATCGCCACCGTCACGCGCCGGCATCCGCGCCAGGACGGCACGAGCAGGTCCGGCAGGGGCGTGGCCCCGGGCACCGCGACGAGCAGCAGCCCACCGTCGGTGACCGCGGCGTCGCGCGGCAGGGCCGCGACGTCGACGGGTGCCGCCAGCTGCGGCAGGAAGGGCCGGCGCGCCTGTTCCGCGGCGGCGCGGCCCACCGCGCGCCACCGTTCGGCCGCTCGCTCGGCCCGCTCCCCCGTCAACGTCACGACGCTGCGCGCCGCCACGACCGGCACGACGCGATCGACCCCGAGCTCCGTGGCCAGGCGCACCACCTCGTCGAGCTTGCGGCCCTTCGGCAGGGCCTGCGCCAGGACCAGCTCCGGTCGCGGGCGTGGCGTCGCGACCGGAGCGGCCGTGAGCACGACCACACCGGCGTCGAGGACGCCGACGGCCTGCCGACCGCGACCGTCCGCCACCTCGACCTCGGCGCCCGTGCGCAGCCGGAGCACGCGGGTCAGATGATGGGCCTCGTCCTCACCCAGCGGGACGGCGTCGCCGGGCCCGGCCGCCGCGAGGTCGGCCGCGACGTGGACGAACGGGGTGGCACTCATCGTGCGCTCAGGTGGCGGGGCGGGCGGTCACGCGGCGTCAGCGCTGGAACGCGTCGCGCAGGCGGGTGAAGAGGTTCGCGCCCTGCGCCGCGAGCGGCTCGCCACGCAGCGCGGCGAACCGCGTGAGCAGCTCACGCTGCTCGGCGTCGAGCCCGGTCGGCACCTCCACCTTCACCACCAGGTCGAGGTCGCCGCGGCGGCCGCCGCCACGCACGGGCAGCCCGGCGCGGCGCACCGTCAGCACGTCTCCCGGCTGGGTGCCCGCCGGGACGGGGACCTCCACCTGCTCGCCGTCGACGATCGGGACGGTCAAGGTGCCGCCGAGGGCCGCCTGGGTGACCGGCACGCGCACCTCCGCCATCAGATCGCGTCCCCGCCGCTCGAACAGCTCGTGGGCCGCGACCCGCACCTGGACGTAGAGGTCGCCGGGCGGGGCGCCCTGCCGGCCGGCCTCGCCCTGGCCCCGCAGGGGGATGCGGTCGCCGTCCTCGAGGCCCGGCGGGAGGTCGACGGTGACGGTGCGCCGGACCTGACGGCGTCCCTCGCCGCGGCAGGACGAACAGGGGGTGCCGACGGTCCGGCCGGTGCCCTGGCAGGCGGCACACGGTGCCGCCGTCGCGAGCTGCCCGAACGCGGTCCGCACCACCCGCTGGACCTGCCCGGCCCCGCCGCAGGTCGCGCAGCGGACGGCACCGGCGCCGTCCCCCGAGCCGGAGCCGGTGCAGGCCTCGCAGACCACGGCGACGTCGACCTCGACCTCGCGGGTGACGCCGGTGACGACCTCCTCGAGGGTCAGGTCCACGACCACGAGGACGTCCCGGCCCGGCTGGGTCCGCCGCTGCGCGCCGCCACCGCTCGACGCCCCGAAAGCGGAACCGAAGAAGGCGTCGATCACGTCGTTGATGCCGCCGAAGCCGGCGCCGCCGAACCCGAACGGATCGCCGGCCCCGCGGGTCCGCGGCGTGCCGTCGTCGCCGAAGCGGTCGTACCGCGCCCGGCGCTGCGGGTCGGACAGCACCTGGTAGGCGTGGGTGGTCTGCTTGAACGCCTCCTCGTCGCCGCCGGCGTCGGGGTGGTGCTCCCGGGCCTTGCGGCGGTAGGCGCGCTTGATGTCCTCGTCGGACGCGTCGGGCCGGAGGTCGAGCAGCTCGTAGAGATCGGACACAGGGCTCACCG
>SLMP01000142.1 GCA_007133465.1 Nitriliruptoraceae bacterium | reverse complement strand
GGCGCCTGGTTGCTCGACGGGCCGGCCAAGGGCGCGTTCGGGCGACGGAAGCATCGTGAGCTCAGCGCCACGTTGATCCACGGTGACGGCACGGCGCGCGAGGTCCGGGAGAGTCACGCGCTGTTGACCGACGACCGAGGCCGATTCATCGGCGACGTCGTCGTGGTGCGCGACGTGTCGCGACAAGCGGAGCTCGAACGTCTGCGCGGCGACTTCGTGGCACGGGTGTCGCACGAACTGCGCTCGCCGCTGACACCGATCCGCGGCCTGGCACAGACCCTGCGCCTCCACGATGCGCAGCTCACCTTCGAACGGCGCCAGCAGGTCCTCGACCACCTCGTCGAGCGTTCGGATCATCTGGCGCGGCTGATCGACGACCTGCTTCTCGTCACGCGGGTCGACACCGAGGATCTGCACGATCTGTTCCATGCGAGCACCATCCCACTGGGCCAGGTCGTCGCTGACGAGGTGACGCGTTTCTGCCACCTGCATCCCCGACGCGTGGTCGACGTCGACCGTCCGACCGCCATCGTGACCGCCCTCGCTGACCCCGAACACGTGGCCCGGATCGTGGGCGCGGTGCTCGACAACGCCGACCGGTACTCGCCGGCGAGCGAGCGGGTACGCGTGACCGTCAGCGAGGAGCCCGGCGGTCCCGTGGTGCGCATCAGCGACCGCGGTCCGGGCATCCCCGAGGAGCAGCGTGACGCCGTCTTCGAGCCCTTCCACCGGCTCGAGGATCCGCTGACAATGCGCACCGGCGGGGTCGGCCTCGGCCTGTTCCTGGCCCGTCGACTGGCGGAGCTGATGGGCGGGGCCCTGACCCTGGCGACACCGCCCGACGGTGTGGGTACGACACTCGAACTGCGGCTACCTGCGGGTGGACGCCATTCCGAAGGGCTGCCGACACCGACCGTCGAACACGCCCTCCGCAACGGGGCCAGCTCCTGAGCGAGGGCCGAGAACTCGTCTCGCAGTGGGGACCCGGACCGCGGGAACCTGGCGCCGAGAGGACAAGTTGAGGTGTCCGGAACCTCGTCCGGTCGAGTCATAGCCGAGCTTCGAGTTCCCCTGGTACCGTGAGTCGCCGCAGCCCGAAGCGGGGGATCCTCACACAAATGGGCTGCCGGACATGCTCCACCTTCACCAGCGAACCGATCGATACGTGCACGCAGTGCACGACGATCGCTCCCAACGTTCAGAGAGGCACACACCGTGGCTCGCAAGATGTCAGATGATCACAAGGCTGCCCTCGCCAAGGGCCGGGCGCAGGGCAAAGCCGTCCGCGATTACCTCGCGGCCGTCGAACAGGAACGACGACCCGGACGGCGTCAGAGCCGCAGCAGCATCGAGGCGAGGATCCCCGAGGTCCAGCAAACCATCGACGAGGAGCCCGACCCCGCGAAGCGCGTCGACCTGATCCAGAAGCGTCTGGATCTCGAGCAGCTGCTGGTCGACCTGCAGGACGAGCCCGACCTCGCCGCGTTGGAGCAGGGCTTCGTCGAGGCCGCGGCCGAGTACTCGGAGCGCAAGGGCATCACCTACACCGCGTGGCGCGAAGCTGGCGTCCCTGCCGCCGTCCTCAAGGAAGCCGGCATCCGACGGACGCGACGCACGACCGGCTGACGCGCTTGCCGCACCGGGGCGCCGTGACGGATCGCGGTCACGGCACCCGGGTGCGGCGCGACGGTGCGCTCTGGGCAGCGACGGTCAGCCGACGTCGACCAGACGGACCTGCCCGTCGGGCCCGACCGTGACCCTGCCGGCGGCGGCGAGCAGCGCCACCGCGGCCCGCAACGACGCCTCCGCTGCCGGCCACAGCCGACGATCGACGTCGTGGTAGATGGTCGCGACCAGAGCTGGCGGCGTGGACGGTCCGGCCCGCAAGGCGAGCAGGATCTGCTGTTCCCGGAAGCGCCGGTGGTCGAGGTAGAACCGGACCACGGCGCCCGGGTCGACGGTGAGCTCCGGTCCGTGGCCTGGATAGAGCACGTCGGGGCCGAGGTCGAGCACCCGCCGCAACGACCGGAGGTAGGCGGCGAGGTCGCCGTCCGGGTACGCGACGACCGACGTGCCGCGCCCGAGGACGTGATCGCCGGTCAACAGCGCCCCACCGGCGAGCCGGAAGGCGATGTGATCACGCGTGTGGCCGGGGGTGGCAACCACCTCGACGTCGCCTCCGGCCAACGACAACGTCGCGCCGTCGTCGACGACCCAGCCGTGCGGCCCTGCCGTCTCCCGCGTCGGGGCGACGAGGACGGCGCCCAATCGGGCGGCCCAATCCGCCGCGGCCTCCGCGTGGTCGACGTGGTGGTGGGTGACCGCGATCCAGCGTGCCTCGGCGTCCTCCTCGGCGAGTACCCCGGCCACCCGCGCCAGGTGCTCGGCGCCAGCCGGACCCGGGTCGATGACCAGTGCCTCACCGGTCCCCGGGACCGTGACGACGTAGGTGTTGGTGCCATCCAGCGTCATCGGCGACGGGTTCGGGGCGAGGACCCGGGTCACCACCTCGTCGAGCCGCGCGATCGTGGGCATCCCCCCTGGAGGGGGCAGCTGCCAACCCGAACGAGGGTCGGCGGGAGGGGTCGGACCGTCACCATCGTCGCTCATGGGGCCAGCGTAGGGACTCGGGAACACGAAACCGGGCCCCGGGAGGGGGGTCCGGGGCCCGGTGAGCGGCCGCGGGGTGGCGGCCGGGGGCGGCGGCGCATCGGCGGAGGTCGCGCCGTGGGCCGCTGGGAAGCCGGTCCCGAGAGCGCGCGATGCGCCGCCGCCAGCTCGTGGTGGCGGTGAGGCCATTCCTGCACCTCACGTCCGGCATTCGACCCCCGCGAACGGCGAGATGGGTCGGGACGACGACCACGCGTGAACCGCGCGCTGCATGAACGTCACCGTGCGCTGAGTGGTTCTGACCCGTCGGAGGGCCCCTTCGCGAGCTGACGCGCGCCCCCCGGCAGGGCCGAGCATCCTGGCTGCAAGGGGAGAGCGGCGGCCCGTGAACCGGACCGCCGCTCGCCTCTCCCCTGCTGGACGGCTCCCGCTCCGTCGCATCGGGTCCGATGACCCTACCGGCCTCGCCGACGCTGTGGCGCTCCTCTCCGGTCACCGCACGCCGCAACTCGCTCGGCGCACGCCTCGGGCCGGCGGGCCGGTCAGATCGGGGAGGGCACGTCCTCGTAGGGATGCTGGACCATGGGCCGGCCGTCGACGAGGACGATCGACGGCTGGATGCGACGCCGATCGACCCGACCGTCCCGCGCGGCCTCCCACACCTCGTCGGCGCTCCCGTAGGCGGCCAGCGCCGCGAGGTTGCGGCGGGTCGGGAAGATGATCGTCGCTTCGGCTCGCGACTGCTCGTCGAGCGCGTCCGCTGGCGTGATCCACCGGAGGCTCGTCGTCTCAACGTCGTCGTAGTGGGCGACCTGCCCCGGCGGGAGATGGGCGATGAGGAAGCGGGTGTCGAACCGCTTGTGCTGCCCGACCGGTGTCACCCACCACGACCAGAACGCCAGGGCACCGAGGTCGAGGACGAACCCCTCGTCGCTGAGCCACGGTCGCCAGTCCCAGGACGCGCCGCGTTCGGTCAACCGCCGACGCGCCTCCACCACACTGGAGCGGCGCAGCGCGTCGGCGTCCAAGGGGGAGCCGTCCTCCCGGTGGGCCAGCAGCACCCCCGCCTCCTCGAAGGTCTCGCGGATCGCGGCCACCAGCACGCCGAGCGCCTCGCGTTCCGTGTCGGTGCCGAGCTCCTCGCACCAGCGGGCCAACGAGCGGCCGGTCCAGCGGGCCGCGTCGAGTTCGCGGTCCCGTTCGTCGACCTTGCCGCCGGGGAAGACCAACGCGCCCCCGGCGAAGTCGGCGTCGAGGTGGCGCTCGAGGAGTAGCACCTCCACGCCCGCGTGCTCGCGGCCGTCGCGGACCAGGACCACGCTCGCGGAGGCGACCGCGGGGACCGCGTCGTCGACCCGGCGTCCCACCGGGGTGGGACCCGAGGACCCTCGGGGCTCACTCACGTCGACCCTCGTCCTTCTCCGCCGTCACCACGGTAGCCGTGGCGACGGGGCAGGGTTCAGGCGTCGAGGGCGAGGATCGCCTCCACCTCGACGGGGCTGTCGAGCGGCAGCACCGGGACGCCCACGGCGGATCGAGCGTGCACGCCGGCGTCGCCGAGGACGTCACCGAGCAGGTCGCTCGCACCGTTGGCCACCAGGTGCTGCTCCGCGAACCCCGGCACGCTCGCGACGAACACCGTCAGCTTCAGGACGCGGACGCGCTCGAGGTCCCCGTCGGCGACCTGGTCCGCGATCGCGAGGAGGTTGAGGGCCGCACGCTTGGCGAGCGCGGCCCCCTCCTCGGTCGACAGCTCGGCGCCCAGCTTGCCGGTCTTCGGCAACGCACCGTCCACCATCGGCAACTGTCCAGCCGTGAGCACGAGGTCCCCGTACCGGACGTAGGGCTGGTAGGCCGCCGCCGGGGCGGGGACCGGTGGCAGCACCAGCCCGAGGTCGGCCAGTCGCGCGGCGGCGCTCATGCGGCATCACCGTCCAGCGGCCGCTTGAAGTACGCCACGTTGTCGGCGACGGCGACGAGTTCCCACCCGTCGCCGCCCCACTGGTTGAGGATCTGCTGCAGTGCGTGACTGATCAGCGGGACGGTGGCGTACTCCCAGCGGCTCATGCGCGGCCTTCTCCTGTCGACGACGGCCCTGGCCCCGACCGGAAGGGTGCGTGGCGGCTCGGGCACAGCGGACCGGAGCGCAGCCTAGGCCGGACCGTGCCGGGCGAACCACCGGCAACGGGCCGGTGCGTCCTCCCAGCGGCCCGGTCGGGTCAGACGGCCGTTGCGACGTGGTCCGTGCCCCCCAGCAGCGCCCGCCGGTCGGCTTCCCCGAGCCCGCCCCACACGCCGTAGAGCTCACCTTCGGCGAGGGCGTGCTGACGGCACGGCGCGACGACCGGGCAGGTGGCGCAGATGGCCTTGGCCGCGGTCTCGCGCGCCAGCCGTTCGTGCTTGGGCTCGAAGCGGTTCGGGCCGAAGAACAGCCGGGCATCCTCCGTGCGACACCGTGCCTCGCCTTCCCAACCCTCCGCGTCGAAGTGGGCAGGGATGAACGGCCGCGGCGACCGCCGCGTCGAGGCCTCCTCGGACATCGAGACCCCACCGAACTCTGGAACGCTGCGCACGGCTCCCTCCGGTGCGTCCGCCCTGCGCACCCTACGCTGCAGGTGGGAGCCTGACTAGCCCCGGAGTGCTCGCTGGCTGCGCACGCTCGCTTGCCGCAGCGAGCAGTCAGCTGCGCGGTTCGATGGGTTCCCCGGCGACCTGACCGTCGGCCACCTCGCCCCCCTCGCCGCTCGTGGCGCCAGCGGCTGTGCGCCCCGCCACCTCGGCGGTCGCGTCGTACGGCGCGACGAGCACGACGGGCCCGTCCACGGCGTGGACCCGCACCGGGGTCCCGACCTTCGCTCGGCGGGTCTCACCGGTCCACCGGGCCCGCCACAGCGCGCCGTCGATGTAGACGTGACCCTCGGGGTTGAGAACCGACCGCACGATGCCGGGTCGGCCCACGAGATCGTCGACCGAGACCCCCTCCGGCCCCGCTTGGGCCCGCAGGATCGAGGTCATCACGAACACGAAGAAGGCGAACGCCGCCACCGTCGTCGCGGTGACCAGCCACCAGGGCAGCGCCAGCACCTCCGCGTCGTAGAACGCCCAGGACCCGACGGCGAACGCGACGGTCGCCGCGAGCGTCAACGGGCCGAAACCCGCCAGGGCGGTGTCGACCGCGTACAACAGCAGGCCGAGCACGACGAGTGCCACCGCCCACCAGGTCACCGGCAGCACGGTGAGTCCGAAGACCCCGATCGCGAGCGTGACGAGCCCGGCGATGCCCGCCACGCCGAAGCCGGGCTGGAACACCTCGAACAGCAACATCCCGAGGCCGACCACGAGCAGCAGGTAGATGAACGGCGCGGTCGTCGCAGCGTGCAGCAGACGCCGGACGAGCCCGAGGCTGTGGAACCGCACCTGGACCTCGTCCGCACGGATCGACAGCGTCCGCTCGCCAGCGGCGGTCATGACGGCCCGCCCGTCCAGGTCGACGAGCAGCGGCTCGATCCCCTGGGCGGAGACGGTCACGACCCCAGCCGCGTCGAGCTCGTCCGACCCGACGGCCGTGGTCAGCAACGCCTCGGTGAGGGCCGGATCGCCCTCGAGGCGCTCGAGCTCGGCAGCCAGGAGCGCCCTCGTCGCAGCAGGGTCCGACGACGCGGCGAGGTCCGGCGGCTCGATCGGCCCGACCGAGCCGTCGAGGGCGACCGCCCGCAGGTGCGCTCCGAGCCACAGCAGCCCGGCCGCGCCACCTGCCTCGGCCCCGACGCCGAGCGGGCCGATCAGGACGGCGACCGGCACGGGCGACGCCTGGACCCGCGCGAGGAGTTCCTCGACGTCGACCGACACCCCGCCGGGCGAGGAGTACTGCAGGACCACGAGCTCCGAGCCCTGCTCCTCCGCGAGGTCGAGGACATCGCGGATCTGCGCGGTCACGGGCGGGTCGATGAAGCCCCCCCGCAGGGGCAGGACCTCGACGACGCGCACGTCGCCGGCAGGGGTGTCGGACCCGGTCTGTGCGAGCGCGAGCGCGGCCGTCGACACGACCGTGAGGAGCGTGAGGACGACGATGGTGGCGAGGCGGCGGACGACCGCGAGGAGAGGTTCCATCCCGGCGAGCGTACCGACGGGGGCGCGACGGCCCGAACCGCAGGCGGCACGTCGGCACGGGGACCGAACGACCGGCCAGGCACGTCGGCACGGGGACCGAACGACCGGCCAGGCACGTCCGCCGGGTGTCGCGCGCGTTCTAGGCTCGGAGCATGAGCGACGAGCACGCTGCCGACACCCGCCTCGCGACGCGACCGGACGACCCCGGCGAGGAGGGCGACGACGCCTCCCCACCGGACGAGGGGTCCGTCCCGCGCGGGTCGGTCGCCGGCTACGACGCGCTGCTGCCCGCGAACGTGCTGATCGTCACCGGCAAGGGCGGGGTCGGCAAGACCACCGTCGCGGCATCGCTCGCGCTGGCCGGGGTCGCGTCCGGGCGGCGCACCCTGCTCGTCGAGGTGGAGGGTCGCCAGGGCTTCAGCCGCACCTTCGGCACCCAGCCCTGGGACTACACCGAACGGGAGTTCCAGCCCGGGCTGTGGGGCGCCGCCGTCGACCCGCACGACGCCGTCCTCGAGTACCTCGAGCTGTTCTACGGCCTCAGGCGCATCCAATGGATGATGGAGCGCTCGAACGTCCTCGACTTCGTCACCACCACCGCGCCGGGCCTCCGGGACCTGCTGCTGATCGGCAAGATCTACGAGATCGAGACCCGCAAGCGTGCTGACGGCCGCCGGGCCTACGACCTGATCGTGGTCGACGCCCCGCCAACCGGCCGCATCGTGCCGTTCCTGCAGGCGCCGGAGGGGGTCACGGAGATCGTGCGGGTCGGACCGATCAAGCGCCAGGCGGCACGGATCAAGGAGATGCTGACCAACCCGCGTCGGGTCCAGGCCGTGATCGTCACGCTGCTGGAGGAGATGCCCGTCCGTGAGACCGGCGACGGCGCGAAGGCGCTGCGCGAGGCCGGGGTCGCGATCGATGCGATCGTCGCCAACCAGGCGGAGGTCCCCCGGCTCGACGCCGCCGGCGCGGCCAGCGTCGTGGCGGGCGGGGCGGATGCGCTGCGGGACGCGGCGGCGGCCGCCGGCGCCACCATGTCCGGCCGCACCGCGCAGCTCACGGTCGACCTGGTGGCCGCCCACGCCGACCGGATGACGATGCAGAACGACCTGCGCCGCTCCCTCGAGGTGGGCAGTGAGGTGCCGGTCCTCGCCCTGCCGCTGCTGACCGGGGCGAGCTTCGGCGCCGACGAACTGACGGTGCTGGCGGACGTGCTCGCCCTGCAAGCGGGTGAGGACGGCCCGGCCGCAGAGGCGGAGCTCAGCCCGGCGACCCTCGCGTCGCTGGACGGGACCTGGCGGCCCTTCGGGGAGGTGCGGGCGTGACCACCAGCACGATCACCGAGGCCCGCCGTCACGCGCTCGACCGTGCGGTCCGCGAGGCGCACGTGCTCGTGACCACCGGCGCCGGCGGGGTCGGCAAGACCACCACGGCCGCGGCGATCGGGGTCGCGGCCGCGCTGGAGGGGCGCCGGACCCTCGTGCTCACGATCGACCCGGCCCGTCGCCTCGCGCAGGCGATGGGGCTCGAGACGCTGGAGGACGAGCCCTCCCAGGTCGACCTCGGCGAGTACACCGGGCCCGGCGAGCTGTGGGCCATGATGCTCGACATGCAGACCACCTTCGACCGGCTGATCGACACCAACGCGAGTTCGCCGGCCGAGGCGGCGGCCATCAAGAACAACCGCATCTACCGGACCCTGTCGTCCAGCCTGTCGGGGACGCAGGAGTACATGGCGATGGAGCGCCTGCACGAGCTCCACGAGACCGGCGCGTGGGACCTGCTGGTCATCGACACGCCCCCGACCCGGTCGGCGCTCGACTTCCTCGACGCTCCGAAGCGGATGACGAGCTTCCTCGAGGGCCGGTTACTGCGCCTGCTGCTCAAGCCGGGGATGGCCGCCGGCCGCGGCATCGGTCGGGTCGTCGGGGCCGGCGCGACCGCCTTCATACGCGTCGCCGGCAAGGTCACCGGCATGGACCTGCTCGACGACCTCGCCGAGTTCTTCCGCCAGTTCGAGGGGATGTACGAGGGCTTCAAGGAGCGCGCCGAGCAGGTGCTCGAGCTGCTGCGCGACCCGGACTCGCGCTTCGTGGTCGTCACCTCGCCGGATCCGCCACCGCTGCGCGAGGCGCGGTTCTTCCTGGAGCGCCTGCAGCAGGAGGGGCTGCACCCGGCCGGGCTGGTCGTGAACCGCATCCGGCCCGAGCTGCCCCGGGACCCGACCGACGCGGCGGTCGCCCGGGCCGTCGACGCACTGGACGACGACGCGAACGCCGGCGCGCTGCGATTGCTGATCGACATCCGCAACCTGGCCAACCGGCAGCGGCGCGACGTCGCCGCATCCCTCTACGGTGTCGACCTCCGGAGTCTCGTCGAGGTGCCGTTGCTCGGCGGTGACGTGCACGATCTGGCCGGTCTCCGGACGATCGCCACGACCCTGATGACCGGGAGGAGCCGATGACCGCCGAGGCGTCCCCCGACGACCGGGACCACCCACCGGGTTGGCGCCGGGGTCCCGACCCGGACGATCCGCCATGGGCCGGCCGGGGTGACGACGGCGGGCCCGATGACGAGCGTGGCGGCGAGACGACACCGGCGGACCCGACCAGCGACGCCGGTGATGACGGTGGCCGGGACGCGGCCGACGACGCGGCCGACGACGCGGCCGACAACGCGGCCGACGACGACGGGGGCGCAGGGCCCGAGGGGGACGACGGGCCGGGCCGGCAGCTCGCGGAGATCCCGCACGGCCTGCTGACCCCCCGCCCACCCCGGCGCACGGGGGTCTTCCTCGACCCGGAGGACCTACGTGAGCACGTCGGCGGCCTGCTGCGCGCGGTCCTCGGCGGCTACGAGGTCGACGCGTTCGGCAACTTCACCTTCACCCACGAGGGCGCCCGCATCTTCGTGACGGTCGGCAGCAGCCCCATCGGCCCGCAGGTCGGGGTCTTCTCCGTGACCAATCTCGACGTGCGGCTGAGCCCGGACCTCGCGACGTTCCTGCTCACGACCAACCACACGCTCGGGTTCGGCGCCTTCAGCTACGACCCCGGCAACCAAGCCGTGTGGCTGCGCCACACCTTGCTGGGCACCACCCTGGACCTACCCGAGCTGCAGACGGCGGTCGCGGCCATCGCGACGACGGCGGCCCGCCTGGTCGGACCGATCCAGCAACGCTTCGGGGGACGTTCCTTCCAGGACGCGCCGTCGGAGGTCCAGCGGCGCATGGAGCCACCCGAGCCGGTCCATTCGGAGCGGCCCCCGAACGCCAGCGGCTACCTGTAGCCGTTCGGCTGCGCGCTCTGCGGGGGAACGCCAGGCCGGCGCAGGCCCCGGGTACCCTGGATGCATCCCCCAGCCGGCTCCCGCCGGTCGTCCCCGCCGTCGTGAGGGAACCCGTCCATGGGCTCCGAGCCCGCCACACCCGCGCGTCGCGCCGGGGCCATCGGTGCCCGGCTGACGCTCATCGCCCTGATCGTCGCGGCGACGGGGGTCTTGCTCGGCGCGCTGTTCCTGCCCGCCGGGCTGGTGCTCAGCGACCTGCTCACGGCCGTTCGCTCCGACGTGCTCGACATCCCGCCGCTCGGGGAGGCCGACGCCCCGCCGGAGAACTCGTACGTGTACGCCACCGACGGCCAGCTGCTCGCCGAGCTGACGTTCGAGGAGAACCGGGTCCCGGTCGCGCTGGCGGACATCCCGCAGGTGACGATCGACGCCGTGCTCGCCACCGAGGACGCCACCTTCTACGAGCACGAAGGCGTCAACCACCTCGCGATCGTCCGCGCGTCACTGGCGAACCTGCGCGCCGGTGGCATCGAGTCGGGTGCCTCGACGATCACCCAGCAGTACGTCAAGCTGGCGTTCCTCAGTCCCGAGCAGACGCTGCAGCGCAAGATCCAGGAGGCGATCTACGCGATCCAGCTCGAGGAGCGCCTGACGAAGGACGAGATCCTCGGGCGCTACCTCAACCGCAGCTACTTCGGCCGGGGCGTCTACGGCATCGGGACCGCCGCCGAGCGGTACTTCTCGAAGCAGGTCGGTGAGCTCGACCTCGGGGAGTCGGCGATGCTGGCGGGCCTGCTCCGGGCGCCAGAGGCGAACAACCCGATCAACAGCCTGGAGAACGCGACCGCCCGGCGCGACATCGTCCTGCGGCAGATGGCCACCCACGGCTTCATCACGGCGGACCAGGCGGAGGCGGCCCGGGCGGTCCCGCTCGACATCCGCATCTCCGAACCGCCGCCCCCGGCCAACCCCTTCTGGGTCGACTGGGTATCGAGCCTGCTGATCAACGAGGACACGGCGCAGGCGCTCGGGACCCAGCTCGGCGCGATGGAGGCGATGGGCGCGACCTTCGAGGAACGCCGGCAGGTCGTGTTCCAGTCGGGGCTGCGGATCCACACCACGCTGGACCCGGAGCTGCAGGAGGAGGCGGAGGCGGCGCTCCGCGAGCACCTCACCGCGGAGGACGAGACCCCCGAACAGCTCGCCCGCGAACCGATGGGGGCGCTGGTGTCGGTCGACCCGGAGGACGGGGCGATCGTCGCCATGGCCGTCGGTCCCCAGCCCTACGGGTCCTGCTCGGAGGACGACAGCTACCTCGGCACCGACGCCGACGGTCGGCTGCTGTGCGACCGCACGAAGGTCAACCCGGCCGTCCCCGGGATGGGGGCCGGCGCCGGTCGCCAGTCGGGGTCGGCGTTCAAACCGATCGTCGCGACGGCGGCGATCGAGGAGGGCATCTCACCCGGGCTGACCCTCGACGCCCAGGGACCGCAGGAGATCGAGGGCTGCCGCGACGGCGAGGGCCTGTGGGAGGTCGACAACCTCGGCGGCGACGACGTCCTCGACATGTACGAGGCGACCCGACGTTCCAGCAACATCTACTTCGCCCTGCTGATCGCCGACGTCGGCCCGGCGCGGACCGTCGACATGGCGGAGCGGCTCGGCATCCGGACCTCCGACCTGCCGGTCGAGTGCTCGCTCGCGCTCGGCTCCGGATCGGTGTTCCCGCTGGAGATGGCCAGCGCCTTCGCGACACTCGCCAACCGGGGGGTCCACTGCGACCCGTTCCCGATCGCGCGGATCGAGGACGCGACCGGGCGCACCCTGTGGGAGCACAGCCCGAACTGCGAGCCGGTGATCGACACCGACGTCGCCGACCGGGTGGTCGACCTGCTGGCCGGGCCGATGCAGTCGGGCGGCACCGCACGCGGCGCCAACCTGGAGGACTGGCCGACCCGGGGCAAGACGGGCACGACCAGCAGCTACGTCGACGCCTGGTTCGTCGGGTTCATCAAGCAGCTCGCGACCGCGTCCTGGATCGGCTACCCCAACGGTACGACCCGGTTCGCGACCCTCGAGCAGGCGCAGGCGATCTGCCCGGAGGTCCGCAACGCCGCCGGGGAGCTCGGACCCGTCGAGGTCCCGGCGTGCCTCGAGACGCGCTACCTCGAGGACCAGGTCATCGGTGGCGTGGCGTACGAGCAGGTCTTCGGCGGCACGATCCCCGCGCCGATGTGGCGGACCTACATGCTCCAGGCCGCCCAGCGGTTCGAGCCGGTCGACTTCCCCGACCCGGGCCCGATCCCGATCGGCCAGGTCCCGGACCTGCTCGCGGCCTCGTCGATCTCCGCTGCCGAACGGATCGCGGAGGAGGCCGGGTTCCGGCTCACCGTCCGCGAGGTCAACGACTTCCGCCCCGCCGGGTCGTTCATCGGGCAGGACCCGGAGGCCGGCACCGAGGCGCCGCTCGGCATCCGGATCACCCTGGAGGTCTCCGACGGCGAGGGGTCCGTGCCCCGGGTCCCGGACGTGGTCGGCCTCGAGGTCAACGCCGCCGCGGAGGTCCTGTTCGACGCCGGTTACCGGGTGTTCCGCCGCAACGTCGAGGTGACCGACCCCGCCCTGGTCGACATCGTCGTCCGGCAGAACCCGCAGGCCGGGTCCCGGCTGGTCCCGGGCGAGCGCGACAGCCAGGTGACCCTCGACGTGGGTGTGCTGGCGGCCTCCCGGCCGGCGACCCCGGACGACGACCGCGACGACGGGAGCGACGACGACGCCGAACCGCCGCGTGGCGACGACGGCACCGAGGATCCCGGCGACGACACCGAACCGCCGGAGGACACCGAACCGCCCGACGACGACGGCACCGAGGATCCCGGCGACGACACCGAGCCGCCGGACGACACCGAACCGCCAGGCGGCGACGACACCGAACCGCCGCCAGGTGATGACGACGGCGACGACGACGGCGACGACACCGAGCCCGCCCGGGGCCGTGGCCGTGGCGGCGGTGACGACGACGGCGACGGCGACGGCGACGGCGACGGCGACGGGTAGCGTCACTGGGTCGCGCCCACGAGCGTCGCGACCGTCCCCACCGCCGCCTCCTCGGAGACCTGCCCTGCACCCCGTTCCCCGCACCTTGGCCAGCGTCGGCGCCGTCGGCGCCGGATGTGTCGCCTACGGCACGCTGATCGAGCGGCGCTGGTACCGACTGCGGCATCTGACCGTGCCGGGGGTGTTGCGCCGGCCGGGCCGTCTCACGATCCTGCAGGTCGCCGACCTGCACCTGATCCCGGGACAGGACCACCGCATCCGCTTCCTCGCGTCCCTGGCGGACCTCGGCCACGAGCTCGTGGTGGCCTCCGGCGACCTGCTCGGGGCACCGCACGTCGAGGACCTCACGGCGGACGCGCTCGCACCCCTCACGGCGGCGGGTGCGCCCGGGCTCGTCGTGCTCGGCTCCAACGACTTCTACGCGCCCGTGCCTCGGTCGCCGTTCAGCTACTTCACGACCCCCCTGCGCCGGTCGTTCGGGGTGCGCCTCGAGACCGACCGGCTGGTGGACCGCCTCGCGGGGTACGGCTACCGGACGCTGCGGCAGGAGGCGACGGTCGTGGACACGGCGGCGGGCCCGGTCGCCGTCGGCGGGCTGGACGACCCCCACCTGCCGACCACCGAGCTGCCCCCTGCGGGCCAGGTCGCACCACCGCCTGGGTCGGCCGGGTCGGACGCACTGCTCCACCTCGGGCTGGTACACGCCCCGTACGTCGCGGCGCTCGACCTGCTGGTCGACGCCGGCCACGACCTGCTGCTGGCCGGCCACACCCACGGCGGGCAGGTGCGCCTCCCGGGCATCGGGGCGTTGACGGCCAACTGCGACCTCCCGCTCGACCAGGCCCGCGGGCTGTCCCGCCACCGCGGCCGGGTGCTGCACGTCTCGCCGGGCCTCGGCCACGGGCGCTACGCGCCGTTCCGGTTCGCGTGCCGGCCGGAGGCGACCCTGCTCGAGCTCACGCACTGAGCCCGCGCGGGGCGCGCGGCGGGGCAGGTCGCGCGCCAGCTGTGCGTCGTGTGGCGCGACGGGAGGCCGACGCACGCCAGACCACAGGGCCGTCCGGGTAGGGGGCGCGGCCTCGTTCGCGCGGCCCACGGGGTACGGGTACGCTCCCGCGTGCTCCCGCTCGGGGGCGGCTCACGCGCCGGCGGGATGTAGCGCAGCTTGGTTAGCGCGCCTCGTTCGGGACGAGGAGGTCGCCGGTTCGAATCCGGCCATCCCGACCACCCGCGTAAGTCTTGCGGACGCGCGGCACCGTCATCGACGGGGCCGCGCGTCCGTCGTTCGGGGCGCGGTGCGACGACCCAGGAGGCCACGATGGACCTCGGCGAACTGCAGGCGACGATCCGGGCCACCTACGGCGTCCAGGACCGCGCCCGCGGCGTCGACGGGACCTTCGCGTGGTTCGTGGAGGAGGTCGGAGAGCTATCGCGGGCGATCCGGCGGGAGGGCCACGACCAGCAAGTCGTCGAGTTCTCCGACGTGCTCGCGTGGCTGGTCACGCTCGCCGATCTGTGCGACGTCGACCTCGCCACCGCGGCACAGCGCTACGCCGCCGGCTGCCCGAAGTGCGAGGCGTCACCGTGCCGGTGCGCGGTGGCCGACCCTGCGCGACCCTGACGGGACGAGATCGCCGCCACCGGTCCCGACCGCTGCAGCCCATACCCGGAAGCACGTGATGGCGATCAGCACGTCGTGGCGATCAGCACGTCGTGGCGATCAGCACGCGGTGGCGATCAGCACGCGGTGGCGATCAGCCCTCGGCGGCGACCAGCTCCGCCAGCTGCACGGTGTTGAGCGCCGCGCCCTTCAGCAGGTTGTCGCCGACGACCCACAGGTTGAGGCTGTAGGGGTCCGCGAGGTCCTCACGCACCCGGCCGACGAGGACGTCGTCCCGGCCGGCGGACGCCAGCGGCGTCGGGTAGGCGAGCGGCTCGCCGTCGAGCCCCGTGCCGTCCTCGACGACCAGGCCGGGAGCGGCGGCGAGCGCCTCCATCGCGGCGTCCCGTGCGACCGGCGCCGCGAAGGTCAGCCGCGCCGCGATCGCGTGCCCGACGACGACCGGGACCCGCACGCAGGTCGGCGAGACCCGCAGCGCCGGCTGCTTGAGGATCTTGCGGGACTCGTTGACGAGCTTCCACTCCTCGTCGGTGTACCGCTCGTCGGTGAAGCTGCCGCAGTGGGCCAGGACGTTGAAGGCGATCGCCTTGGAGAAGGTCGCCGGCTCGACGCCGGCCTCGGCCTGCGCGCCGGCGAAGCGGAGCTGGTCGCCGTCGGCGCCGAGCTTCGTGGCCTGCTCGAGCAGTTCGGTGATGCCGGACATCCCGGCGCCGCCTGCCGCCTGGTAGCTCGTCGCGACCATCTCGGTCAGCCCGAAGGCGTCGTGCAGGGGCTTGGCTGCCACCATCAGGACCATGGTCGTGCAGTTGGGGTTCGCGATGATGCCCTTGGGTCGGTTCGCGATCGCCTCCGGGTTCACCTCGCTGACCACGAGCGGCACCTGGTCGTCCATCCGGAACGCGGAGGAGTTGTCCACCACGACCGCGCCCCGAGAGGCGGCGACGGGTGCCCACTGCTTCGACCGGGTCCCCCCGGCGGAGAACAGCGCGACGTCGACCCCGTCGAAGGCCTCCTCGGAGATGGCCTGCACCTCCACCTCGCCGTCCAGCCAGGGCAAGCGCTTGCCGGCCGAGCGTTCGGAGGCGAGGAAGACGGGCTCGCCTTCCAGGGGGACGTCCCGGGCCACGAGCAGCCGGCGCATCTCCTGGCCGACCGCACCGGTGGCGCCGACGACGGCGACGCGCAGCGGCCGCGGCGCTCGGGGCTCGGTGTCGGGCGAGGTCATGGCGACACCTCCTCGGCGACCGCGTCGTCGCCCAGGCCGAAGGCAGCGTGCACGGCCTGGACCGCGGTCTCGACCTGGTTGCGCGCGACGATCACCGACACCCGGATCGTCGAGGTGGAGATCATCTCGATGTTGACGCCGGCGGCCGACAGCGCACCGAACATCTTGGCCGCGACCCCCGGGTGGGTCTTCATGCCGGCACCGACGAGCGACACCTTGGCGATGTCGTCGTCGACCTTGACCCCCTGCGCGCCGACCTCGGTGGCCAGCGGCTCGAGCGTCGCTTGCGCCTTGAGCAGGTCGCCGCGCGGCATCGTGAACGAGATGTCGGTGCGACCGTCGGCGGCGACGTTCTGCACGATCATGTCGATGTTGATGTTCTCGTCGGCGAGGGCCGCGAAGATCCGCGAGGCCACGCCGGGCCGGTCGGGAACCTGCTGGACGGTGAGCTTGGCCTCCGAGGTGTCGTGGGCGACACCGGAGATGATCGCGTCCTCCACCATGTCCTCCTGCGGGCCGACCCACGTGCCGGCCGAGTAGCTGAACGACGAGCGGACGTGGATCCGCACGTCGTGGTTGCGCCCGAACTCCACGGAGCGGACCTGCAGCACCCCCGCCCCCTGCGCGGCCATCTCGAGCATCTCCTCGTAGCTGATGCGGTCGAGCTTGTGGGCCGTCGGGACGATGCGCGGGTCGGCGGTGAACACCCCGTCGACGTCGGTGTAGATCTCGCAGACGTCCGCGCCGAGCGCGGCCGCCAAGGCCACGGCGGTCGTGTCCGACCCGCCGCGGCCGAGGGTGGTGATGTCCTTGGTGTCCTGGCTGACGCCCTGGAACCCGGCCACGATCACCACGTTGCCCTCGTTGAGCGCGGAGCGCACCCGACCCGGGGTGATGTCCACGATGCGAGCCTTGCCGTGCACCGCGTCCGTGATGATCCCGGCCTGCGAGCCGGTGAACGACTTCGCCGGCACCCCGCGGTCGTGCAGGGCCATCGCGAGCAGTGACATGGAGATGCGCTCGCCGGCGGTGAGCAGGATGTCGAGTTCCCGTTCAGGAGGCTGCTCGCTGATGCGCGCCGCCATCGTGACCAGGTCGTCGGTGGTCTTGCCCATCGCCGAGACGACCACCACCGTCTGGTTGCCGTCGCGGTGGGTGCGGGCGACCCGGTCGGCGACCCGCTTCATGCGATCGACGTCACCGACCGACGTGCCGCCGTACTTCTGGACCACGATGCCCACGGGCGGTTCCGTCTCCTCGAGGTGCGGACAGGACGCGACCGCGGCGGGCGAGCTGCCCCGGGCCGCGGCCAGCGGTGATGGTACGCCGGTCGGGGTCGGACGTGGATCAGCCGGTGCGGGCGCCCGCACGCATCGCCGCGAGGTAGACGGCCTGGGTCTCGGCTGACGGGTCGACGCCGAGCTCCTCGCGCAGCCGTTGCCGCAGGGCGCCGTAGACCCGGACCGCCTCGCCGCGGTTGCCTGCGGCCAGTTGCGCCCGCATGAGATGGTGGTAGCTCGTCTCCCGGTAGGGCTCGAGCTCGACCAGCTGCTGGGCGATGGCGAGCGCGAGCGGGAGCTGCTCGTCGGCGAGGTAGAGCCGCGCGAGCACGTCGAGCGCCCGGATGTGGGTGCTGCGGACCCGTCCACGCAGGGCGCCGACCCACGGCAGATCCTCGCCGGGCAGCACGGGCCGGCCCGCGATGCTCGCAGCGACCGTTGCGTCCGCCCAGGCGAGGGCGTGCTTGCCGCGCCGCAGGGCACCCTCGGCACGATCGACGGCGTTCATGGCGGCATCGACGTCGATCCAGGCCTCGCCGAGGACGGCCTGGTAGCAGCCCGCGTCGCTGAGGAGCCCGACGCCGTCGTCGATCTGCGCGAGCGCGCGGCGGAGCTTGCTGACGATCGCACGCAGCGAGGGTTCCCAGCTCGGCGGCAGGTGGTTGCCCCACAGCGCCGCAGCCAGGGTGTCGATCGCGACGGGGTGGTGCCGCTCGACCACGAGGTGGACCAGGGCGAGCTTCCCCTGTCGTCCGGGCAGGTCGGCCTGGTCGAGGAACGTCCGTCCCTCGACGCCGACCCGTCCCGTGAGGTAGAAGCGCAGCACCGGGCCGCCAACCTCCTGCCAACCTCGTTCCAAGATCCTAAGGCCACACTGCTCAGGAGGAGGGACCGACGTGACGGAATCCAACAAGGTGATCCAGTGCCCGTGCGGTACCACGCTGCTCGGCGCCGACGATGACGCCGTCGTCGCGGCAGCGCAGACGCACGCGAGCGAGGTCCACCAGCAGGAACTGTCACGCGACCAGGCCCTCTCGATGGCTCGCCCCGGCTGAGCGGTTCGGCGTCGCGCGGGGCACGTACAGAGGGAGACGAGGATGCTGGAGCTGCGCTGTGGCGAACTGTTCGACGGGTGCGACGGGGTCGTGCGGGGTGCGACCCAGGACGAGGTGCTCGGTCAGGCCGCGGCCCACGCCGCCGAAGCGCACGGCGTGACCGAGGTCGACGCGGAGACCCGAGCGGCACTCGTGGGGGCGACCCGGGAGGTGTGAACCGAGCGTCGGTCACCACGAGGGGCGGGCTATCCGGCGGTGAGCAGTTCCGACACCTCGGCGTCGGTCAGCTGGTGGAAGTCGTCGTAGTGGGCGCCGACCGCGAACCCGCCGGAGACGGCGTGGGCGCAGACCACCTCGTCCGCGACCGCCTGCAGCCGCCGCACGCCCTCCGAAGCGGCCACCGGCACCGCCACGACCACCCGCGCCGCACCGCGGTGGCGCAGGACGTCGACCGCCGCCAGCGCGGTCCCGCCCGTCGCGATGCCGTCGTCGACGATCACGACGTCGCGGCCGGCCACGTCGAGCGCGACCCGCTCGGGGGGGAGCGTCGCGAGCCGGTGCGCGAGCTCGTCACGGGCCTTGCTCACCGCGCGGTCGATCTGTGCCTCGTCGAGGCCGAGGTAGCGGATCAGCTCCGGGTCGAGCACGGTGACCCCGTCCTCACCGACCGCACCGAGCCCGAGCTCCTCCCGACCGGGCGCTCCGACCTTGCGGACGACCAGCACGTCCAGGGGCGCGTGGAGCCGGTCGGCGACGGGTCGGGCAACCGGGACACCGCCGCGCGGGAGGGCGAGCACCACCGGGTCGTGCAATCGCAGCTTGCCGACGCGACGGGCGAGGTCCCCACCTGCGGCAGCGCGGTCGGGGTAGCGGCGCATGTTCAGCGCACCTCCCGGGTCCCGCGGCCGCGCAGGTCCTGCCGTCCGACGAAGGCGCGGCTGAGCGTGACCTCGTCGGCGTAGTCGAGGTCCCCCCCGACGGGCAGCCCGCTCGCGAGCCGGGTGACCCGCACCGCCCGCCCGTCGAGCTGCCGGGAGAGGAAGGAGGCGGTCGCCTCGCCCTCGACGTTGGGGTTGGTGGCGATGATCACCTCCTCGACGGGTTCGCGGTCGAGACGATGGAGCAGTTCCGTGATGTGGAGCTCGTCCGGACCGATGCCGTCGATCGGGGAGATGGCACCGCCGAGGACGTGGTAGCGCCCGCGGTACTCGCGCGTCCGCTCGATCGCGACGACGTCGCGGGCCTCCTCGACGACGCACAGGACGGTGTCGTCACGACGAGGGTCCCGGCAGACCCGGCACTGCTCCGCCTCGGCGATGTTGAAGCAGCGCGAGCAGAAGCGCACGGTCTGCTTGACCCGTGTGATGGCCTCCGCCAGCCGGGTCGCGTCGACCAGATCCGCCTGCAGCAGGAAGAAGGCGATGCGCTGGGCGCTCTTCGGACCGACCCCAGGCAGCCGACCGAGCTCGTCGATCAGGTCCTGCACGGCGCCTTCGTACACGGTGGTTCCTCCGGGGTGGGGCCGCGGGGCGGTCAGCGGTTCCCTTCGGGCGCCGGCTGCTCCTCGACGAGTTCGGCACCGAGTTCCTGCTGCAAGAGCGCGTCGACGTCGTCGGGGTCGATCGCCGGTGGCGCGGCGTCCTCGGCCTCCCGGACCTCGGCCTCCTCCTCGGGGGTGGGGCCGTCGTCGTCGGGGAGCGGTTCGGGCGGGGCCGCCGGAGCTGCCGCCGCCGCGGCGGCGGCGTCGGGCGACGACCGGACCGGAGGGGCCGAGCGGGCGTCGTCGAGCACCGGGGTGCGTGCGTCGGCCGGCGTCACGGCGGGCGGTGTCGGCCGCCGCCGCAGGTCCTCGCCCTCGACCCGGACGTCGATCCGGACCCGTTGACCGGTCGCGTGCTCCAGCGCCTCCTGGAGCACGGCACCCGACTCGCCGCGGCGGGCGTTCGCGGCGTGGAAGGAGGCGTAGCGGGTGGCGTAGCGCAGGGTGAGGACCCCGTTGCCGAAGGCGACGGGGACCGCCGGCTCGAAGATGGCGTGGAGCCGGCGCGACCGCTGACGGACGACCTCCAGCGCCCCCGGCCAGGCCCGCACCATGGCGTCGAGGTCGTCCGCGGGCTCGGCGTCCCCGGCTGCTGGCGCCGCCACTGCCGGGACGGCATCCGCCGGCGTCGCGGCCGGAGGAGCGTCGGACGGTGTCTCCCGCGCCGCCACGGGTTCCGGCGGCGTGTCGCGAGCAGCCGCGGTGCGCTCCTCCATCCTGGCACTGCCGCCCTCCGCCGGGCGGGCGTCGGGTTCCTCCGGGGGCGGGAGGTCAGGGTCGCCCGACGGTGCGCCAGCGCGGCCCGCGGGGGTGCTGGCCACCGCCGGCGCGGGGCTGGGAGCCGGCGCGGAGGCGAGGGCTGTCGCAGGGGTGCGCGTGGCCGGCGGTGTGGCGACGGCCGCGCGGGAAGGCGATCCCGCCGTCCGACCGGCCTCGAGTCGCGCCACCCGGTCGGCGAGCTCCGCGACGTCGCCGTCCGCCCCGGGGACGGCCAGCTTCGCGAGGGCCAGCTCGAGCGGCAACCGCGGGGACCCCTGGCGCTGCTCGGCGACCGTCGCCGCGAGCAGGTCGACCGCCCGGAGCAGCGCCTCCGCCGGCAGCAGCCGGGTCTGCGCCAGCAGCAGCCGGCGGCGGTCGTCGGTGGCGTCGACCAGGTCGGGGCGATCCGGTGCCGCCTGGAGGACCAGCAGGTCCCGAAGGTGCTGCACCAGGTCCAGGGTGAACCGCCGCAGGTCGTGGCCCTGGTCGAGCAACCCCTGGACCAGCGCGAGCAGGCCGGCGAGATCGCGGGTGGCGAGCCGCTCGACGGTCTCCACCACCCGGTCCGCGGGCGTCTGGCCGAGCACCTGCGCGACCGCGGACGCGGTCACCTCGGTGCCCGCGAAGGCCAGGACCTGCTCGAGCACCGACAGGGTGTCGCGGACGGACCCGTCCCCGGCCCGCACGACGGCGTCGACCGCGCCGTCGTCGATGGTGTAGCCCTCGGCGTCGCAGACGCGACGGACGTGGGCACCGACGTCACTGGCCGACACCCGCCGCAGGTCCAGCCGCTGCACGCGCGACAGGACGGTCGGGATCACCTTCTGTGGGTCGGTGGTCGCCATCGCGAACAGGATGTGCGCCGGCGGCTCCTCGACGAGCTTCAGCAGCGCGTTGAAGGCGGCGGTCGAGGCCATGTGGACCTCGTCGAGGATGTAGACCTTGCGCCGCGCGGCAGCCGGGGCGAACAGCGCCCGGTCGCGTAACTCGCGGGCGTCGTCGACCCCACCGTGCGACGCCATGTCGAGCTCGATCACGTCGACCGACGACCCGTTGGTGATCTCCCGGCACGGGCCGCACGCGTTGCACGGCGTCGGCGTCGGTCCCTGCTCGCAGTTGACGGCCTTGGCGAGGATGCGCGCGGTCGAGGTCTTGCCCGTCCCGCGCGGCCCGGTGAACAGGTATGCGTGGTGGAGACGATCGTCCTCGATGGCGTTGACGAGCGTGCGCGTGACGTGGTCCTGCCCGACGACGTCGGCGAACGTCTGGGGGCGGTACCTGCGATACAGCGACACGTACGCCACAGGCGACCTCCTCGGACGGTCACGGTAGCGCCGAGGCGTGACCGACAGGCCCGGACGATGGGAGACGAGCCGACCGGCGACGGCAGCGAGGCACCCCGCCGGACGCGAAGCGGGGCCGCCCGCCCGGCGGAGCGAGGTGACGGACGCCCGGAGCGGCACCCGTCCGAGAACGGCTTAGGGCTGCTGCCTCTCGGCCCTGACCCGGTTCACCGGGGGACGTCACCGACGGACGTCCGTCACCTCGACCCGCCGAGCCGTCACGGCCCCGCGTCGGCACGACCGTACCAACCGGGCCGGGAGGGCGCGAGCGGTGGAGGCGACGGAGCGCGCGCACGACCGGCCCGACATCGGCGCGTGGCGGGCCGCCCGCGGGGCAGACGCGTCGTCGTCCGGCGGGCCCGTACCCTCCCCCTGTTCGGCCCCACCACCTCGGGAACGGATCTCGACACGTGGCCCGCCCGCCTGCCTACGACCAGGCCGAGAGCCGGGATGCTGCGGTCGCTCGCGTCAGCCGCCTGCGACTCAGTGCTCCGGCCATCGTGCTGTTCCTGTCGTTCGTCGACGTCTTCGCGCTGCTGCCGACGGTGGCTCCGTACGTCGCCTCCCTCGGCGGGGGGCCCGCCTTCGTCGGGTTGGCCGTCGGCGCGTACTCGGCGGCGAACCTGCCCGCGAACGTCGTCGGCGGCATCCTGGTGGACCGGATCGGCCGGCGACGCGTGACCATGCTCGGACTGGCGCTGGCCGCGCTGGCCGTCGCCGCCTACCCGTTGGCCACGACCCCCGCGGCCGTCGTGGTCGCGCGGCTCCTGCACGGCACCGCCGGCGGGATCCTCGTCCCCGCGGTGTTCGCCGCCGCCGGCGATCGGAGCGGCGCCCGGGGCGCCGGGCGGACGATGGGGCGGATGGGGGCGCTGATCGGTGCCGCCGCGGTCGTGTCACCCGCGGTGGCCGGCGTGCTGCGCCAGACCGTCGGCACCACCGCCGTGTTCCTGACCGTCTCGGCGCTGCTCGGGGTCGGGCTGATCATCGCCTGGCGCTTCATCGAGGACGCGGTGGTCGTGCGACCGCGACCCGCCGGCGGTGGCGGTCAGGTCGTCCGCGAGCTGTTGCGGGTACCGACGTTGCGTCGCGCCTACGCCGCGACCGCCTGCCTGACGGTGTCGGTCGGCGTGCTGGCAGCGTTCCTGCCCGGGACCGCGGAGGGTCTCGGCGCCGGCCCGTCGGTCGTCGGCCTGCTGTTCACCGCCTACGCGATCGTCGCCGGGGCGATCATGCTCAGCCCGTTGTCCGGACGGGTCGACCGTGAGGGGGCGGACCGGCTCGCCGGGATCGGCCTGGTCCTGCTGGCGGGGGCGCTCGCGGCGCTGGTCGTCGTGCCCTCCGTCGCCTTGGCCGCGGTCGCGTCCGCCGTGTTCGGCGCGGGCTACGGGCTGGTCTTCCCGGCCGTCACCGGCGCCACCTCGCTCGCGGCGACCGACGCGACCCGGGGCCGGGCCTTCGGGCTGTTCAATGCGGCGTTCAGCGTCGGCATCGCGGTCGGGCCGCCGGTCGTCGGCGTGGTCGCGCAACGGGTGCCGGGCCTGGACCCCTTCGTCCCGGCCGCCGCGATGACCCTCGCCGCCGGCGCCTGGATCCTCACCTCGGCCAGCCGTCGAGCGGCCGCCGGCCCGGTCGTCGCCGCCGTCACGGAGACCGGCGAGCCCGCGTCCGGCCCCTCCGGCGCCTGACCGTCAGCCGGTCGCGCCGAGGTGGCGGATGGCCTCGGCGGGCGTGACCAGCCGGGTGATGCTCCCGTGGTCCGCGAGCACCACCCGGTCGGCCAGCGCCGTGACCTCGTCGGGGTCGTGGGTCACGAACAGGGTCGGGACCCCGCTCGCCTCGACCAGTTCGCGCACCAGCGTCCGCAGGCGCCGGCGCACCGGCAGGTCGAGCGCGCTGAACGGCTCGTCGAGCAGCAGCAGCGCGGGGTCGCCCGCGAGCGCTCTCGCGAGCGCGACCCGTTGCTGCTGACCACCCGACAACGCCGCGGGTCGACGATCGGCGAAGCCGACGGCTTCGACCCGCCGCAGCCAGTGCTCGGCGACCTCACGCCGCGTGTGGCGGTCGCCGTCGCGCACGGCCAGCGCCACGTTGGCCCGGGCGGTGCGGTGCGGCAGGAGCAGAGGCTGCTGGAACACCATCCCGACGTGGCGCTCGTGCGCCGGCACGACGAGTTCGGCCGCGTGGTCGTAGAGCACGCGGCCACCGACCGCGATGCGGCCGCGCACGGGGGTGTCGAGCCCGGCCAGCAGCCGCAGCGTCCGGGTCTTGCCCGCGCCCGACGGCCCGAACAGCACCGTCGTCCCTCCACCCACCTCGAAACGGGCGTCGAGGTGGAACGCGCCGACCTCGGCATGGACATCCACCTCGATGCCCGGCCCCGCGGCGGCGGGGCTCACAACGCGCTCCGCTCGAGCCAGCGCACCGCGAGCAGCACGACGATGGCGACCGCGGCCAGCACCGCCGCCAGGGTGCCCGCCGTGGCGTAGTCGAACGCCTGGACCCGGTCGTAGACGGCGATCGGCATCGTCTGCGTCCGGCCGGGGATGTTGCCGGCCACCATGATCGTGGTGCCGAAGTCACCGAGCGCCCGCGCGAACGCGAGCGAGATGCCGGCGATGATCCCGCGGGAGGCCAACGGCAACGTCACCGTGAACGCGAGCCGCCAACCGGCGACCCCCGCCACCCGGGCCGCCTCCTCGTAGGCCGGGTCGACCGCGGCGATCGCCGCCCGGGCGGCTCGCAGACAGAACGGCAGGCTCGCCACCGCTGCGGCCAGCACCGCGGCCTGCCACGTGAACACGAGCGGCTGGCCGACCACGGCCTCCCAGGCCCGACCGATCGGCGAGTTCCGCCCGATCGTGACGAGCAGGTAGTAGCCGAGCACGGTCGGTGGCAGCACGATCGGCAGGCTCGCGATCGCCTCGACGAGGCCGCGGCCGGGGAACCGGGCCCGCGCGAGCGCGTAGGCACCGGCGACCCCGAGCACGGTGGTGAGCACGGTCGCGAGCGTCGCGACGCGCAGTGACAGCCAGAGCGGGGTGAGGTCCATCGACGGCTACCGCTGCTGCCAGGTGGCGGGTGGCTCCTCGCCCGGGAGCAGGAACCCGTAGCGCCGCATCACCTCGCGGCCCGTCTCGCTCAGGACGTGGTCGGCGAACCGCTCGGCCAGCTCGGCGCGGGCGGGGTCGTCCGCGACGACGACGAGGTCCTGTTGCAGGGGGGCGTGGAGGTCGTCGTCGATCAGCCGCCACGCGCCGCCGGCGCCGCTGCCCTCCCCCCCGTCACCGTCCGCCGCCTGAGCGTCGAGGTCGGCGGCGAGCGCGAGCGACAACGCGATGACGGCGACGTCGGCGTTGCCGGTCGCGGCCAGCCGTTGGGTGTCGGCGACGTTCTCCCCGTAGACGAGCGTCGGCTGCAACGCCTCCCACACCCCGACCGCCTCCATCGCCTGCTTGGCGGCGAGGCCGTAGGGGGCGTGCTCGGGGTTGGCGATCGCGATCGTCGTGATGGTGTCGTCGTCCGCCAGCCCCGCCAGGTCGGCCAGCCCGTCCGCGTCCTCCCAGCCGCCCCACGCGCCGGGCTGCGCCCAGAGCACGATCCGGCCATAGGCGTAGGTCGCCTGGGTGGCCGGGTCGCCGCGCCCGGCGGCGAGCACCTGCTCGACGAAACTGACGTTGGCCGAGGCGTACAGGTCCATGGGCGCGCCCTCGATCAGTTGCTGGGCGAGCTGGCCCGACGACCCGAAGCTGAACACGATCCGTTCACCGGTCGCCGCCTCGATCTCCTCGCCGAGCACCCGGAACGCCGGCTGCAGGTCCGCCGCCGCCGCCACCAGCAGCGGCTCCTCGGCCGTGACCGCCCCCGCCCCGGCCCCCGCGCAGCCCGCCGCGGTGACGAGCAGCACCATTGCCGCTGCCACGGCTCGGACGGGGGCGGCGATCGCCCTCACGCCGCCACCTCGGTGCCGTTGCCGGTGAGGTCGTAGCCACCGATCGCGGTCAGTCTTCGGTGCAGGCGGGTGTCGGTCAGCTCGTCGGTCAGCCGACGGACGCCGGCGACGTCGAGGTGATCGACCGCCACCCACAGCTCGGACACGTGCTCCTCGAGCGGGTGGAAGGCGAGCCCGGCGGCGAGGGCGGCCGGCTCGATCGAGACGGCCGGGAGGCGGTCCTCGCGGGCCCGCCTGGCGGCATCGAGGTGGCCGGCCACGCGGGGACCCGCGACCTCGACGGCGTCGCCCGCGGCGACGACGGCGCGCTCGAAGGCCGCCTGGCTGCCGGCTCCGGCTTCCCGCTGCACCACCGGGATGCGGCCGGCGAGCGCGTCCCCCACCCAGCCGGCGGCGAGCTCCGGGGCGCCGACCAG
>SLMP01000029.1 GCA_007133465.1 Nitriliruptoraceae bacterium | reverse complement strand
GCCCGGGGCCGCACCGCCCGTGGACGTCGAGTGGCGGCGGGAGCGCAGGGTTCCACCCTCACGTGGGCTCCTTCCCGGCCTCACGGGACCGGTCGTTAAAGGAGGCGGCGCACCTCGACGGTGCCCCGGGCGCCGGGTACGGCACCGTTGGCGACGCTAGCAGTCCGGCCGGGGTGGTCCCACGTCGGGGTGCCGCCCACCACCCGAGCGGTTGCCGCGCGCCGGGGCGGGCGCCGGTCCACGAGCCGAGCGGGTGTCGGGTTGCCGTCCACCTGGTGGCCGGAGCTCGGTCAGCCGGTGTCGCCCGCCTCGCCCGCCTCGCCCGTCTCGCCCGGCGCGTGCGGCTCCCGGGCGGCGACGTCCGGCGCCGCCGTGCCAGACACCTGCTCGTCCGGCGCCGCTCCCTTCGACCCGTGCTCGTCCGGCTCCGCTCCCTTCGACCCGTGCTCGTCCGGCTCCGCTCCGCTTGACACGTGCTCGTCCGGCTCCTCCTCGCGCGCCCCGGCGCCCTCCGGACCCTCGTCCTGATGCGCGCCCTCCGCAGCGGGTGCTCCCTCGGCGAGGTGGCGGCGGATCGCCTCGAGCACACCGTTGACGTAGCGGCCGGAGTCGTCGGTCGACAGCGCCTTGGCGAGGTTGACCGCTTCGTTGATCACGACCGCTGGCGAGGTCTCCTCGAACAGCAGCTCGTAGGTGCCGAGCCGGAGCACGTTGCGGTCGAGCACCGGCATGCGGTGGATCTGCCAGCGGCGGGCGAACCGGCCGATCAGCGCGTCGATCCGCGGTTGGTTGTCGGCCACGCCGAGCACCAGCGAGCGGGTGAAACCGTCCATCCCCGGCGCCCTCGTGGCACCGCTCGCGGTCGGGGTGGCGCCTGCGCCTCGGCCGGCGCCACGGCTGCTCCGCGCGGCGTCCCCGCCGCCCCGGTCCGCGGGCTCGGGCAGCAGCTCGCCCTCGCTCGTGAGGTCCTCCACCTCGTCGAGCATGGCTCGGGCCGCCGGGTCGTCCGCCAGCCGGCGCAGCGTGGTGTCCGGAGCGACGCCGCGCACGTCGGCCTGGAACAAGATCTTGAGCGCACGCTCACGGGCGCGACGCGGGTCGTTCGTGTCGGTCCGGCGGGTGCGGGTCCGCTTGCCACGGCCCGTCGGGGTGTCGTTCGTCGTCGCGGCCTCGCCCATCAGGCGCGGGACAGGTACGAGCCGGAGCGCGTGTCCACCTTGACCTTCTCGCCCTGCTCGATGAACAGGGGAACCTGGATCTCCTTGCCGGTCTCGAGGACGGCCGGCTTGGTCGCCGAGGTCGCCGTGTTGCCGGCGAACCCGGGGTCCGTCTGGACGATCTCGAGGGCCTTCGAGGCGGGCAGCTCGATGCCGACGATGCGGCCCTGGTACGAGGAGACCTGCAGCTCGTCACCCTCGACGAGGTAGTCGGACGCGCCGCCGATCGCGCTCGAGGGAGCGTGCTGCTGGTCGTAGGTCTCGGTGTCCATCAGGACGTAATCGTCGCCCTCGCGGTAGAGGAACTGCAGGGTCTTGCGCTCGATGATGGCCTGTTCGACGTCCTCGCCGGCCCGGAAGGTCTTCTCGACGGTCTTGCCGGTCTCGACCTCCTTGAGCTTGGTCCGCACCACGGCGCCGCCCTTCCCGGGCTTGTGGTGGTTCCAATCGACGATCTGCTGCAGCTTGCCGTCGATCAGGAGGGTCATGCCGTTCTTGAGGTTGTTGGTCGAGACCACGGTGGTCCTCCGGGCGCGGTGGTGGCGGGATGGCGAGGTGGCGAGGTGGCGAGATGTGCGAGGGCGAGGTGGCGAGCTCTGCGGGTGGCGCGGCGCCGAGGTGGCGAGGTGGCGAGCTCTGCGGGTGGCGCGGCGCCGAGGTGGCGCGTCGCGGAGCCGGCGGGGGGCCGAGCTGGCGGGTGCGAGCGGCCGAAGGGCCGGAGCATCGAGTGCGTCAGGGACGCAGCTCGCGGGAGAGGTCGGTCAGGATGCGGGCAGGCCCGTCCGCGGTGACCACGATCGTGTCCTCGATGCGGACGCCACCGACACCGGGGAGGTAGATGCCCGGCTCCACGGTGAGTGCCGTGCCGGCGGCGAGCGTAGCACGGCCCCCCTGGCCGACCGCGGGGGCCTCGTGGATCGCGAGGCCGACACCGTGGCCCGTACCGTGGACGAACCGCGGCCCAAAACCGGCGGTGGCGATGACGTCACGCGCCGCCGCGTCGACCTGGCCGACGGTGGCGCCCGCGACGGCGACGGCACGGCCGGCGGCCTGTGCCTCCCGGACGACCTCGTGGATCGTCACGAGCTCGGCAGCGACGTCGCCGACGGCGACCGTGCGGGTGCAGTCGGCGTGGTAACCGTCGACGATCGCCCCGCAGTCCACGGTCAGCAGCTCCCCCTCTGCGAGCGGCCGGTCGGTGGGCGCGTGGTGCGGGATCGCTCCGTTCGGCCCGGCGGCGACGATCGAGGGGAACGCGACCCCGTCCCCCCCGAGGTCGAGGAACCGGCGTTCGAGGGTGAGGGCCAGCTCGCGTTCGGTCCTCCCCGCCGCGACCACCTCGGCGAGGAGCCACGTCAGGGCGTCGACCGTCACCTGGCATGCCGCCGTCAGCCGGGCGAGCTCGGCCGTGTCCTTCACCTCGCGCGGTCGTTCCACCGTGCCGGTCGTCGGCTCGACGCGGACATCCGCGTCCGCGGCGAGCCCACGCAGCCGTTCCCCCTGCCGCCACGTGAGATGGTCCGCCTCGAAGCCGAGGGCGGGATGACGGCCGGCAGCGTGGTCGATGGCGACCGGGAGGGGTTCGCGCGAGACGACGACCTCGAGCCCGGGCGCCTCGGTGGCCGCACGCTCCACGTACCGGTCGTCGGTGATCAGCCGGTCGTCGGCGGCGTCCCGGGCGATGAGCACCTGGCCGTTGGAGCCGGCGAACCCCGTGAGGTACCGGACGTTGGCCGGGTCGGTGACCAGGAGGAGGGCCAGCTCCGCGGTCGCGAGGCGGGACCGGGCGGCGTCGCGGTGCGCCGCGTGGTCGATCGGCGGGAGCGACCCGGGGTCGGGCATCGGGCACCTCTCGGGAGTGGCTGACGAGGTTGGCGCGTCGTCGATCGGTCTGTGGAGCCGGGGTTCGGTCGGACGGTAGCGCCGGCGCAGGAGCGCACGGTGCCCGGGGCCGAGCGGGCATGTCGCACCCCCCTGGCAACATCGGTTCCGCTGGACCGCAACACCCCCCTCCCCCCACCGGAGATGTCGCACCCCCCTGGCAACATCGTGAGCGCTCGACCACAACGACCCCCTCCCATGCTCCCGACGAAGAGCTCGGGCAACCGGACCCCTGGAGTGAACGACCGGATGCAAACGACGCGACGTGCAGCGGCGAGCCGGCAGGTGCCGGTGCGTCGAGTGCGCCTGTCCGCGGCGACGTCGGGGCCTGGCCGTGCTGTTCACGATCGTGATGCCCACGGCCGTGGTCGTCCCAGCCAGCCCGCGGTCGTGCGTTACCCGGTCAGCGTTTCCCGACCTGCTCACACCTCCGACGACCTCAGCGGCGGCTGGTCGACCGCGTCGCTGGCCGGCGAGACGGCGGGGGAGTTCGACGCGGAGGAGCCCGAGGTCTGCACGATCTGCGGGAGCGATCCGGACGTCGCGGCGGACCCCACGCGTCGTCTCGAACAGGCGGTCGAGGCGCTGCGCGAACGAGACATCGACGAACTGTCGGACGACGAGCTGGCCGACGAGCTGGCCGTGGTCGATCGCGTACGTCGGCAGTTGGAGGCCCGCTCGACCCGGGTGGCGGGGGCGTTGGCGAAGCGACGAACCCGCCGCGCGGTGGACGCCGATCGTGCCGCCGGTCGCCCGGCGGACCCCAGACGCGCCTCCAAGCGAGCCGAACGCCAGCTGCGCGACGAGCTGACCGACCGATTCGACTGGACCCCAGCGGACGCCAAGCGGGCGGTCGAACTGGGCGAGGCACTGGGTTCCCAGGCCTCGCAGGAGACCCGGGACGCGTTCGAGGTCGGTGACCTCTCCGCGCGACACGCCAGCCTGCTGGCGGACACGCTGCGGTGGTTCCACGACCCCGACGAACGCGCGGAGGTCGAGGCGCTCCTGCTCGAGGCCGCCCGTCGGGAGCATCCGGTGGCGTTCGGGCGTACCTGCCGTCAGCTGTTGGCCGAGCGCGACCACGATGCGGCGATGACCGCCGAGCGGCGCCGTCACGCACGCCGGGCGATGTCGGTGTGGCAGACCGAGGACGGCATGGTCGGCTTCCGCGGTCAGCTCGCGGGGCTGGACGGCGAGCTGCTGCTGACCGCGCAGCACGCGTTCCGCCGACCCGATGCGCCTGGCGAGCACCGCACGACCGAGCAGGCTTCTGCGGATGCGTTCATCGCGATGCTCCAAGCCGCGCTCGACGCCGGCAAGGCACCCACGACCCGGGCGGTCCGCCCTCACGTCACCGTGCACCTCGACTGGGAGACCATCCTCGCCCAGTCCGGGGTGACCCACACCCGCTGGTCCGGCCCGCTGCCGTTCGGCGAGATCCGGCGGCTGCTGGCCGACTGCGGCGTGTCGCGGCTGATCACCGATGCCCGGGGGGTGCCCCTCGAAGCCGGCGCCGAGGTGCGAACCGTGCCCGCGGGGACCTCGCGTGCCGTCGCCGCACGCGACCTGACCTGCATCGCGGACGGCTGCGGCGTTCCCGCCGAGTGGTGCCAGATGATGCACCTGGAGACCCCTTACCGCCTCGGCGGCCGGCTCACCCCCGCGACCGCAGCGCCCGGCTGTTCGCACCACCACTACCTCTTCGACCACAAGGGTTGGGTCGTCAGCTGGATCGACGACGGGACCCGGCCCGTCCTGCACCATCCCGACCGCCCACCGCGAGCCGACGGCAGACCACCGCCGACCAGGGGCGCGACCGGGCCGGTCAGCGACCAGACCGGCACGCAGCCGGGCGCGGATTCGCCGGGCGCGGATTCGCCGGGCGCGAAGCCGCCGGGCGCGAAGCCGCCGGGCGCGAAGCCGCCGCGCGCGGAACGGCCGGGTCGACCTCAGGGCGCGGGCAAGCAGCCGACGAACTCTGGCCCCGCCTCGACGGCTCGACCCGCCGTGTCCCCGGATGGTCCGTGCGCTGCCCAGCCCGGCTTCCCCTTCCCGGCTGATGAGCGCGTCGACGGGGACCCTCGCCCTCCGCCTTGATCCGAGCGGCACACCGCCGGACGCAACGGCTGAGCTCGACCGGTGAGCCGGTCAGGCCCGTCGCGTGAGCAGGGCCAGCGTCGCCCGGACGGCCAACGGGTAGCCGTCGATGCCGAACCCCGCGATGGAGCCATCGCACACCGCGGCGATCACCGAGGTGGCACGGAAGGGCTCGCGTGCATGGACGTGCGAGAGATGGAGCTCCACCTTCGGGACCTCGAGCAACTCGAGCGCGTCGCGGATCGCGTAGCTGTAGTGGGTCCAGGCACCGGCGTTGACGATCACCGCATCGGTGCCGTCGGTCCGGGCCGCGTGCAACCGGGTCACGAGCTCACCCTCGAGCTCGGTCTGGAGGTGCTCGACGCTCGCCCCCACGTCCAGCGCTTCCTGCCTCGCCGCCCGCACGACGTCGTCGAGCGTCGCGGTCCCGTAGTGGGCGGGATCACGGGTGCCGAGCTGCGAGAGGTTCGGGCCGTGAAGGAGCAGGATCCGGACCACGCGCTGCCTTCCGACGTAGGTCGCGACCTCGGACGAGGCGAACGTTAGCCGTCGGCTCGGACGAGATCGGACGAGGCGAACGCTAGCCGTCGGCTCGGACGAGGCCGGACGAGGCCGGACGAGGCCGGATGAGGCGAACGCTAGCCGTCGGCTCGGACGAGGCCGGACGAGGCGAATGCCAGCCATCTGCTCGCGACGAGGTCGGACGAGGCCGAGCTCAGGCGCCGAGGTCGTCGAGGACCGCGTCCACGTCACTCCGCGTGGGCGTGATCACTCTGGGCGCCGCGATGCCGTCGAGCACGACGAACCGCACCCTGTCGGGGCCGGCCTTCTTGTCACGAGCCATCACCTGCCACACCGCCTCACGGTCCAACCGAGGTCCGCGCACCGGCAGGCCGAGGTGGGCGAGGAGCCGCTCCCCCCGGGTGACGAGCTCGAGGGGCGTGTGCCCCAGCCGCTCCCCCACCCGCAACGCGACGACCATCCCGATCGCGACCGCCTCGCCGTGCAGGACCTCGCCGTAGCCGGTCAGCGTCTCCAAGGCGTGGCCGTAGGTGTGCCCGAAGTTGAGGTAGGCGCGGACCCCCGCCTCGCGCTCGTCCGCACCGACGATCCGCGCCTTGGCGTCGGCCGAGCGGGCGACGAGCTCCTCCAGCACCGACAGGTCGTCGCCCTGGACGAGCGGGGTCCCCTGCTCGAGCCGCTCGAGCACCAGATGATCGTGGATGAGGCCGTACTTGACGATCTCCCCGAACCCCTCGACCAGGATCCGGGCCGGCAACGTCGCAAGGGTGTTCACGTCGCAGACGACCGCGATGGGCTGGTGGAACGCGCCGACGAGGTTCTTGCCCTCCGGGAGGTTGATGCCGGTCTTGCCCCCGATCGCCGCGTCCACCTGCGCGAGCAACGTCGTCGGGACCTGCAGCACCGCGATCCCCCGCCCGTAGGTCGCCGCCGCGAAGCCGGCGAGGTCACCGACGACCCCACCACCCACGGCGACGACCAGGTCGTCACGGGTCAGAGGGACGGCAGCGGCCGCTCGCCAGATCCCGGCGAGCACGTCCACGGCCTTCGCCGGCTCACCGTCGGGCACGAGGTGGCGGGTGACCTCGATGCCCGCGCCGAGCAGGACCGCTTCGACCGGGTCGACGTGGCCGGCGGCCAGGACAGGGGGCTGCGAGACCACCAGCGCCCGTCGGACGGACCCTGGCAGCGGCACGTGCGAACCGAGCTCGTCGAGCAGCCCACGGCCGACGACGACCGGGTAGGTACGGCCCGCCCCGAGGCGGACCTCGACCCGGCGCGCCAGGCCGCTCACACCGTCGAGGCGCTCGGCGTTCACCCCCGGGGAGGCTTCGCCGCCGACGCCCGTGCCCTTGCCGTCGCTCCCGGTCATGTGGTCATCACCTGCTCGTGCTCCGACGGGGTCAACACGTCGCCCTGCTCCATCGCCCACGCGCAGATGGCGACGACCGTCTCGTCGACCGGAGCCGACGCGTCGACGACCAGGTCGGCGACCTCGCGGTAGCGCTCGTGGCGGGCCGCGTGGGTCGCCCGCAGCTGCGCCTCCAGGTCACCGGCCAGCAGCGGCCGGTCATCCGCCGCGCCGTCGGTCCGCAACCTCGCGGCGAGTTCGGCGACCGGGACGTCGAGGTGGACGATCACCCCGGTCAGCAGCAGCGACGCGACGTTGTCGTCGTCGAGCACGGCCCCGCCTCCCAGGGCGATCACGAGGTCGGGGACCTTCGCGAGCTCCGTGACGACCTGGCGCTCGAGCGCGCGGAAGCCGGGCTCACCGTGCTCCGCGAAGAGCTCGGGGATCGACCGGCCCGTCCAGCGCCGCAACTCGTCGTCGGTGTCGACGACCCGCCGGCCGAGCACCTCCGCGAGCCGCCGGCCGACCGTGGTCTTGCCGGCGCCCATCATGCCGGTCAGCGCGAGCGATCGGCTGATCACCGGCCCGCCACCTCGGCGAGGTAGGCGTCGAGGTTGCGCCGCACCTCCGCGACCGTGTCCCCGCCGGTCTTCTCGAGGAGCGCGTCGGCGAGCTCGAACGCGACCACCGACTCGAGCACCACCCCGGCGCGCGGGACCGCGCACGTATCGGAGCGCTGGGTGATCGCGACGGCTGGCTCGTGGGTGTCGACGTCGACGGTGGCGAGCGGGCGCGGCAGGCTCGACAGCGGCTTCATCGCGACGCGTAGGCGCAAGGGCTGGCCCGTGGTCATCCCGGCTTCGAGCCCACCGGCCCGGTCGGTGGTCCGCGCGTACGCGCCGTCGTCGTACGTGATCTCGTCGTGGGCCAGCGACCCCGGCGTGTCCGCCAGCGCGAACCCGGCCCCGAACTCGACGCCCTTCATCGCCTGGACCGACAGACACGCGGCGGCCAGCCGGGTATCGAGCTTGCGGTCCCAGTGCACGTGGCTGCCGAGCCCCGGCGGCAGGCCGTACGCGAGCACCTCGATCGTGCCGCCCAGGGTGTCGCGGTCGGCCGTCGCCTGGTCGATACGGGCGACCATGCGGGCGGCCGGCTCCGCGTCGAGGCAGCGCACCTCGGAGGCGTCGACGGCGGCGAGGTCGTCCGGGCCGGGGCGCGGGGCGTCGTCGGCGAGGTGCTCACCGCCGATGTTGACGACGTGCGACAGGACGGTGGCGCCCACCTCGGCGAGCAGGTGCTTGGCGATCGTGCCGATCACGACGCGCGCGGCGGTCTCCCGGGCGGAGGCGCGCTCGAGAGCGTCGCGGACGTCGTCGTAGCCGTACTTGAGGGCCCCGACGAGGTCGGCGTGACCGGGGCGGGGACGGGTCAGGCGCTGCCCGCGGCCGGTGTCGCGGATGGCGGCGAGGTCGTCACGCGGCTCCGGATCCATCGCGTCGACCCACTTGGGCCACTCGGTGTTGTGGATCACGACGCTGATCGGCGAACCGAGGGTGCGGCCGTGCCGGACGCCGGCGAGCACCTCGAGGCGGTCGACCTCGAAGTCCAT
>SLMP01000054.1 GCA_007133465.1 Nitriliruptoraceae bacterium | reverse complement strand
GGGACCTGGCCGTGCTCGCCCGCGTGAACAGTGCGTTGCTGCCCGTCCAGGTCGCGCTGACCGAAGCCGGCGTGCCGCACACCGCACCGCTGGACGCCACCGTGCTCGGACGGACCGGGGTCCGCACGGCGCTCGCGTACCTGCGGCTCGGACTGGACCTCGAGCACCTGCGTCGGGACGACGTGCTCGACACCGTCAACCGACCCGCTCGGAAGGTGAAGTCGGCCGTCCAGCCGCTGCTGCCACGGGGCCGGTCGGTCGCGATCGCGCAGCTCGAGCAGGTCTGCGACGCGCTCGACCCCAACCACGCCGACCGGTTCGCGGACTACCTCGGCGACCTACGCACCCTCGGTGCGGCGATCGCGGGCGGCGCCGACACGGCTGCGTGCCTCCGCCTCGTCCGTGACCGCATCGGGCTCGGTGAGGCGATGGACGCCCTGGACTCGTCGCGTACCCGCCCGGAGGGGTCCTCGCACGGCGACGACCTCGATGCGCTCGAGCAGCTCGCGGCCCTCCACCCGGACCCGGCCACGTTCCGGGACTGGCTCACCGACCGGCTCCGGGTCCCCAGGCAACCCGACGGGGTCACGCTGTCGACGATCCACCGCGTCAAGGGCATGGAGTGGGACCGGGTGATCGTCTACGCAGCCAACGCCGGGCTGTTCCCGCACCGGCTCGCCGACGACGTCGAGGAGGAGCGGCGCATCTTCCACGTCGCGGTCACCCGCTGTCGGCGACACGTCGACGTGGTCGCCGACCGGGAACGGATCTCCCCGTTCGTCGGTGAGCTGGCGCGGGCCCGGTCCCGCGAGGCGAGGACGGCCACCGCGTCCCGCGAGGCGACGACCGCCACGGCCGCCGGTGACCGGCTCGGCGCCGGGACCGGCGACCGGGCCCCCGCGCCGGTCGCAGCGACACGCCGGGACGACGGGGCGCTCGTCGCGGTCGTCGGGCTGGAGGTCGAGCTCCCTGGGGGGCTCGCCGGCCCGGTCGTCGCCGTCGCGGACGGGACCGCACTGGTCGCCGCGCGACCTCGCGGGGCGAACCTGCCACCCACCGACCTGCGCGTCGCGTTCGGCAGCCCGGTGACCGTCGGGGGGCAGCGGACCACGCTCGCCCGGGCACCCCGACCGACCGTCGTCGGCACCCGACGGACCGGTCTGGACGACCACCTCGGTGGCGGAGGGGGGCCGGCCGGGTCCGGCCGAGGCGCCGGCGCCGACCCGGACGGACCGATCGACGAGTCGCTCTACGAGCACCTGCGCGCGTGGCGCGCCCGCATCGCCGCGGAGACCGGCGTCCCGGCCTACCTCGTCTTCCACGACCGGCACCTGCGCGCCATCGCCGGCCGAAAACCCCGCACGCTCCGCGACCTGGCCGGCTGCCCGGGCGTCGGCCCGACCAAGCTCGAACGCTACGGCGACGACGTTCTCGACCTCGTCGACACCCACGGCTGACCGGCTGCGACCCCGGGTCCCGGCCACCGGCGCGGTACCGTCCGCCGGCGCAGGCCGTCGACCACTCGGCTCCCCGCCCGCCTCTCCGCGAAAGATCCCCCGTGCGTCGTTCGCTCCGCCTGCGCCGCTGGCAGAAGGACGCCCTCGACCGCTTCGAGGGGCATCCGGCCACCGACTTCCTCGCCGTCGCCACCCCCGGCGCCGGTAAGACCACCTTCGCGCTGACCGCGGCGCTGCGCGACCTCGCCCGCCACCCCCACCGACGGGTCGTGGTCGTCGCCCCGACGCAGCACCTCAAGCACCAGTGGTCGGCCGCCGCCGCCGACTTCGGCCTCCACCTCGAACCGCTGTGGGGCTCGGGCGACGCGTTCCCCCGCGACATGCACGGCGTGGTGGTCACCTACCAGCAGGTCGCCGGCGACCCGCGTCCGCTGCGCGGCCCGTCCGACGACGCGTTCGTGATCCTCGACGAGGTCCACCACGCCGGCGAGGAGCGCGCCTGGGGCGACGGGGTGGCGCGCGCCTTCGAGCTGGCCGCCCGCCGCCTGTCGCTGTCGGGCACGCCCTTCCGCAGCGACCAGAACCCGATCCCGTTCGTCACCTACGACCTCGACGAGGCGGTCGCGCACTACACCTACGGCTACGGCGAGGCACTCCGCGACGGCGGCGTCGTGCGGCCGGTGTTCTTCCCCGCGATCAACGGGCACATGGAGTGGACGACCCCGGACGGCGCGGCGATGAGCGCGACCTTCGACGACCACCTCGACCGGACCCTGTCGTCGCAGCGGCTGCGCACGGCCCTGGCCCCCACCGGCGAATGGCTGCCGAGCGTCCTCGACCAGGCACACGAGCAGCTGGTGCGTCTGCGCGAGACCCATCCGGACGCCGGCGGGCTCGTGATCGCGATGGACGTCGACCATGCCCGCGCGATCGGGCGGCTGCTCCACCAGCGCCACCGGGTGGAGGCGGTCGTCGCCACCTCCGACGACCCGCTCGCCAGCGAACGCATCGGGGAGTTCGCCGACGGCACCGACCCGTGGATCGTCGCGGTGCGGATGGTCTCCGAGGGGGTCGACGTGCCCCGCCTGCGCGTCGGGGTCTACGCCACCAACACGGTCACGGAGCTGTTCTTCCGCCAAGCGGTCGGGCGGCTGGTCCGCTGGTCCGGCCCCCAGCGGCGGCAGAAGGCGTTCATGTTCGTCCCCGACGACGTCCGGCTGCGCACCTTCGCGGCCCAGCTCGCCGAGCAACGAGCGCACTCGCTCAAGCGACGCGAGGAGGACGGCGAGCAGCTCCCCGTCGAACTGGACGCGCTGCCGCCGGACGGCGACGACCAGCTGTCGCTGTTCCAGGCCATCTCCGCGACCGTGCTCGAGCCGGGCGATCCGACCAGCGTGTTCGACGACGCCCACCCGGAGGACCTGATCGTCGACCTGCAGGGCGAGATGCTGCACCTGGAGATCGAGCTCGCGCCACCGCCGCCGCTCGCCGGCGGCCCGGCCGGCGCCGCCGGGGTCGGCACGCTGACCGTCAGCCGCACCCAGCGCAAGCGCGAGCTGCGCAAGGCCAACAGCGACCGGGTCCGGATGCTGACCCACCTCACCGGCCTGTCGCCCGAGGTGGTCAACAGCCGGCTCAACGCCGACGCCCGGATCGGCTCGATCGGCGAGGCGACCCTGCGCGACCTGGAGCAGCGGCTGGCCCTCGCCGACCGCTGGATCGACCGGGTCTGAGATGGTCACGATCGCGGGGATCACCGGCTGTCGCGTCACCGACGCGCACGCCCCCGCGGTGGTCGCCCCGCCCTACGACACCCTCTCGCCGGCCGAGCGCGACGCCAGGGCCGCGGACGACCCCGCCACCTTCCTCCACGTCCTGCCGCCGCGCACGGTGGTGGACGGGGACCTCGAGGCGCTGTTCACCGCCAACCGCGCCGCGCTCGACCGTCTGCTCGCCGAGGGCCGCTTCAGCCCGCTGCCCGACGTCTGCCTCGTCGTCCTGACGCTCACCGCCGGCACGGAGACCATCACCTACGTGGTTGGCAACGTCGCCGCGGCCGCCTACGCCGACGGGCACATCCTGCCCCACGAGCGGGTGCAGGCCGATCGGGTCGACCAGCTGGCCCACTACCTCGACGTCGTCGGGGCCGTGTCGAGCCCCGTGTGCGTGATCCATCGGCCCGACCCGGCGGTGACGGCCGCGCTCGTGCCGGTGCTCGCTGCTCGTCCGGAGGTCGCCCTCGACGCCGGTGACGGGCTCGAGCTCGCGCTGCGGGTCGTGGCCGACCCGGCGACGATGGCGGCGTTGACCGCGGCGATCGACGCGACCGGGACGCTCTACCTCGCCGACGGGCACCACCGGGCCGCGGCGATCGCTGCCCACGTCGAGCGGCACCGCCTGCCGGCCGACCACCCCGAGGCGCAGGTGCTCACCGCGGTCGTCGCGGCCGACCAGCTCACCGTCCTGCCCTACCACCGCCGCGTCACGACCGACGGCCGCGGCGGCACCCCCCACCTCGACGTCGAGGTGGCGCACTGGCTCGCGGCCCGTGACCTGCACGTCGTCCCGCTCGACCGCCCGACGGTCCCGGACCGGCCGGGCACCTTCACGCTCGCGCAGCACGGCCGCTGGTGGCTCGTCGACGCCCGCGAGAGGTGCCGACCGGGCGCGGTCGAGGGGCTCGACGTCCGGCTCGTGGAACGCGAGGTGCTCGGGCCGCTGCTCGGCACCGACGATCCCGCGCACGACCCGCGCGTGGAGGCGATCGCGCACCCGGTCGGCCTCGAGGCGCTCGACCGACCCGGCACCTTCGGGCTGGCGCTGCACCCGCCCGGCACGGAGGCGCTCCTCGCGGTCGCGGAGGCCGGCGAGTCGATGCCACCGAAGACCACCTACGTGACGCCGAAGCTCCGTAGCGGGCTGCTGGTCGTGCCCTGGGCGGCCGGGCGCGGGACGTAGGCTGCGCGCATGGACGGCCCTGTCGACCTCGCCGCCACCCTGCGCCAGCGAGGGCACCGGGTCACCCGGCCGCGCCGCGCGGTGTGGGACGCGCTGGCGCGAGCCGACCACCACCCCACCGTGGAGGAGCTCGCCGCCGCCGTCACCGCCGACGGTGTCGACGTCGACCCGGCGTCCGTCTACCGGGCGCTCGGACTGTTCGAGGAGCTCGGCCTCGCGCGCGTCAGCCGACTCGGCGACGGCGACGCCGGCCGGTGGGAGGTGGCCCACCCCGACGAGCACTTCCACCTCGTCTGCCAGGACTGCGGCGAGGTGGAGCACCACGTCGGGTCGCTGGTGGCCCAGCTCACCGAGCACCTCGAGGAGGGGCACGGCTTCCGGGTGACGGGCGTGGAGCTGGTGGTGACCGGCCGCTGCGCTCGCTGCGCCACCGGCTGACCCCGCCGGCGTCAGTGGGGCACGGCGACGATGACGGTCCGTCCCTTGGCGGCGCGCGCGAGCCGCCGCGCGCCCTTGCCGAGCCGGCTGGTGGACGGGGGCATCCCGGTGATCACGACGTCGCCGGGTCGCAGCAGCTTCGGCAGCTGGCCGACCACCCCGTTGAGGACCACCACCTCGACGGCGTTCTCGCGGACCCGGACACCGCTCAGTGCCGGCCGGAGGAGCTGGTCGTCGACGTCGCTGACCACGATCAGGCCCACGTCGGCCTGCCGCGCGATCCGCGCGCCCACCTCGAAGGCGAGGGCCGTGCCGAGCTCGCCACCGGGGCCGATGTCCTCCTCGGTGACCACCACCACGACCCGGCGGGTGGCGTCGTCCTCGCCGGGGTGGCACACGAGCACCGGCACGCTGCTCCGGGAGACCACCTGGTCGATCACCGACCCGAACAGGCCCTCGCGAGCGTTGGAGTAGCCCTTCCAGCCCATCACGATGCAGGTACCGCCCTGCTCGACCGAGGTGTGCAGCACGCCGCCGACGGCCGAGGCGTCGATCCGGACCGCGGTGGTGACCTCCGACCCGGCGCTCAAAGCCACCTTCTCCGCCGTGGCAGCCAGGTCCTTGTGGGCCCGCAGCTGGTCCGGACGGGCGTCGAACGGCAGCACGTTGACCGCGACGACCGCTCCGGAGTCGGGCGCGGCGACCTGCGCGGCGACGCGCACCAGCGGCTGCACCGTCCGCGGGTTGGCCACGGGCACCACCACCCGGCTGCCGAGCGGGCGATCCGCACGTTCGGGCATCTCGACCCGGGGCGCCGCCCGGTCGGCGGTCACACCGGCGACCAGCGCGGAGAGGAGGATCACCAGCACCACGGCGTTGACCTCGGCCGTGCCGATCAGGCCGAGCTCGTCGGCGACGATGACGGCGGCCAGGGCACCGGCCGCCTGCCCGACGGACAGCGAGAACATCACCTGACGCTCGGCACCGCTGACCTGCATCAGCCGGCCGGCGGACTCCGCCGCCAGCCACTTGGCGGTCACCTCCGCGGCGACCCAGGCCGCGCCGAGCACGAGCGTCCGCCGGTCGGAGAACAGCCCGATCGGGTCGAGGATCATCCCGGTCGAGATCAAAAAGGCCGGGATGAAGACGCTCTCGCCGATGATGCGGATCCGGTCGGCGATCGCGGTCCCCGATGGCACGAACTGGTTGAACGCGAGCCCGGCGAGGAAGGCGCCGACGATCGGCTCGATGCCGATGAGCCCCGCGAGGACCGCGGCGACCCCCATGCCGGAGAGCAGGAAGGTGACCCGGACCTGACGGTCCTGGCTGATGCCGATGAAGAACCACCGGGTGAAGCGCGGCACGCCGACCAGCATCAGGATCAGGTAGCCGAGCAGCCCGACCAGGAACGTGATCCAGAACAGCCACCCGGTCTCGTCACGGGCTCCCGCGGCCGCGATCGCGAGGACCAGCAGCGCGCCGACGGTCACGAGCAGCGTGGCGCCGAGGGTCGCCGTGACCGCCCGGTTCTTCGTCAGGTCGTAGCGCACGATCGTCGGGTAGGACAGGAGCGTGTGGCTGGTGAAGGCCGAACCGATGATGATGGCGGCCAGCAGCTCGATCCCCAGGAGGAGCGAGACCCCGGTCACGATGATCATCGGCAGCACGAACGAGAGCGTCCCGAACACCAGCGACTCGCGCCGGCGGCGCACGAACCCATCGAGGTCGAGGTCGAGGCCGCCCTGGAACATCAGGTACAGCAGCCCGACGTAGCCGAGGGTCTGGATGAAGGTGTTCTGGTCGAGGATGCCGGTGACGTTCGGCCCGACGACCATGCCGGCGACGACCAGCCCGATGATGGCTGGCATCCGCAGACGTTCGGCAGCGAGCGGTCCGAGCAGGACCAGCAGGAACAGGACCGCGAAGACCGCCCCGGGGTCGCTCAGGGGGAACAGACCGTCGAGCATCCTCGTCCGTCGTCTCAGAGAGGCCGAAGGGGGCCGCGCCCGGCCGGGACGGCACGCTAGCCGGTCCGCTCCACCGCCACGACGCGCGGGTCGGGTGCGAGCACGCCGAGCACCGACACCGCCACCGGGATCACGAGCAGGACCAGCAGGACCTGGACGTAGCTGCCCGTCAGGTCCCGACCCAGCGACAGGGCGACGGGGCCAAAGGCGGTGGCCGCGACGCTGATCGAGGTGACCACCCCACGGATGGAGCCGAGGTGGCGGACCCCGAAAAGCTTGGGGAACGACGCGGCCTCCATCGCTCGGACCGACCCGCCGGCGGCGCCGACCATCACGCCGTACCCGATCGCGGTCCAGCCGGGGCGGAGGAAGGGCACGGCGACCATCGCGGAGGCGAGCAGCGCCATCGCGAGCAGCAACACCCACCGTGGTGCCAAGCGGTCCACCATCGCGCCGATCCCGAGCGTGGCGAGCAGCGCCGCGCCGGTCTGCGGCAGGAAGTTCGCTGCTGCCTGCACGGCGGTCAACCCCTGCTCGCCGAGCAGGTCGATCTGGTGGAACGCGAGGCCGGTGCCGATCATGCCGGTCGCCGAGACGGCGCTGGCGACCGCCCAGAACATCGGGGTCCGCAGCGCCTGCCGGCGCGTGAAGGCGACCTCCACGAGCGGACGGTCCTCCGCACGCTCGTCGTCGCGATCGGCGGGAGCGACGAGGGGGGCACCGTCGACCTGCTGCCCGACGTCGGCGGGGCGGTCGATCAACCCGCGGAGCGCGATCGGGAGCACCACCAACCAGACGGCGGCCGCGAGCAACAGCCACGCGCTACGCCATCCGACCCACCCGATCGCCGCCGCCGCAGCGATCGGCACCAGCGACAGCAGCGCGGAACCGAGCGCGGTCGTCACCCCGATCGCGAGCCCACGCCGTCGCGAGAACCACGGGGCGACCGCGGTCGTGGACACCAGGGTCAGACCACCCTGGCCGAGCATGCGGATGCCGACGAACCCGAGCGTGAGCGTCACGATGCCGACGACGCCGGCCATCGCCGTGAGCACGGCACCGAACAGTCCCGCGACGATCGTCATCGCGACGCGGGCGCCGTGGTCGTCGATGACCCGTCCCAGGCGCGGCATCGCGGCCGCCCCGACGAGCGTGCCCACCAGGTAGGCGATCGAGACCTGCGAGCGGGTGAGGTCGAGCGCCGCCATCATCGGGTCGACGAACACGGAGACACCGACCGTCTGGCCCGGGCCGGTCATCCCGAGCGCGACCGCCGCCAGCACGACGATCCGCCAGCCCGAGAAGCGGGTGGCGGGTCGAGGTGGGCGGGGATTCGGCAGCAGGGCGGGGAACAACGGGAGGCCTTCGGAGGTGGTGGGTGGCCGCGGACCAGCAGCGCGGGCTCCCGGCGGTGGCTCAGCTCAGCACGAGCGTGTCGAGCGTGAGCTCCGGGTGGTCGCGGGCGATGCGCTCGGCCACGTACCGCGACCGGAACAGGGCCATCGGGGCGCCGGATTCGCGCCGGTACACCTCGACGTCGCGCATCGTCTCCAGCGCCGTCGCGCCGTCCTCGTCGGTGGCGCGTGCCACCTCGAAGCGGGTGCCTTCGAGCCGGACCGGGGCGCCGAACTCGTTGGCCATCCGCCAGCTGGCGACGTCGAACTGCAGCTGGCCGACGGCCGCCCAGATCGGTGCCTGGTCGCCGAGGTCGTCGTGGCGCAGCACCTGCACGACCCCCTCCTCGTCGAGTTGCGCGACGCCCCGCCGGAACTGCTTCACCCGGCTGCGGTCGGCCGGGTGGGCCGTCGCGAAGTGCTCGGGCGTGAACGTCGGGATCGGCGGGAAGGTGACCGGCGCATCGTCGGTGTGCAGGGTGTCGCCGGCGCGCAGGTCGGTGGCGTTGACCAGCCCGATCACGTCGCCGGGGAACGCCTCGTCGACGGTCTCGCGGTCACGACCGAACACGGCGTGGGCGTACTTCGCGGTGATGCGCTTGCCGGTCCGCGCGCAGGTCAGCGACGTCCCCCGCTCGAAGCGGCCCGAGCACACCCGGACGAAGGCCAGGCGGTCGCGGTGACGCGGGTCGAGGTTCGCCTGGACCTTGAACACGAGCCCGCTGAACGGGGCCTCGACGGGTCGGTGCGCTCCGACGAGGTCCTCGCGCGCGCTCGGAGACGGGGCGAGGGCGACGACCGCGTCGAGCAGCAGTCGCACCCCGAAGTTCGACAGCGCCGACCCGAAGAACACGGGCGTCGAGGTGCCGGCGAGGAACTCCTCGACGTCGACGTCCGCACCGATCGCGTCGAGCAGCTCCACCTCCTCGCGGACCTCGGTGGGGACGCCGGCGACCGTGCCCTCGTCCTCCTGGGCGACCCTCGCGCCGCCGGGGGTGTTGGCGAGGAAGCGGTAGGCGCGGCCGTCGCGGCGGTCCACGACCCCCTCGAACTTCCCCTGGGGTTTGATCGGCCAGGTCACCGGCTGGCCCACCAGCCCGAGGGTGGCCTCGAGGTCGTCGAGGATCTCGAGCGGCTCCGGCGAGGGGCGGTCCATCTTGTTGACGAAGGTGATGACGGGGGTGCCGCGCGCCCGGCACACCGCGTAGAGCTTCTCGGTCTGCGGCTCGACCCCGCGGGCGGCGTCGATCACCATCACGGCGGCATCGACCCCGGAGAGCACGCGGTAGGTGTCCTCGGAGAAGTCGCGGTGCCCGGGGGTGTCGAGCAGGTTCAGCACGTACCCGTCGTGCTCGAAGCGGGCCACGGCGGAGGTGACCGAGATGCCGCGCTGCTGCTCGAGCTCGAGCCAGTCGGAGGTGGTGGCGCGCTCGGCCTTGCGGCTCTGCACGGCCCCGGCCTGCTGGATCGCGCCCGCGTAGAGCAGGAACTTCTCGGTCAAGGTGGTCTTGCCCGCGTCCGGGTGCGAGATGATCGCGAACGTCCGGCGGCGGGCCGCCTCGGCGAGCACGGCGGCCACGGCGGATCCTTCGAGGTGATGCGGGAGGGGAGGGGAGGCGACGCGTTGCGAGCCAGGGAGACGGCGCGCGGGCGGACCGAGCTACGGTACCGCGACCGGCCGCTCGCCTCCGCCGGCGGCGTCGTCCGGCGGCCACCATCGCAGCCCGCCACGGCCGGACGGCGGCATCGTCGCGTGCTTCCAGGCAGCGTCCGGTTGGACGGGGTCGGGCGCCGCCTGCCCTCTTGGTCGGGCAGCGCCCGCGCCCACCGGGTCGGTGGTCCGTACCGTTGCTGATTGGACCCGCCGCGACCCGGGACCCGGAGAGGTCCGTCGCGGGTCCGTCGACGACGAAGGGGAGTCCGTGGCAACCTCCGGCACGACCGCCTGGCGGCGCGGTCCTGTCGTCCCCGCGCGTCGCCGTGCCCCCGCCCTCGTGGCCGGTCCCGGTCGCTGGGCATCGCGGTGGCGGGAGCTGCCGTGGCGACGCGCCGCCGGTGTCGCCGCGGTCGTCGTGCTGGCCGGCCTCGGGGCCGCGCTCGGCCTCGTTCTGCACCTCGACCGCTCGGTGACGCGCGTCGAGGTGGGTGGGCTCGGCCAACCGGGTGGTGGACCCCCCGGTGGTGCCGCGGTCACGCCGGCGGGCGCGCCGGCGGACGGGCCGACGAACGACGCACCGCTCGGTGCCTCCCCGGCCGAGGACGAAGGCGGCGGGGACGGCACCCGGGCGGGCAGCGGCCACGACGCCGGCGACACCACCGCGGACGGCCCCTCGGCGACCGCCGACGGCACCAGGGCGACCGACGGGTCGCCGCTGCCCCCGGACGTCGACGTCGAGGACACCGTGGGCGAGCCGTTGACCGTCCTGGTCGTCGGCTCGGACACCCGCGAGGTCCTGACGGCGGAGGAACGACGACGTCTGCGGACCGGCGACTTCTGGGGCGAGCGGACCGAGGTGATCGCGCTCGTCCGGCTCGATCCCGAGGCATCGTCCGTCCGCATCGTCCACATCGCGCGCGACACGGCCGTGCAACGGTGTGACGGGACGCGGGGGCGCGTCAACGCCGCGCACGCCATCGGCGAGCAGGACGGCACCGGGGGCCTCACCTGCCTGGTCGAGACCCTCACCGCGTGGTCGGGGCTGACCATCGACCACCTCGTGAAGGTCGACTTCCGCGGGTTCATCGACATCGTCGACGCGATCGGGGGCGTCGAGATGGAACTGGACGCCCCCTTGCGCGACGACAAGAGCGGGCTGGACCTGCCGGCCGGCACCGTCCGCCTCAACGGCGAGGACGCGCTGTCGTTCGTACGGGCCCGCTACCTCGACGACGACTTCGGCCGGATCGCCCGCCAGCAACGCTTCCTGCGCGAGGTGCAGGCCGAGGTCCGCGAGCTCGGCGCTCTGAGCGACGTCGGGCGCCTGCTGCGGCTCGCGGAGGCGACCGCGAGTGCCGTCGAGCTCGATGACTCGCTGACGATCTGGCGTCTGCGTGCCCTGGTGCTCGGCCACCGTGACACGGTCGCGAAACCGCTCGACAGCCGCACCGTCCCGGGCATCCCGGACACCAGCACCGGCGCCTACCTGATCCAGCCCGACGAGCAGGCCGCCACGGAGCTGTTCACGTGGCTCGTGACCGGCGAGGAGGTGGGCGCCGCCGCCCCCGACGCCCAGCGGGTGCCCGGCCACCCCGGCGACGCCCCGGCGGGTGCGCAGGAGCCCGACGAGCGCACCTGACCCTCGGCGGTGCCGGGCGAACGCTCCTCAGCGTGCCGCGCGACGGCCGTAGACGACGACGTCGAGCTCCTCGGACGTCACCAGCCCGCTGTCGAGCAACTCGTCGAGCACCGGCAGGAACGCCTCGATGCGCTCCGCGGTGTCGACCAACACGATCACGAGGGGCAGATCGTCCGAGAGGGCGACGAGCCGCGCCGTGCGCACCACCTGGCTGGCGCCGAACCCCTCGAGTCCGCGCAGGACGGTCGCCCCCGCCAGTCCGGCCCGACGAGCGCGGCGGACGATCTCACCGGCCAGCGGTCGCCCCTCGTACCGGTCGGACTCACCGAGGTAGATCGTCAGGCGCACGGCACGGGTCGCCAACCGGGCCGCATGGCCGGCCGGCGCGGTCACGTGCCGGACGGGGACGTCGGTCGCGGCCGTCACGGCGTCGACGAGGTCGTCGCGGAGCCACCGCGACAGCCCGCGCGGGAGCGTGCACAGCACCACCTCGTCGTAATGGTCGCGAGCCAGCGCATCGAGGATCGCCTCGCGAGGCGGGGCGGCGACCACCTCGCCGGTGACCTCTGCCCCGACCGCGCCCAGACGCTCCTGCTCCGCGGTGAGCTGCGCACGGGCGGCGACGACCGCCTCGCTGCCACCGTCGCCGATCGGGACCAGGACGTGGATGCGGGTCGGACCGCGCGCGACGTGCTCCGCGACCTCCTCGAGCAGCGGGATGCCCCCGAGCGTCCGGTACGCCACCACCAGCAGCTGCGACATCTCTACCCTCCCGCCAGGCTCCGAGCGTAGGGCGGACGGCGGTCGCCGAGGCGGCGGGAGGGCGACGTGGGGACGACCGGCCGACGGCACACGGGGGTGCGGGAGGTCGGGCTCGTCGCGGCCGGTGGCGCGGTCGGTGCGCTCGCACGGGTGGGGCTCGCCGAACGGTTCCCCGTCGTGCCGGGCGCGATCCCCTGGACCACCCTCGCGGAGAACCTCGCCGGCGCCTTCCTGCTGGGGCTCGTGCTGACGTTGCTCGCCGAGCGGGTCGCCGCCAGCCCGGCGGTGCGACTGGTGGTGTGCACCGGGGCGCTCGGTGCGTTCACGACGTACAGCACGTTCGCCGTCGAATTGGTGCGCCTGGCCGAGGACGGGCACCCCCTGATCGCCGTGGCCTACGCCGTCGCCAGCCTCGTGCTCGGGCTCGTGGCCGCGCTGACCGGGGTCCGTCTCGCTCGGCTGCTGCCGCGCTCACCGCGGCGGGGCCGGCCCGGCCCGGAGACCGAGCCGGGGGTGGCGCCGTGACCCGGGAGAGCGTGGTGCTGTGGGCAGCGGTCGGTCTCGCGGGTGGGCTCGGCGCGGCGAGCCGGTTCCTGCTGGACCGGCTGATCTCCTCCCGGATGGCGGCCCGGCTACCGCTCGGGACGTTGGTCGTCAACGTGTCCGGGTCGTTCGTGGCGGGGGTCGTCGTCGGGCTCGCCGTCGGCGGGACGGTCGGTGACGAGCTGCGGACCGTGGTCGCGGGCGGCTACCTCGGCGCCTACACGACCTTCTCCACCGCGATGTACGAGACCGCACGGTTGCTCGAGGAGGGCGACCGCCGGATCGCGGTCGTCAACCTGCTGACACCCCTGGCGCTGTCCGTCGTCGCTGCACTGGCCGGTTGGTGGCTGGTGGCCTGACGCCGGCGTGGCGCCCCGTCACCGGTCGGCGCAGGCATCCCCCCACACACCGAGCCCGTCGTCGCGAGCACGCTCCTGCGCCGCCGCGACCGGCGGGTGGAAGCGGTCGTTGCCCCCGACGACGAGGGCCGTGGCGAGCCCTTCGGCGGCCAGGACCTCGTTCACGAACACCCCGTCGGCGGTCCAGAGGCCACGGAGCAACCGGTCGAACCGGTCGGTGTCCTCCGCGTCCGCGGCGAGCCAGACGAGGTCGCCAGGGGCGACCAGGGAGGCGAGCCGCTCGGTCGCTTCGGCCGCCAGGCACTCGGCGGGCTGGCCGTCACGGGCCAGCTCGGGAGCGTCGAGGTTGAGCAGACGCACCCGCACCGACCCCCCGTCGGGCAGCGTCCCCCCGTCGCCCCCCGGCGGGGCGACGACCCGGAGGGTGTCACCGTCCACGATGCGCTCCACGACGGCGGCGTCGGCGTCGGCGGGGACCCCGGCCGGCCGCTCGTCCGGGTCGGCGCCCTCCGACGCGGCGTCGGCGAGGTCACCGGTCCCACCGACCGTCTCGCGGACCAGGCCGACGGCCAGCACGAAGAAGACGACCGCTGCGCCCACGAGCAGCAGCAGAGCGCCGATGAGGGCGATCGGACCGAGCGCTCGGCGTGACAGCGGGGACCTCCTGTCGCTCGCGGGGCGGGGCACGTACCCGGACGGTAGCGGCCGCGTGGCCGAGGTCTGGCAGAGTGCACCCCCGGCCCATCCCGCCGAACCGTGCGGCGACCGGTCCCGATCCGTCCAGCCGAGGAGGCCACCCCGTGTCCCGACTGTCCACCGAGCGCCACGACGCGACCGTCCTGCTCCGGCTCGACGCGCCCGCCCGCCGCAACGCGCTCGACCTCGCGACGATGCGCGACCTGGCCGGCCAGCTGCGCGCGGCCGACGCCGACCCGGAGGTCCGGGCGATCGTGCTCACGGGGGCGGACCCGGCCTTCTGCGCCGGTCTCGACCTCGAGGCCGTCGCTGCCGGCGAGCTGGTGCTGGAGGAGGTCGACGCGCTGGACGCCGACCCGTGGCTGGTCCTGCAGGAGCTCGGCACCCCGACGATCGCGGCCGTCAACGGGCCGGCGGTCACCGGCGGGCTCGAGCTGGTCCTGTGCTGCGACCTCGCGATCGCGTCCGAGCAGGCGCGGTTCGCCGACACCCACGCGCGTGTCGGCATCCACCCCTCCGGCGGGCTGACCGTGCTGCTGCCCCGCTACGTGGGCCTGCGCGACGCCCTTGGCATGAGCCTGACCGGCCGCTTCGTCGGCGCCGAGGAGGCCCGCACGATCGGGCTGGTCAACGCCGTCGTCCCGCACGACACGCTCCTGCCGGCGGCGATGCAGACCGCGGCCGCGATCGCGGAGACCGATCCGCGGATCCTCCAGGCGCTGCTCGGGACCTACCGGGAGCTGTCGGGGGTGCCGCTGCCGGACGCGCTCGCCCGGGAGCGCGTGCGCGGCCGCTCGCTGGCCGTGGACACGGCCGCCGTCGAGGCGCGCCGGGCCGGGATCATCGAACGGGGTCGCCGGCTCACCGACGACGGCGACGACGGCGACGACGGACCCGACGCGAGCTGACGCCCCGGCCCGAGCGCCAGCCGGGCGTGGCTCAGGCCGTCACCGGGCGTGGCTCAGGCCGTCACCGGGCGTGGCTCAGGCCGTTACCGGGCGTGGCTCAGGCCGCCGCCGGACGATGCATCGCCACGAGGATGCGCTCCGCCCCACCGGCGAGGTGGGCCGCGAGCTCGTGGTGGCCGCCGACCACATAGAGCGCCCGCCGATGCATCGTCAGGTGCACCGGACGCGTCTCGATCGGCCGGACCGCCGAGCCGTCGAGCAACCGGCGGACCCGCGCCGGGTCGATCGCGGTCTCACGCGTGCGGAGGTCCAGGGCGTAGCGGGGCAGCTCGATCAGGACCCCCGTGGGCGCCAAGGCGTCCGGCACGGACCAGTCGTCGGGATCGACCGGGTGGATCCGTCCGGGGGCGTAGGCGGGGAGGTCGGTGGGCAGGTGGGCGAGGGTGCGTGCGCGCATGGTCGTGCTCGGGAGTCAGCCGGTCCGTTGCCCAGCCGGTGGATGATCCTCACGGGCGGGTGCGGGGACCGACGGGTGGTCGCGCGTGGCGTCGGAGTGGCACGGTAACGCCCCCTCGGCCCGTCGCCGCCCCCCGGACGTACGGTCCAGCCACCGTCCGCGGCCGGCCGGCGGGAGGAGCCCCGAGACGGCTGCGGGTCGCGCGGCTCCCGGCGGCGAAGGCCCGAGCGGGCACGGAGGCGCTGGCCGGGCCGGCTACAGGCCGAGCAGCGCCTGCTTCTTGGCCGTGAACTCCTCGTCGGTGACGACGCCGGCGTCGCGCAGCTCCGCGAGCTTCTTGAGCTGCCCGACGACCTCGTCGGTGAGGCCGCCCGCGGGGTCGGCGGGAGCCGGCGCAGGTGGTGCCGGCGGCGCGGCCTCGACCGTCGCCGGCGGAGCCTGGACGGCCGGCTGCTGCGCCGCTGCCTGCTGGGCGGCCGCCTGCTGCGACGAGGCCACCTTGCCGGACACGGCCGTGGCGGTCCCGGCGATCACCGCGGTCCGCGCGGCGGTGCCGACCAGTCCCGGCCGGCCGACGCGACCAACACCTCGACGTCTCATGACCCTGCCTCCTCGTCCGCGCCACCGAGATCGGCGAGCGCTGCTTCCACGACCTCCGGGGCGATCCGACGCCCGGTGACCAACCGTCCACCTGCGGCGCGGATGGCCCGCCCGAACTCGCTGGCCCACCGGTCCTCCCAGACGATCACGAGCGCCGAGGTGTCCGCGGCGAGGGACGCCGCGATCTCCTCGATGTCCTCGTTCGTGAGCAGCCCACCGGCCTCGCCCTCGACGTCGGCGAACGCGTCCGCGACCTCCTCGAGATCGTCGTACTCCGACCAGGTCACCTGCCCGTCCACGTCCCGGCGGACGTGGACCAGGTCGAGGATGTTGACGGTGCCCTGCTCGACGAGCACGGCGATCGCCGGAGCGATGTCCGCTCCGAGCTGGTTGCCCGGGAACCCGATGACCACGTACTCCACCGGAGCGAGGGACACGGCGGCACCTTTCCACGACGACGCATGCGGACTCTACCCACTCGTGGTGCTTCGCCGGACATGCGGGACGATCCGGGGACGTTCGCCCCTTGGCGGCCGGCCACCTCGGGTCGGATGCTGGCCCGACGCCGTCGGCGGCCGACCGCCGCGCGGAGGGGAAACGCGCATGGATGCACGCGACACGCGTGAGGACGTCACGATGACCAGCCGCCGGCGAGGCATCCCGGCGCGGACGGAGCCGACCCCATGACGTCACCCGACACCCCGGACCCCATGACGTCACCAGGCACCCCGTCCGACTGGCGCCGGTTCTTCCAGGCGTCTGCCGACCGGTACGACGAGGAGGACTTCACGCAGGACACCGAGGCCGAGGTGGCGGAGCTGCAGGCGCTGCTCGACCTGCCACCCGGCAGCCAGTTGCTCGACGTCGGCTGCGGCACGGGCCGGCACGCGGTGCCGCTGGTGCTCGCCGGCTTCCGGGTCACCGGCGTGGACCTGTCGCCGGCGATGCTCGCGCTGGCGGCCACCCGTGCCCGGGCCGCGGGGGTGGAGCTCGACCTCGTCGAGGCGGATGCCCGCGAGCTCCCCGACCACCTCGGCTCCTACGACGCTGCCATCTGCCTGTGCGAGGGGGCGTTCGGCCTCGTCGGGGAGGGCGTCGAACCGCTCGCCCACGACCGTGCCATCCTCGCGGGGATCCACCGGGCCCTGCGGCCGGGTGGCAGGCTGGTGCTGACCGGGCTCAGCGCCGCCCGCATGCTGGCTGCGTGGCACCGGGGGGAGCCCGTGGGCGAGCTGGACCTGGTCGCGCTGACGACGACGACCGGCCTGTCACTCGAGGACGGCTCGACGGTCACGCTCCGGGAGCACTACCACCTCCCGGACGGCCTGCGCACGCTCGCGGAAGTGGTGGGGTTCGAGGTCGAGGCCGTGTGGGCCGGCGGGGCCGGCGACTGGCGACGTGAACCTCCCCGTGTCGAGGACTACGAGCTGATGCTGGTGGCCCGCCGACCGGCGTGAGCCGCGACCCCGCGGACGGACGGGCACGGCGACGAACGTCCGGGATCCCGGGACCCGGGGACGGCCGCGTCGGTACGGTGTCGCTGCCAGGCGGATGACGGGAGGGTCCTCATGGTCGACGTGCTGCTGTTCCACCACGCGCAGGGGCTGACCGAGGGCGTGCACGCCTTCGCGGACGAGTTGCGTGCCGCGGGACACCGGGTGACTTTGCCCGACCTCTACGACGGCTGTGTGTTCGCGTCGATCGACGACGGCGTCGCCCACGCGGAGGAGGTCGGGTTCGGCACCATCATCGAGCGTGGCCTCACCGCTGCCCAGGACCTCCCGAGCGACCTCGTGTACGCCGGCTTCTCGCTCGGCGTCATGCCGGCCCAGCGGCTCGCGCAGCAACGGCCCGGCGCCCGCGCCGCGATCCTCTACCACTCGGCCGTCGCCCTGGGGGAGTTCGGGGACGAGTGGCCGGACGACATCCCGCTCCAGTTGCACGTCATGGTCGACGACCCGTTCGACGACCTGCCCATCATGGAGAACCTGGTCGCGCGTGCCGGCGGGCAGCTGTTCACCTACCCGGGGGACGCCCACCTGTTCACGGACCGGTCGCTCGACGACTACGACCCGGAGGCGGCGCAACTCGTGCTCGAACGCACGCTGGACCTGCTGGCGCAGCTCGAGTGACGCGACCCGGCCGGCCGGGGGAAGATCGGTCATGACCCTGGCGCTGCGCGAACTCAACCGCGCCACCCTCGCGCGCCAGCTGCTGCTGGAGCGCGCCACGATCGGCGTCGACGACGCCGTACGGCGGGTGCTCGCGCTCCAGGCCCAGTCCCCCGCCTCCGCCTACCTCGCGCTGTGGAACCGCCTCACGAACCTCGACCTCGCGGAGGTCGACGCCGCCTTCGCCGACGGCAGCCTCGTCCGGGCGACCCTCATGCGCATCACGCTGCACGCCGTCCACGCGGACGACCACCCGGTTGCGCACCTCGCGATGCAGCCGACGCTGCGCGGCGCCCGGCTCAACGACCCCCGCTTCACGGGCGGTGGGCTGACCGCGCAGGACGCGGACGATCTCTTGCCGCTCGTGCTCGACCACCTCACCGCGCCACGCACGAACGCCGAGGTGGAGGCGTGGCTCGACGGTCGCGGCCTGCCGGGTCGCCCGCTGTGGTGGGCCTTGCGCCACTACGCACCGGTCCGGCACGCCGTCGTCGGCGGTGCCTGGTCCTTCGGGCAGCGCCCGGCGTACGTGCGGGCGGGGATCGAGCCGCCGGCGCCGGGCGACCGCGAGGCGGCCGACCGCGCGCTCGGGCAGCTCGTCGTGCGCTACCTCGAGGCCTTCGGTCCCGCCACCGTCGCCGATGTCGCGCAGTTCGCGACGGTGCAGCGAGCCCGGGTGAAGGTGGCCGTGGAGCTGCTGGGCGACCGCCTGGAGCGGCTGACCGGACCGGACGGCAGCGAGCTGCTGGACGTGCCCGGAGCAGCGCGACCGTCCGGGGAGGTGGCCGCACCCACGCGCCTGCTCGGCATGTGGGACAGCGTGCTGCTCGCCCACCACGACCGCAGCCGGTGCATCCCGCCGGCCTACCGGTCGCTCGTGATTCGGCGCAACGGCGACGTGCTCCCGACCGTGCTCGTCGACGGCTGGGTCGCCGGCATCTGGCGGCCGCTCGAGGGTGCGATCGAGGTCACCGCGTTCCATCCGCTGGCGAACGAGGCGTGGGCTGCCGTCGCCGACGAGGCCAGAGCCATGCTGGCGGTGCTGGCACCACGCGACCCGCGCCCGTACGCCCGCCACCACCACTGGTGGGCGAAGCTGCCCGACCTCGAGTCCCGCCTGCTCCGCTGAGCCGCGGGCTCCGGCAGGGGCTCGGCCGTCGTCGTTGCGGACGTCCTGGGCCAGCTCGCCGTCGCGCATCTCGAGGATACGGTCGGTCGTCTCCGCGACGCCGCGGTCGTGGGTGCCGATCGGGAAGCAGCTGCCGAGTCCGCGTTGATGTCGTGCTGGCCAGCGAGGCGGAGCTGCCGCCCTCCGAGACGCCACACACCGTCTACGACGACCTGGAAGCCGACCCGGCGGTGGCCGCCGACATCGAAGGGCCACCCGGAGCTCCTCCGGGTGGACGACGTCGACTGGCCGGTCATCATCGCCGTGGTCAGTGGCCGAACAGCTCCGCGGCGTCGGCGGCAGCGGCGACGATCGCCAGCCCGTCGATCGTGCAGTGGGTCTCGGGCAGCTCCAGCGCCGGCCAGCGACGACGAGGTCGAGCGGCTCCGGTGGAGGCAGCGGCCACAACCACAGTGGGTGCTCGGACACGAAGTGGCTCGCGCTCCCCGACCCACTGCTCTGGTCCAGACGCAGGATCGGACCGGCAGGCGGGTCGTCCAGAGGAAGGCGAACGCCACCGCATCGCAGCAACGCGCAGGTGGCACCCCGCTCACGGGCGGCGGTCCGGTCCACGTCGGGAAACCCTGCTCGCGTCGACCGGCGACGTGCTCATCTGTACGACGATCCGAGAACGGCCGTCGCGAGCCCCACCCGACGTCGTGGTGTCGATCCACGTTGTCGGTGGCGCGTCCGGTCAGGACAGGATGCGCCGATCATCGAAACGGACGCCCTCCGCCTCGAGCAGCGGCCGTTGCGTGGCGACGTGCGTCTGGTAGAGCCGACCCGTCGCCGGCACGACCCGCCACCACGGCAGGCCGGGCACCCGCCGCAGCAGGTTGCCCACCGCCTGCGCGCTGCCGGGATAGCCCGCTTCGGCGCCGACCTCGCCGTAGGTGAGGATCACGCCGGCGGGGATGCCGCGTACCACCTCGATGACGGCCTGCTGGAACGCGGTCGGTTCCGCCGGCGGATCGGGGTAGCCCTTGGGTGGCAGTGAGGTCATGCCACGCAGGGTGCCGAGCACGCGGCCGCCCGAGGACCTTGACCCTTCCCTACCGGGCGGGTCTGGTCCACACGCGGCGCACCGGCAAGCCTGGTCAGAGGCCTGGCCGGTGCGCCGAGGTGGGTGGCCTCGAGTCGCTCCTACCGCTCCCTACGGGCGCGAGTAGCCGACCAGGGCCCGCTGGATGATCGGACGCTCGACCACCCGCTGGAGGCTGCCGGACGCGTCGACCATGTTGCCGTTGCCGACGTAGATGCCGACGTGGTCGACCTGGCCGTTGCCGGAGAAGTCGAAGCCGGCGATGTCACCAGGCCGCGGGTTGCTGACACGGGTTCCCGCGCCGAACTGCTCGAAGGATCGGCGGGGCAGGTTCACTCCGACCGACCGCCACGCGGTCTGGACCACCCCGGAGCAGTCGTACCGCGGACCGTTGCCACCCCACTCGTAGCGGGCCCCGACCAGCGAACGAGCAGCGCTCGCGACCGTCTGGCCCCGGCTCGTGGACGAGCTGCTCGACGGGGCCGTCCTGGTCGAGCCACCGCCGTTGGCGATCGCCTGGTCGAGCGACGCCATGAAGAGTGGGCCGACGCGGTAGGTGCTCGACGGGTTGTTGTGGCCGCGGAGCTCTCGGGCCGCCACGTGGACGGCTGTCAGCGTGCGGGGCCCGTACCGGGCCGTGGTCGGGCCTCCGAGCGACCCGTTCATGATGCCGGGACGCCACTCCTCGAGCGACTGTTGGAGGCGATGGATGCTGGGGCCGGAGTCGCCGGGAGCGACGACACCGGTCCACGCGTGGGCACCGATGGTGCTGCCGAGCAGAAGGACCGCCATGGTGGCGAGCACGGTGATGGAACGACGCAAGACAAACCTCGTGTCGGGATCAGGGGAGAAGCGCGCACCCAGGCGCTCGGCTCGTCCCGTGCGCGTGACGGAACGGTTCACAGGACGCCCGTCGTCTGTCACGGAGGGCGGAACGGGGCGTCCGGCGCATTTGGCTTGGCTACGCCTGGGCGGTGCTCTGGGTCCCAACGACCCACGTCGCTGCCGAGTTCCCGACGACGCCACCGCGCGCCTGACGAGCAGGGCGAAGGGCGGCTCCGTGCCGGAGGTCATTTGGCCACCGTCGTCCAGGACCTGCTGTCGATCCTCATCTACCTCGGCGTGGGCGATGCTGATCGTCCCCTGATGTCGGACGCACCACCGCAGCGCGCCGCCACGGTGCCGGCTCCTGCGCTCATCGGGCGCCCATCAGGCGTGACGCCAGCGCCGGATCCGAGCGAGGCGCCCTGAACCCGTGAGCCACCATCGGTACGACCGAGGCCGAGGTTGAGCGGACGGGCCAGTCCACGCCACCGGGCCAGCGCACCATCATCCGCGCCCCGGGTGCACGTTGACGTCGATCTGCTCGGGTGACTCCAGCACCCGCAGCGTCCCGTCCTCGAGGTCGAGACTGAGCTCTCCCGCGCCAACTAGTCGGGTGATGAGCTGAGCTTGAGGCGATGTTCGAGGACCTGCATGGCGACCTCGGCCAGGCTGCACGACTCTGCGAACGCGTGTGCCCGCAACACCGCCAGCGCCGCCTCGACCGGGATCCCGAGCTGGACCGAGACGACCCCTGACGCCTGACTGACCTTCTCGGTGCGGGCCAGACTGAACCCGTCCGGGAAGTCCGGACGGGTTCAACTGCAGGTGGTCTGCAAACGGCGGGTGGTTCCCACGGTGGCGGGGTTCGCCGCGCTCGAGCAGGCGGCGCTTGCGGGTGCCGCTGCGGGCACCCGGCTGGAGGTGGTGATCGAACCGACCGGCGCGGCGTGGTTGCCGGTCGCGATCTGGTTCACCCGCCGCGGGCACACGGTGTTCCGGGTGTCGACCCAGAAGGCGCACGACCTGCGCAAGTTCCTCTCGCGGCATGCGAAGTCGAACTCGATCGATGCGCACACCCTGGCCCGGCTGCCGCTGATCGACCCGGGCGGGCTGTACCCGGTGCAGCTGCCCGACAGCCGTGAGCGGGCGACGTTGGACCGTCGGGTGCGTGCTGCGGCGCGTCTGACCGACGAGATCGGGCAGCACAAGCGGCGGCTGATCGAACTGGCGCGTCAGGCCAGGCCCACCATCGCCACGGCCCTGGGCGACGGGGTCAACAAGACCGATCTGGCCGTGCTCGAGCGATACGGCGACCCTCGTCGGCTCGCGACCGTGCGACGCGATCGGCTCGTGGCCCTGATCGCCACGGTCAGCCACGGTCACGGCGACCCGGGAGTGAAGGCCGACGAGTTGCACACCGCAGCGCGGGAGGCGCTCGCCCTGTACAGCGACGACCCGGCGATCTGCTTCGACAGCCTGGCCGCGGAGATGGCCACCGAGATCCGGCTCATCCGAACTCTGGAGGCCGAACGCGCCCAGCACGCCGCAGTGCGTGAGGATGCCTACCTCAAGGTCGACCCGGCCCAGCTTGCCCGCACCCTGCCCGGGCTCGCCGAGGTCGGCGGGCCGATGCTGGTCGCGGTCATGGGCGACCCGGACCGGTTCCGTAACGCGGCCGCGTTCAAGGCCTACCTCGGGCTGGCCCCCAAGGCATCGGAGACCGGGGAGACCGACCGCAAGGGCCAGCCGATGTCCAAGGCCGGCAACCGGCGGTTGCGGACCCAGCTGCTGCGTTCGGCGGAGACCGCCCGCCAGCACGACCCTCAGCTCGCCGCGATCTTCTACGACCAAATGGTCAACAAGGGTGCGGTCCACCTCAAGGCGCTGTGCGTGGTCGCCGCCCGCCTCGCCGAGCGCGCCTGGACCGTCATGCACCGCGGCAGCCCCTACCAACTGCGCGACACCGACGGCATCCCGGTCGATCGCGCGACCGCGAAGCAGATCATCACCGAACGGTTCACCGTGCCCGAGGAGATCCGTCGGCAACGAAGCTCGAAGAAGGTGGGTGGGAGGGCCCCTCATCAGGTCCTCGAAGGACGTGCATCAGGTCAGCGCTCGAAGCGCGACAACGCGAGGCGGCCCTCCCGAACCCCAGCTTCGCCCGCCCACCCACGACCGTCAACACCAGCCGCAGGTTGACAAACGAACCGCCTTAGGGAATCAGTTGGCGCTGTCCCAGGGCGTGACTTCGGCCGAGTGCAGGACCGTTCGGACCCAGATTCAGCGGGCACGAGTCCCAAAAGGGCGCCACACTCAAACAGTCCGCAAGTCGGAAGATCGAGGCGAAAGCGACCATCATGGCCGAGCCACGAAGGACGAGCAGAGACGCCGAAGGCGGAGCGGACCGAACCTCCACGTCGGCGGATGAGGAACGCCATCAAAACGATCCTACCCACGAGGATGACCGAGGTGGCCGAACCGACGAAGAACGCCGCGTTGCGTCGGACCGCCCACGTGATCCCGATCGCAGAGCTGACCCGGTCGGTGGTGATCCAGTCGGTTCGACGCACGTCCGCGATGAGGACTCCGCACGCAACGAAGGGGATGACCGGATGGCCCGCCCCGCACATGCTGGCGCCGGGCCGGCTGCCGCCGCCGGGCGAAGCAGTTCGTGGGGGCCCGTCCTCAGCGGGACTGCGATCGCGTTCATCGTCTTTCTGACGGTCTCCGCCCTGTGGCTGGCGATCGCCGCGTCCGGTGCAGAGATGGTGGCGGACAACCTCGAGTGGTTCCAGTTGGTGAGCGGCGTGCTCGCGGCCGCAGCTGGCGGCGCCGCCGCCGGGTGGCTCGATCCTCGCGGGGCGATGACCGGCTTCGTCCAGGGGTTGGCGACCTGGGGGCTGCTGATCTTCGCGGTCGCGGTCGCCGGTCTCACGACGGGCACCGCCCTGCTCGGCGGTGTAGCCGACATCACGCTACAGGCCGACGTGGAGGCGACGACCGTCACGGAGCTGTTGCAACCGTTCGAAGATCAGTTGTGGGCGATCTTCGCCGTCTTGCTCGGTGGAGCACTGATCGCCGCTCTGGCCGGCGCCGGAACCGGACGCGCCCACACGTTGATGGCTCTGGACGACAGCCGAGTGCGGGAACCGGCTCGGCGACGCGCGTAACGTCATCATGACCGCGCCGGCGTCCCAACAGGACCCAGCCCAGCGCCGCTGAGTCGACGGTTCTGACAAGCCACGAGGTCCATCACTGCTCGCCGCGGTACGGAAAGCCACGGGTGGTCGATGGTCGGAGGTGCGAACCCCGGCTGTCGACCACCCGGTTTCGCGTTGTCGTGGGCCGTTCCGGTTGGACGCCGCAGCCATGGCATTCGCGGGGAGAATCTGGCCTGAACAGATCGGTGGTCGAGATCAGCGGGTCGGCTCCTCGCGCTCCTGGCCCCAGGGCTCGGCACCATCGGCTGGCGAATCTCGACAGCCGAACCCATCGAGCCAGACCTCGCCGACCAACCCTCCAGCCAACCTGCCCGCGAGTTGCGGTGGACGTTCGCACGTTCGCTCCTTCCGTGAGTAGCGGCAGGGTCGTTGACACTGCGCCTCTTCGCGGCGATGATCATCTTTGATGCTCAAGCTCCATGCGAACCGGGACCGGACCTTCGCACCGGCGCGACGTCACCCGCTCTCACCGATACAGGAGGATGACCGTGGGAATCATTGCCTTCCTAATCCTGGGACTGCTCGCTGGGGCGATCGCGAAAGCGCTACTGCCAGGCGATGACCCCGGCGGAATCATCGTCACGATGATCATCGGTGTCGTGGGGGCGTTCATCGGTGGTTTCCTTGGCGGGCTGCTGTTCGACGTCAATCCGGTGGACGAGTTCTTCAGCCTCTCGACCTGGCTAGCGGCCATCATCGGCTCGATCGTCCTCTTGCTGATCTACCGGGTCGTGGCCAGCAAGCGCGGCGCTGGTCGGTAGCACGGCCGCGCGGCCTCCGCCATTGACCATGGGACCGACGGTGTTCGCCAAGAAAACGGCCGAGAAGGCCACACGTAGCATGAGCGACGAGCACAAGCAGGCACTCGCCGAGGGTCGCCGTCAGGGCAAGGCGGTCCGTGACTATCTCGCCGCTCTCGAGGCTGTGGCCAACAAGCCGCGCGGGCGCAAGCCGACCCAGGATCCCGCCGCCATCCAGGCGCAGATCGACGCCGAACCGGACCCTGCCAAGCGGGTCGATCTGATCCAGAAGCGGCTCGACCTTCAAGAGCGGCTCGCGTCCGAGAACGAGTCGGTCGATCTCGATGCGCTCGAGAAGGACTTCGTGGCAGCGGTCAAGCCCTACGCCGAACGCAAGGGCATCTCCTACACCGCCCTGCGCGAGGCCGGCGTGCCAGCAGCCGTCCTCAAGCAAGCTGGCATCGCCCGCACGCGCCGGACAAGCTCCTGACCGCAACGGCATCTCCCGGACCCGCTTCCGCCGGAGCGCCCCGCCGGTCATGGCCTTCGGCAGCCGTGACGTAGGGAGCGACGCGCCTCGGGGCGACCGCGGACCTTGGCAGCCCGGAGGTCGGTACTCCGCTGTCCGCGATCCCGGCGGGCAGCCCGGAGGTCGGGAGCTGATGGCAGGCTGGGTCAGCGCTGCGGGAGGCGTTCGATGACCGTCACTTCGCAGTGATCGTGGACGCCATGGCGCAGCCCTACAGACGCCCACAGCGGCGTGGGTGTCAGGGCTCGGCCACCTGCGCCCGGAGGGCGGCGATGTCGGCAATCTCACGCCTCGACCACCTTGCCATCGCGGAGGTGGGTGATCACCGCCTGATCGATCCGTACCGCATCATCTACGAACTGCGGGACGACACGGCCGTGCGGGTCGTTGCCATCCGACACCGTGCAGCCGACTACGTCACCGATCCGCGCTGACCTGCTGGCGGCCAGGCCGTGCGACGGCATTCGCGCCCCGGCCGCCCTACAGACCTTGCCCGCAGGACCGCATCGGGGACTTGGCCACGCTGCGCCTCGACTGGCAGATAGGGGCGGTTCTGCACAGGTCGGGAGGTACCTCGTCGCACCCGCGTTGTGGCTACAATGCCTGCGGAGAAAACGCCACATCGGAGGTGAGTCTCATGGCCGAGGCCGGGATCCGAGACCTTCGCGATCATCTCAGCCGCTACCTCGAGCGTGTCCGGGCCGGCGAGGAGCTGACGGTCACTGACCGAGGGCGACCGATCGCACGGCTGGTCCCGGTGGACGGACCGCACACGTTCGACCGTCTCGTTGCCGAGGGCCTCGTCGCACCCGCAGCGACCCGTGACCGACATCGGCCGACGACCCGTGTCGCCGCCACCTCAGGAGTCAGCGAACTCGTCGCCGAGCAGCGTCGGTGATCGCCTACTTCGACACGTCGGCGCTCATCCCGCTGCTCATCGAGGAACCCGGATCGGTGCGTGCCGGGCGGGTTTGGGACGTCGCAGCCCACGTCACCTCGGTACGGCTGATCTACACCGAAGCTCGCGCGGCGCTCGCGCTGGCGGCCCGGCTCGAGCGGCTGGCTTCGGCCGACCTCACCACGGCGATCGACGCGCTCGACGGCCTCTACGACCAACTGGACCTGGTGGAGGTCGACGATCTCCTCGTGCGCCGTGCAGGCGCACTCGCACAGCACCACGCGCTGCGTGGCTACGACGCCATCCACCTCGCCGCAGCTGAACGTGTCCGCCACGAAACGACCGTCATGGTCGCAGGCGACCGCGACCTGTGCGCAGCAGCTGGAGCGCTCGGCCTAGCGGTCGCCAGTACCTCCGCCGAGGACCAGAACGGGTAGCGCATACAGACGCCCGTTGGTTCTACCCGAAGCTCCGCTGGCGAGTGCACGGTCACGGTCGAGCCTGGACCGGAGCAGACCGCTGCGGTCGACCAAGACCTGCAG